>PXSE01000090.1 GCA_003022905.1 Halobacteriales archaeon QS_9_68_42
AAGTCGCGCTCCGTCAGCGACTTCGAGACGCCGCCGGTTTTGACGTGGTCGTCGGCCGCGAGGAAGGCGTCGCTCTCGGGAACGTCCTCCGGAATCGACCCGAGCGTCTCCGAGAGGTCGTCCCGGAACTCGACGTACCCCCGGAAGTCGTCCCAGTCGGTGGCCCGCTTCTCCCACCGGTCCAGCACCCCGAGGACCGACTCGTGGGCGTCGGCGACGGAATCGACGGCCTCGCGGTCGACCGGCGGGTGCTTGCGCAGGCGCTGGAGGCGGTCGGCGGCGGCCTCCAGCTCCCCGACGGCGTCGTCACTCCCCGTAGACATCCTCGGGGTCGAACGCCCGCTCGCCGACGACGTCGCCGTCGAGCGTGCGGTGGAAACAGCTCTCGTAGCCGGTGTGACAGGCGCCGCCCGTCTGGTCGACGAGATACAGCAGCGCGTCGCCGTCGCAGTCGACCCGGACCTCCTCGACGGCCTGGGTGTGGCCGCTCGTGGCGCCCTTCTTCCACAGTTCGTCGCGGCTACGCGAGTGGTAGTGGGCCTCCCCCGTCTCGCGGGTCATCGCCACCGCCTTCTCCGAGACGTAGGCGAGCATCAGCACCGCCCCCGAGTCGGCGTCCTGGGCGACGGCGGGGAGTAACCCCTCATCGTCGAACGCGAGGTCGACGGACATGGCTCGACGTGGGTCGCTCGCGGGGATAGGCCTTTTCGTTGGACCGTCGAAAGGGCGGCTGCGCGGCCCGACGGCCGGAGCGAGCGGCGCTCAGGCCAGGCCGAGCGCCGACAGGAGCGCGAACAGTAGGTCGCCGTACGTCAGCGCCACCACCAGCCCCGCGAACATCGGCAGGATGAACGGGATACCGGGCGTGAGCCACACCGACTCGCGGTCGGCTTCGGCGAGCACCTCCAGGCCCTCCCGGAGTTCGGCGGGTGTGGTGCCGTAGGCGCTGTGTGACTCGAGGAACCGCTCTGCGCCCCAGGAATCGAGCGGCCGGACGGCCCGCGTGGCGCCGCCGTCGACCAGCGCGCGTTCGTCGTCGACGATGGAGCCGTCGCCGGGGTCGTTCCGCTCGGTCGGCAGGGGGTGTCGGTAGCGGTCCGGGGCCGCCCGGAGCGTTCTGAGGTCGACGCCGCGCCACCGCAGGTACATCCGCAGGGCGTCGACGTCGAGGCCCCGGCGCGTGAACCCCTCGGGCGTCTCCAGTAGACGGCCGTACTCTCCGAGGACGTCCTCGACGGCGACGGGCCGGCCGATGAACATCGCGGGCGTGATCTCCCCGCGCGGCAGGTTCCGCAACGCCAGCGCCAGCGGGTAGGCCAGCCCCACGAGCACCGTGTTCGAGAGGATGGTCAGCGAGAAGACGCCGCTGTCGGTCAACTCGACCGGGTACGTGGTGCGGAGGAGGGTCGTCGCCAGCGCCGGCGGCAGGGGGCCCGACAGTGCCGTCTCGACGGCCAGCGGGACGTAGAACGCCGGACTGGCGGGGAACACGAGCGCCAGCGTCATCACGGCCTTGGCGTCGGCGCCGCCGAAGCCGCCCAGCCGCCAGAACACGTAGCCGAGCGGGGCGACGAGCCCCAGCGAGAGCCCGACCTGCAGTGCGAACAGCCGGAGGCCGAAGCCGGTCGAGACCAGCAGGACATCCCACGCCAGCGCGACGACGCCGACGGCGACAAGCGGGAGCCACGTCCGGTTGGGCACCCGCCGGGTCCGCACGTCCCGCAGGGCGGCCCACCCGAGCACCGGCACCGCCACCAGCCGCAACAGGTCGGGGCCGTGTGCGATTCCGAAGACCAGTGACACGGCCCGGATTGCGTCCACCTCGGATATAAACTCACGTACTCGCGGCCGTGGCGGCGGCCGCCCGCGCTTGGACGAACGCCCACTCAAGATGCGAACGCCGTCGGGGTGGGAAGCTATATCCGCACGGGTTCGCTATCCGTAGCCGAGAGATGCCGTATACGGACCACGAATCGCTCCGCCTGGGGAAGGCGGCGCTTATTCCCATCGACGTCCAGACGGGGTTCGACGACGACCGATGGGGTGAGCGGAACAATCCCGACGCCGAGCGGCACGTCGCCGAACTGCTCGAAGGGTTCCGGACGGCCGGCCTTCCCGTGGTGCACGTGCGACACGACTCCACCGAGGGCGGGTCGCCGCTCCGGTCGGACCGGCCGGGCCACGCGTTCAAGCCCGAGGCGGAACCGGCGGCCGACGAACCAATCGTCACCAAGCGGGTCAATAGCGCCTTCATCGGCACGGATCTCACGGAGCGCCTCCGGGAGACCGGCGTCGAGCGGCCGGTCTTTTTCGGGTTCACGACCGACCACTGCGTCTCGACGACCGCGCGGATGGCCGAGAACCTCGGGTTCGAGCCCTACGTCGTCGACGACGCAACGGTGACGTTCGACCGGGAACTGGACGGCACCCGGTACGCCGCAGAACAGAACCACCGGCTGGCGCTGGCACAGCTCTCCGGGGAGTTCGCGACCATCGTCGAGACGGCGACGGTGCTGGCGGCGCTGGAAGGCGGAGTGTGAGAACCGAACGGCGGGGCTAGATGACGCGGTTCTGCAGGTAGTCGAGGTGCTTGGCGTTGTAGACGATCTGGACCGTGTCGGCAGCGGGGCTCCCGATGCAGGTCAGGCGGACGTTCTTCTCCTCGACTTCCTCGTCGGAGAGGATCTGCTGCATGTCCATGTCGATGTCGCCCTCCGTGACGATGGCGGCGCAGTTGGCGCAGGCGCCGGCACGGCACGAGAAGGGCCAGTCGTAGCCCTGGGCCTCGGCGGCCTCGAGGATGTACTCCCCTTCCGCGACGTCGAGGTTGCCGTAGTCCTCCCCGTCGAGGCCGGCGTCGGCCGCCGCCTCGAAGAGGTCGTCGTCGTCCATCGACCAGCCGTGGTCGTCCAGCACTTCGTAGTTGAGGTATTCTACCGTGGGCATCAAGATGTAACTACTCGCGCAAGGCCCTGGGCGTCAGGTCAGCGGTAGGACTCGGAAGACGAGGAATGCCCCGACAGTAGCGATGGCCGGGACGACGTTCTGCATCAGGATGACCCGGCCGGTAGTCTCGGGGTCGAAGAGGTCCGAGGCGGCGGGGATGTCCTCGGGGTCCTCCTCGCCGATGGGCGGGGAGGCGCCCCCTCCGTGGCCCGCCTCGCCGACGGTCGCGGCGTCGTCGGCCGCCAGCGCCCCGACCGAGATGCTGGCGCCCTCGCCGCGGACGGGCCCCCGTGCCGTCGCGGTCCGGGTCGCCCGGCCCCACCCGAGACCGACGACGAGCAGCAGGTCCATACGTACACCAGATGGGGCGGGGAAATAAGCCCCCGACCCACCGCCGAGGGGCAGGCTTTTGACCGGTCGGGTCCGGGATGCCGACATGTTCCCCTCCTTCGAGGTCGTCCCGGCAGTCGACGTGCAGGACGGCGAGGTGGTCCAGCTGGTCGGCGGCGAGCGGGACACCGGCAAGACGTACGGCGACCCCGTCGAGGCCGCCGAGGCGTGGGTCGAGGCCGGCGCCGGGACGCTGCACCTAGTCGACCTCGACGGGGCCTTCGAGGGCCGCCGGGAGAACGCCCCTGCCGTCGAGGCCGTCCTCGAAGCCGTCGACGTCGACGTTCAGCTCGGCGGTGGCATCCGGACCGCCCACGACGCCTGCACGCTTCTGGAGGCCGGCGTCGACCGGGTCATCCTCGGCACCGCCGCCGTCGAGAACCCCGCCATCGTCGGCGCCATCAACGAGGACTTCCCCGGCAGCGTGGTGGTGAGCCTCGACGCCAGAGACGGCGAGGTGGTCGTCGAGGGGTGGACCGAGGAGACCGGCCTGGACCCCGCCGAAGCCGCCGCTCGCTACGACGACGAGGGCGCCGCGGCCGTCCTGTTCACCGATGTCGACGTCGAGGGCCGGATGGAGGGAATCCGCCGGCAACTGGTCGCCGACGTGGTCGACGCCGTCGACATTCCGGTGGTCGCCTCGGGCGGCGTCTCGACGCTGGCGGACATCCGCGCGCTGAAGGAAACCGGCGCCGCCGCCGTCGTCGTCGGGACGGCGCTCTACGAGGGCCATTTCACCCTCGCAGAGGCGAACGACGTTTAAGCGAACCGCCGAACTCGCCCGTACGCCAGGACGACCCGGGCCAGCAGTCCCTCGCGGGCCGTCGGCGGGACCGCCGGCGCGACCGATTCGGTCAGCGCCGCCGCGGTCGGGAGCAGGTTCCGGGCGCTCACGACCCCACACGTCCGGCGCGAGGCACAAAAAGTTCAGTCGGACGGGCGTCCGACTACACCGCTCGCTCGAGGTCGTCCGCCAGCTCGGGGTAGCGCTCCTCCAGTTTGTTGCGGAGCAGTACGAACCCGACGACGGACAGCACCGTCACCGCCGCGGCGCCGTAGGGACCGAGCCGCTTGATACTCAGTTTCCAGGCCGACCATGCCAGACTGACCAACTCGAGCATACCGCCGGATATGTCGGCCAGACATAAAAAAGCGGGCGGAGAGCGCACTCTGCTGGGCGCCGCAACCGGCTTAAACGAGCGCGAGAAGAGATAGCCATGACGGACCGGACGGCGGCGGTCACGCGCAAGACGGCCGAGACGGACGTGGAGGTGACGCTATCGCTGGACGGCGACGGCGACAGCACCGTCGACACCGGCATCGGCTTCTTCGACCACATGCTGGCGTCGCTCGCCAAACACGGCCTGTTCGACCTAACGGCGCGCTGTGACGGCGACCTCGAAATCGACGACCACCACACCGTCGAAGACGTCGCCATCGCGACCGGTGAGGCCCTCGAAGAGACGCTCGGCGACAAGCGCGGCATTGTCCGGTACGCCGACCGGAAGGTGCCGCTGGACGAGGCCGTCGCCGAGGTCGTCGTCGACGTCTCGGGCCGCCCGCGCTTCTACTTCGAGGGGGAGTTCTCCCAGGAGTCGGTCGGGGGATTCACCAGCAACATGGCCCGGCACTTCGCGGAGACGCTGGCGACGAACGCGGGGCTGACCCTGCACGTCGCCGTCGACGGCGAGAACGCCCACCACGAGATAGAGGCGCTGTTCAAGGCGCTGGCGCGGGCACTGGACGACGCCACGCGGATCGACGACCGCCGGAGCGACGCGCCGTCGACAAAGGGCGAACTGTAGGGGCGTCCCTGTTGCGTCTGGGGCTACAGAATCCCCGCGAGCATCATTCCGGTGCCGAACAGCGTGATGACGAGGGAAACGAGGCGGTTCCGTTGTGCCGCTTGCTCTTTGCCCCTCTCGCTCACCTCGTCGAGACTGACGCCCTCGAGGCGGAACGAGACTTCGGCCTGCCATCGCGCGCTCAGGCCGCTGGCAACTCCGAATACGGCGGTCAGGAGGCCGAGGACAAAGACCGTGCTTACCATCAATTAATGTACATTTAGATACGCCGGACAAAATTGTTTCCTTCCGCCGCCCGTCGCGCTCTAGTCTCGACAGCGAGCTAAAACGCGGCAGATGTCCGGGCGGCGAGGGAGGCCCCGGGTGCGGGTCTCGTTGTCGCGGCGCCGAATGGATTCCCGGCAGCAGGTACCTGCCGGTCAGATGTTCAGGAAGACCGCGACGCCGAAGAGGGCGAGGACGACGCCGATTCCCCGGGTGAGCGTGACCTTCCACTCGGCGGGTTCGACCTCGTCCCACGATTGCTTGCTGCCGATGGCGTCGAGCTGCTCCTCGAAGCGGGCGACCCTGTAGGGCCACACCGCGCTGAGGAGACCGAACCCAATGAGGAGGGTACCGAGGACGGGGTTGACCATGGCGGCCGGTCCGACCGCTTCCGGAATGGCTCTTTCGGTCGGCACGGTCACCCGTCCGCCTCGGGGTCCCCCCGACTGGACGCCCCGAGACGACTATCGTGGCGGCGCAGGAGCCGACGAATAGCAGGAACCTGTCGGTCAGCGTCGCCGTGGTCCGACGGGTGGGAGGAACCCCCATCGCAAAAACGAGTACGGTGATGGCGACGAGGTAGACGGTGAGGGCGAAGGCACCCGAGGTGGCGTACACGCCGAGGTCGGTGTGGGTGCCTCCAGACGGGCGACAGAGGGGCGACCCCGTGAAAACGCTACCGGCAGGTCGAACTGTCAGTCGACGTGGAACTCGATTGCGGCGCCCTGCCCGAAGCCGACGCACTCGGTGGCGATGCCGTGCTCGGCGTCGTCGCGCCTGTGCATCTCGTGGATGAGCGTGACGGGCAGGCGGGCCCCGGAGGCGCCCAGCGGGTGGCCGATGGCGATGGCGCCGCCGTTGACGTTGTAGCTGTCGTCGTCGAAGCCGAGTTCCTGCTGGCAGTGGTAACACTGGGAGGCGAACGCCTCGTTGAGCTCGACGAGATCGTAGTCGTCGGCCGTCGTGCCGGAGCGCTCGAAGAGGTTCTCACACGCCGGAATCGGGCCAATGCCCATGACCTCGGGCTCGACGCCCGCGACCGCGTTGTTACCGATATCGGCCAGTTCCCCGAGGCCGCGGGCCTCGGCGAAGGCCCGCGAGGTAATCAGAAGCGCCGCGGCGCCGTCGGTCGTCTGTGAGGCGTTGCCCGGCGTGACGGTGCCGTTGGACTTGAACACGGTCGGCAGCTCGGCGAGTTTCTCCTTTGTGGTGCCGGGGCGCAACCCCTCGTCCTCCTCGACAATGATCTCCTCGCCGTCGTCGTCGTGGCCCCGGATGGGGACGATCTCGTCGTCGAAGCGGCCCTCCTCGGTGGCGGCGCAGGCGCGCTGCTGGGAGCGGGCGGCGTAGGCGTCCTGCTCCTCGCGGGAGACGTCGTACCGCTCTGCGACCTCCTCGGCGGTGATGCCCATCTGCAGTGCCGCGATGTTGTGCTCGTCGTTGAGGCCGGGGTGGATGGCGTTGTTCCCGCCCATCTTCACCCGCGACATCGACTCGACGCCGCCGGCGATGATGCAGTCGCGCTGGCCGGCACGAATCGCGTCGGCGGCGTTGATGATCGCCTCCGCCGAGGAGGCACACCAGCGGTTGATGGTCGTCGCCGGGGTCTCCTCGCCCAGTTCGCTCATCAGCGCGATGACGCGGGCCATGTTGTTGCCCTGCTCGTCGCGCTGCTGGGCACACCCCCACTTGAGGTCGTCGACCTCGGCACCGGTGAGGCCGGTCTCGCCGAGTATCTCGTTGACGAGTGGGATCGAGAGGTCCTCGGAGCGAACCTCCGAGAAGACGCCGTCCTCCTTCCCGAACGGGGTCCGGTACGCCTTCACGACGACTGGCGTGTTGTCGCTCATACGG
>PXSE01000091.1 GCA_003022905.1 Halobacteriales archaeon QS_9_68_42
CTGCTTGCCGTTCTTGATGAGCTGCACCCGGACGCACTTCCGGATGGCCGAGTTGGGCTGCTTTGCCTCGATGCCGACCTTCTCGAGGACGATGCCCCGGCCCTGCGGGGCGCCCTCGAGGGGGTCGGACTTCTTGCCGAGTCCGCGGGCACGGCGCGCGTAGTCCGAGTCGGACCACCGATGTTTCTGGCGGTCCTTCTTGAGTTTCCGCGCGGCGTATTTGCCGTTCGCCATAGTAGGTCTATTTCCCGACGGAGCTACTTAAGCATCCCTTTTCGGTGACGGCGCCGTGCGGGGTCGAGGCGCCCCGACGAGGGGTTTTTGCCGCGGTGGCACGTGCTCGCGTGTATGCCGACGACCCCTGATGGGGGCCCCCGAACGTACGCCATCGGCGCCGGCGGGGACGCCGACTGCGAGCACGACGCGGTCGACGAACTGGCCGGCGACGCCGGCGCCAACCGCTACTTCCGGTGTCGTGACTGCGGGTGCGTGCTGGTCCGGGAACCGCCGATGCAGGGCGAGGGCACCGACGCCGACCTCGGCACCGTCGACCCCCGGATGGGGGACCTGCTCGTGGACATCGACCACTACCACGAGCGGCGAACCGGCGGGTCGTCGGTTCTCGACCGGGTCGCCGGGGCCGTCCGCCGACTGCTACGTTAGGGCTATCTCGTCGACGTCGAAGTGCCGCTCGGCCAGCCGTCGGGCCACCTCGATGTTGCGCCCGTCGGTCCCGATGGCGACGCCCCGGTCGTCGCTGTCGACCTCCGCGTAGGCGACCGTCTTCTCGTCATCCTCGCTGCTTATCGTCACGTTATAGACGGCCGCCGGCGCCAGCGCGTTGGCGACGAACGCCGCCGCGGTGTCGGCGCCCTCGACGATTTCGACGTCGCGGCCGAGCCTCTCCTCGAGGTGCTGGACGTGCTGGCCGCCGGGGCCGATGGCCTGTCCCATCCGCCCCGGCGGGACGACGAAGACGGCCCGCTCGAACTCGTCGTCGACGATGCAGTCGGTCGCCGCGACGTCCGTCTCGGCGTCGAAGGCGGCGATGTACTGTCGGGCTTCGTCGGAGAGGGTGACGGCCATGTGATGACGTGAGTACTCGCGCGGGAATCGCTATCAGTCGTCGGCGGTGCCGCCGTCGGCGCGCTTTGCGCTCATCCGCAGGTCGACGTCGCCTGTCCCGAGCTTGATGGGCTTGCCGACGATAACGTTCTCCGTGACGCCGTCGAGTTCGTCGACCTCGCCGTGGATGGCGGCGTCGAGCAGGTGGTTGACCGTCACCTCGAAGGCCGCCCGCGCGAGCACCGAGTCCTTGTTGCCGGAGATGCCGTGCCGGCCGATGGACTCTATCTCGCCGTTGTTGGTCATGATGTCCGCGACGAGCATCAGGTGGCGGATGTTCACGTCGTCGAGGCCCTGCTCGGCGAGCGTGTCCATCGTCTCGTTGATTATCTTCTCCCGTGCGGCCTCGATGCCGAGGTTGCTCTTGATCTCGTGGATGTTGTTGCAGGTCGACCGCGAGGCGTCGACGCCCTCGATGTCGAGAACGTCCTTCAGCGACGAGCCCTCCGTGTAGAGAACGAACTCATCGTCGTCCTCCAGTTCCTCCTTCCGGATGACGACGCGGTCTATCTCCTCGATGCCCTTGAACACGATCTCCCGCAGCTCCTCAACGAGCTGGAGCAGTTCCCGGTAGGAGGGCTGGTCGGGGCCGAACTCGACGACGGTCGGCTCCGGCCGGACCGTGTCGACGCCGAGCGCCGACTCGATGGTGCCGGCTATCTCGCCGGCGATATCGTCGAGGCTCTCGACGGTCGGCCACCGCTCGGCGAGCGTCTCCTCGTTGAGGTCGATGCGGACGAGCATGTCCGCGACGTTCGTCGAGACGTCGCCCAGCGCGAGGATGCGCGTGGCCTCGATCTTCCAGACCACCTCGTGGGCCTTCTCGCGGTCGGTGGCGTACTCCTTGTCGAGGTGGACCGTCATCATCGGCGTGTCCGGCGTCTTCCGGGCGTCCACCAGCTCGATGAGCCGGGGCAGCCCCTGCGTGACGTCGATCTCGGCGACGCCCGCGTAGTGGAAAGTGTTCATCGTGTTGTGCGTCACGACCCCCTCGGCGGTGGTGAACGTCTCCAGTCCTTCGACCGAGAAGTCGTACACGTACTCGTGGTCGCTTTCGACCGTCTCGATTGATTCGATGCGGTCCCAGACGACATCGACGTCGATTACTTCTCGACCGGCAGTGACGGCGGATTCGGTTCGAACGCCGCCATCAGTTGCGACCGTTCGTTCTAATTCCGCCAAATCGATGCTTCGAGTTGCCGGGTCGTAATCGCCGAAAGTTGGAAGCCTGTCTCCGGCTTCGAGGGAGTCAGCTTCGACCGGAACAATGTCCTCGTCTCCCCGCGTCACGAATGAGTGGGCCTTCGTCGCCCGAATCGTCCGCCCGGATTCCAGTTCGAACCGGAGCAGTTCGTCGGGCGTCTCGTGTCGGCTGACCTCCTCGAGTGGCTTCCACTCGACGGTCTCGTCCGCCGATAGGCTCGGTACCTCTATTCCATCGGGTGCGAGTGCGACCTCATGGCCGTCGAACTCGCGCGTTTCCCGGCCGTCCATCAGCGAATCGATGAACGGACCGATACGAACCGTGTCGGTTTCCCCGTTCCGACGAACCAGCACGCGTTCCGAGTCGTCGAGCGACATTTGCGTGCCGGGCTCGCCGATGGACTGCGCGGAGACGGTGCCGACGGGATCCAGCGGGTCCACCCGGGTCTCGAGGTACTCCGACTCGACGGCCTGGACGATGTCCTCGACGTGGTCGAGTTCGACGTCGTCTCGCCCCCGGACCGTCTCGTACACCTCCTTCTTCAGCCGGCGCGGCAGGTCCGATCCCTCGACGACGGCCTCGATGTCGTCGCCGACCTCAGTCATCGGACTCCACCTCCGGCTCCGCCTTGGCGTCCGGACTCGGCTCGAACTCGGCGTCGTCGGCCGTCCGCCACGACTCGCCGTGCTCCGAGAGGTTGGTCGTCGGCGCCTCGATGCCGAGGAACTCCCGTTTTTCGACCTCCGAGTCGAACTCCTCGTCGACGATGCGGTCGGTGATGGACTCGACGTCGATGTCGAACTCCTCGTCGGAGGAGACCTGCACCGGCGAGGTGCCGTCCTCGCCGAACTCGAACTGGACGACCGTGTCGGAGGTGTCACGGACGGTGCCGTCGTACTGCGCTTCCAGTTCCGACAGCGCGTTGATGAGCCGGCGCTGGAGGTAGCCGGACTTCGAGGTCCGGACCGCGGTGTCGACCAGCCCCTCGCGGCCGCCCATCGCGTGGAAGAAGAACTCCCGGGGGGTCAGCCCGTTCCGGTAGGAGTTCTCGACGAAGCCGTGGGCGTCCGCCGACAGGTCGTTCGGCCTGAAGTGGCTCAGCGTGCGGTCCTCGTAGCCGCGGTTGATGCGCTCGCCGCGGACCGCCTGCTGGCCGACGCAGCCAGCCATCTGTGTCAGGTTCAGCATCGACCCACGGGCGCCGGACTGGGCCATCACGACCGCGGGGTTGTCGTCGCCGAAGTGGTCGTCGGCGATGTCGCCCGCGGAGTCGCGGGCCTTTCCGAGCGCCTGCCTGATCTTCATCTCCAGGGTCTCGTCGACCGTCCGGCCCGGCAGGCTCTCGAGTTCGCCGGCCCGGTAGGCCTCGATGAGGTCCTCGACGCGGTCGTAGGCGCTGTCGATGGCTTCGGCGATCTGCTCTTCGGCCTCGCGCTCGACGGACTCGTCGTCGATGCCGATGGAGAACCCGAAGTGCATGATGGCCCGCATCGCAAGCGTCGCCACCTCGTTGACGAACACCCGGGCGCGGGTGTTGCCGTACACCTTGCAGATGGTATCGACGACCTCGCCGCCGAAGGCGCCGACGGCGTCCTCGTCGATGGTGCCGGAGACCAGCTGGCCATCCTCGATTTCGACGGTGTCGCCGGCCGAGGAGGTGAACTCGAGGTCGAGCCCCTCGGGCAGGAGTTCCGAGAAGATGGTCCGGCCGGTCCAGTAGGCGCCCTCGTCGTCGGCGCCGTCCGGCTCCGGCAGCTCGTCGATGCTGGTCGCCCGCAGCAGGTCCAGCGCCTGCGTCTCGTTGAACCGCGGGTTCTCGTTGGTCAGCAGGTAGGTCCCGCTGATGTGGTCCTGGATGGCGCCGATGATGTTCTCGCCGAACCGCGGGCTGAGAATCTGCTCCTGGACTCGCATCAGGACGCGCGCCTCCGCGCGGGCCTCCTCGTTCTGGAGGGCGTGCATGTTCATCTCGTCGCCGTCGAAATCTGCATTGTATGGAGGACACACGGTCGTGTTCAGCCGGAACGTCTTGTACGGCATCACCACGACCTCGTGGGCCATGATGGACATCCGGTGCAGCGACGGCTGTCGGTTGAAGATGACGATG
>PXSE01000092.1:0-10854 GCA_003022905.1 Halobacteriales archaeon QS_9_68_42
CCGACGCCTGTCCGACCGGGGCGTGGACGTCGAGCGGGTCACGGTCGTCCCCGACCGGGAGGCCGACATCGCCCGCGTCGTCAACGAGTACCGCGCCGACTACGACGCCGTGGTGGTCACCGGCGGCCTCGGCCCGACCCACGACGACGTGACGATGGCGGGCGTCGCCGCGGCGCTGGCCCGCCCCGTCGTCGAGAACGGCGTGGCCCTTGAGTGGCTGACAACTGAGGGCGGCTACGCCCGCGACGACCTCGCGGCGGGCACCGCCGACATCCCAGAGGGCGCCCGCCCGCTCCACAACGACGAGGGGGTCGCCCCCGGCTGTGTCGTCGAGAACGTCTACGTCCTGCCGGGGGTCCCCGACGAGATGGAGGCGATGTTCGAGCGAGTCGAGGCGGAGTTCGAGGGCGAGGAGCGCCACATCGGGGTCATCGTCGTCGACGAACCCGAGAGCGCGCTGGTCGGTCGGCTGGCGGAACTGCGGGAGCGGTTCGACGTGACCGTCGGGAGCTACCCCGGCGAGAACGTCCGGCTGAAGCTCCAGACGCCCGACGAGGCGGAACTGGAGGCGGCCCTGGAGTGGCTTCGCGCCAACGTCGACGAGGCTTAGCGGTAGAGGTACCAGAGCCACCCGACGGTGACGGCGAGACTCGACAGCAGCACGACCCAGCCGCTGGCGTCGATGACGCCGGTCTGGACGCCCTCCTGTAAGGGAAAGTGCATACGAGATCATTGCCCGGGACGGCTCTTAATCGGTTCCCTTCCGGGCGGCGCGACTGGAAGGAGCGCCGCCGGATGAGCGAGCGGGAGGAGTGACCGGAGAGAGCGACGACACGCGAGCCGGGCGGCGCGACCGGCGGGGGCCGTCAAGAAGCGACTGGTCCACTCGGTGACCGCCCGGCTCATGGCTCGCTTCGCTCACCGTTCGCCCGTTCGGTGACGGCTTCGCTACGCTCGGCCGGCGCCCGGCTCACGGCTCGCTTCGCTCACCGCTCGCCCGTTCGGCGGTGCCCTCGCTTCGCTCGGGCACCGCCCGGACCGCGCCGCTTTTGACGGCGGCGTTCCGTGGTTCGGTATGCGACGAATCGGGCTGGTGGTCAACCCCATCGCCGGCATGGGCGGCCGCGTCGGGCTGAAGGGCACCGACAACAAGCTTGAGGAGGCGCGGCGCCGCGGGGCCGAACCCCGGTCGCCGTCACGGGCTCAGGAGGCGCTGTCGCACCTCCGGGAGCAGTCCGCCGAGGTCGAGGTCTACACCTACGGCGGGGTGATGGGTGAAAACGAGGCCACCGCGGCGGGCTTCTCGCCGACCATCGTCGGCCGGCCGGACAGCGAGGAGACGACGGCCGCCGACACCCGCGAGGCCGTCCGGCGGCTAGTCGAGGCGGCCGTCGACCTGGTGCTGTTCGTCGGGGGCGACGGCACGGCCGTCGACGTCGCCGGGACGCTCGAGGCACTCGACGCCGAGGTGCCGGTTCTCGGCGTGCCCGGCGGGGTGAAGGTGTACTCGTCGGTGTTCGCGGTCACCCCGCGGGCGGCCGGCCGCATCGCCGCGTCGGTGCCGGTCGGCGAAGAGGTCCAGTCCTCGAAGCAGATCGGCGGCGGCACCGTCGAGGCGCTCGCCGAGGCCGTCGCCGGCGACCTCCGCGACGAGGTGGGCACATACGTCCTCGGGCCGGGGTCGACCGTCGACGCCGTCAAGACGGAGCTGGGGTTCGCCGGGTCGCCGCTCGGCGTCGACGTCTGGCGGGACAGCGGGGTGGTGGCCGCCGACGCGGCCGCCTCGGACATCGTCGGGTCGCTCGGCGACCGCAACGTCGTCGTCGTCTCCCCTATCGGCGGCCAGGGGTTCGTCTTCGGCCGCGGGAACGACCAGATATCGCCTGAGATCATCCGACGCTCCGAGGTCGAGGTCATCGCCTCCAAGCAGAAACTCGACGACATCGGCGTGCTGCGCGTCGACACCGGCGACCCGCGACTCGACGAGGAGCTACGGGGTTGGCAGCGGGTCCGGGTGGGAAAGTTCGAGCGGCGCTTGCTAAAGATGGTCTGACAATGACTCAGTGTAAGTCATTTCGGTATCGACCGCACGACGGCGTGCAGTCGTGTCGGTGAACAATTACAATAGTTATTATGAACCGCCGCGGGACGGGCGGTGACCGATTGTGACATCAATGTGGTTCTGCAACGTGACGCCGCTCGGCTGGAGCCTCGGCCCGCTCGTGGTCCGAGTGGCCTACCTGTTGTAGTCCCACCCATTGTCCGTGTCGCCACTCGTGATACCGTCTTCGCCCTCGAACTCCTCGTTCGGCCACTCGACGCCGTCGCCGCGAAGCTGCTTGTACGCGTACCCGCCGAGCGCGACGAGCATGAGCACGAGCAGTAGCGATCCGGCAGTGGCGGCGAGCCGTCCGGCCGTTTCCAGCACGCTGCCGCCGGCGGACTGCAGGATCATATTACTTCCAGTACGGTCCCGGAGGAAAGAGGTTTTCCCGGCCGTCAGCCGCCGGATTCGGACTCGACGGTCCGCTCGCCGTGAACCCACTCTCTGGTTACGTTCCCGAGGCCGACCGTTGCGAGGAGCACCCAGCCGAGCACCGCCAGGAACTCGGGCAGGGCGACCCAGGGCACGGCACTGAGACCCGCGCCGATGACGGCGCCGGATCGGGGCCGGCGGGCCCCATCGACCTCGGTGAGCCAGGTGCCCACGACCAGATAGCCGAACCCTCCCAGCACGACCGCCGCGAGTCCGAGCGCAACCAGGCTGATCTGCAGGAGCACCGCCAGCGTAGTGAGCCGCCCGAGCTGAGTGACGGCGTACGTCCCGACGAACGCGAGGAGGCCGAACGCAACGAGACCGTACGCGACCGTGAGGGGGGACCCCTCGGTCATGAGGTCGACCGCCCGGTGGACATCCTCCTCGCAACGGGCCAGCAACCCGCCACCGGCCGCCAGGACGAAGACGAACGAGAGCACCCCGCGGGCCGCACCCGAGAGACCGAGCAACGCGGACAGGTCGGCGGTCTGGCCGACGACCATGACGACAGCGCACATTGTACGTGTCCCTCGGTAGAGCGGAAGGAAAGCCTGTCGACAGCGGGGCCGTTCGGTCGCCTCGGACGGCAGTGATTGATCGAGAGGGAGTAGCGCACTCCGGCGGTAATAACGGCGTTTCCGAACGCCTCCTCCCGCTCGCGGGCTGTGGCTTGCTTCTTCACGAGGTCTCTCGTTGTGCTCGCTCGGCCTCGCTATGCAGTCGACGGCCGTGCGTGCGTCAGCTCGCCCCGCGAGCGGTCGGCCACGTTCGAGTTCCGGGCCGGCGTTGGCTGACCGGCCGGCCCTCGCTTGACTAAATACGGTGCGAGGGGAACCCCTTAAGTCCGCGGAGGGCCGACGAATGGGTATGACTGCCGCACCGTTCGGCGGGGGAGGGCGCCGGCCGTGAGCCTCTCGTATCCGGTGGCGTCGGACCACCAGCTGGCGCGGCTGCTGCAGATCGGGATGGTGCTGGAGGAGGTCGTCGAGGCCCGGGCCTACAAGCACCACGAAACCCTCGACGAGGAGCAACTGGACGACGACATCATCTCGCTGCTCGGAGAGGCCGCCGAGGAGTCCGCCGACCACCGACACCGCCTCAAGCGGCTCGTCGACGAGCTGGACGCCGACCCGGTGGCCTACGACGAGATCGAGGAGCTGGTCGCCGCCCAGTACGAGTCCGACACCGACTTCGACGGCGTGCTGTACGATCAGCTCTGCAACGAGGAGACGGCCTACAAGTTCTACGACGACCTCATCGCGGCCATCGAGGGCTCCGACGTGCGGTTCAGCATCGGCCGGGACCGACTGCTGTCGGTGCTGGAGGAGATTCGCGAGGAGGAAAAGGAGGGCGTCGAGGACGTGACCGAACTGATGGAAACCCGAGCATGAACACTCACGACCAGTACCTGAAGGCGATCTACCTCATTCAGGAACAGGAAAACAGCCCGGCCTCGACCGGCGCGATAGCCGACAAACTCGAGGTCAGTCCGGCCAGTGCGAACGAGATGATAGGCAAGCTCGAAGACGAGGGGCTGGCCGACCACGAAAAATACAACGGCGTCTCGCTGACCGAGGAGGGCATCGTTCGGGCCCGCGAGACGCTTCAGACGTACTGCATCATCGAGCGGTTCCTCTGGAGCGTCCTCGAGGTCGAGGAATTCCGTAGCGAGGCCCGCGCCTTAGAGAGCGTCATCGACGAGACGGTAGCCGAACGGCTGGACACTATCATCGACCGCCAGGAGCGCTGTCCGGACTGCTTCGACGCCGAGACCGACGCCTGCGAACTCCTCGACGTCGCCGTCGAATCCGAACCCGCCGACTGACTCTCGAAGTGTTCAAGTGCGCGCCGTCGGTAGATGTCGGTGGAGCCCCGTGGTGTAGTGGCCAATCATAGAGGCCTTTGGAGCCTCCGACGGCAGTTCGAATCTGCCCGGGGCTATCTGCGACGAACGCGAGAAGCGATGGCCGCAGACAGATGCGAACCCTGCCGGACGCGTACAGCGAACGAACGTGAGCGAGTACGTCCGGCTCCGGTTCGAATCTGCCCTGGCCGGTGGGTTCCCCGGCGCCGCCGACACCAAACTATAACTCCGTGCCCAGTTCATTCGAGTCATAGCATGCAGTCCGACCCCAACGAGCCCGTCGAGGCGTGGCCGCTCGAGGGCGGCGACCCCGGCCGCGAGGTGTGGTACTCGCTGGTGAGCCCCCGCGACGGGTCGGTCGCGTTCTGGTACCGGTACACGCTGCTGTCGACCGAGTCGGGCTACCAGGAGGGACGGCTGTGGGCCGCGCTGACCGACCGCGAGGCCCCCGAGAACTCGACGTTCGTCTCGAGGGCATTCCCCTTCGAGGAGGTGTGGGCCGACGCCGATTCCTTCGAGTTGACCGTCGGTGACGGCGTGCTCACCTCCTCGTCAGCGACCGGCAGTGTCAACGAGGTCGCCTGGGACCTCGAGTACGGCCCCGACAGCTACGCGTTCACGCCGCTCCGGAGCGAGACGCTGACGGACCTGCTGTCGGCCGTTCTCGGGACGGGCAAGCACTGGAGCCGGAACGAATCGGTCACCATGTCCGGCGAAGTGACCGTCGGCGACCGGACGGTCGACCTGGAGGACGCCCCGGGTCACCAGGGTCACACCGTGTCCTCGACGACCCCGCCCGAGCAGTGGACGTGGGTGCAGTGCAACGACTTCGAGGAGGACGACTCGGCGGTGCTGGAGGCGCTGCGGCTGGACGACAAGCTCTCGCTGTGCTTCCGGGTCGACGGCGAGGTGTATCCGCTCAACCGCCTCCGGGACGTCCTGCCTGCCAGTCCTTCGGCGAACGTCGTCGAGCACGACGAGGTGGGCCACTGGCGGTTCCGCGGCGAGGGCGAGGGCATCGAACTGCAGGCCACCGTCGAGTCGCCCGACGACCACTGGCAGACCGTCTCCTACATGGTGCCCGACGACGGCCTCCGGTACAACGCACACTGTTCGCTGTCGACGGTGACGGTGACCTACAGCGTCGACAACGGGCCCGCGAGGACCATCACGAGCGACGCCGCCCGCGCCGAGTGGGTGAACGACGAACCGCCAATCGAGGGTGAGTACGAACCGGAGTGGGAGTAGGACCCACCCGTCGGGGTTCGAAGTGGGCCTGAACTGCCGTTCTGTGGTAGCACCCGCGAGCGAACGGAGTGAGCGAGCGGTAGCGACCGACGACTAATGCCGAGCGCCGAAGGCGCGAGGCGGCTGGAGGAGGGAGCTATTTTTCATCGAAGTGAAATCGCCT
Source organism: Halobacteriales archaeon QS_9_68_42 (assembly GCA_003022905.1). Next base: position 5,812 of record PXSE01000092.1, read on the forward strand.
TCGGCGATTCGCATGGATTTTTGCCGGGTAGCGAGGGACCGGAGGTCCCTCGGACCGTGCGAGCGGGCCGCTGGCCCGCTCGCAGAAGCCGCAGGCCGCCCGTGCAAAAAGTTCGTTCTACATGTAAGCGGCGTCCCACCGGCTCGGCTTCAGCGCGTTGCCGCATTCCTTGCACTCGAGGCGGCCCATCGCGTCCATCGAGGTGACGAGGTTCTCGCAGGCGCCGCAGTAGTAGCCGTACTTGTTTTCGCGGACCTCGTCGATATAGACGGTGTAGAAGGGGCCTTCCGACCCGCGATCGACGTCACTGCGGTCGATGTAGTGCTCGTTGCCGTCAATGACGATGGGCCGGACGTCGACGCCCTCCTCGTCGACGTAGACGTTCTCGACGAACGCATTGCCGTCGATCTCGACGGAGCCCTCGCCGACCATGGTCAGCCCCTGGTTCTCCCAGAAGCGGTTGCCCTCGGAGTTATCCGCGAGCACGAGCCCGCGGATGGTTTCGGCGCCGCGCTTCCCGAGGCGCTCGCGGGTCTCCTCGTATAGCTGCCGGCCGAGACCTTGCCCGCGGTACATCGCGGCGACGTGGAGCCAGTGGATGTCGCCGCGGTCGCCGGAGACGACGCTCTCGGAGAAGCCGGCCGTCTCGCCGTCCTCCTCGACGACGAGGAGCAGTACGTCGTCGTCGTCGACCTTCTCGGCGAAGCGGTCGACCCCGTACCACTGGCGGATGGCGTTCTCGATGGTGCTGGGACTCAACGAGTACGACGCCTCCATCGACCGCAGCGCGATGGACCGGACTGGCGGACCGTCGGCGGTCGTCGCTTCGCGTACGTTCATATCGGTCAGTTACGACCGAGGCGTGATAAAACCGGACCACGCCGGCACCGGCGGTGGACGAACGTTCGTCAGGGCGGGTTAGTCAGCAGGACATCGGGGCCGTGGTCGCCCTGCCAGGCAAAGGCGTAGAGCCGCTTCGCTGGGACAAATCGAGCCGGCGCCCGTCGGCGGCCCTCCCGGTCGCACCGTTCCGGACCGTCCCGTCGGCGATGACGGCCCCGTCCTTGACGACGAGGAAGAGCGGCAGCCCGTCGGTGACGGACCGTGGTGTCGTAAGCCTAAAGAGTCGATGCCGCGTTTTTACGGTCAAGATGATTGACGTGTACGCAGTTCTCGTCCGAAGGTGGATACATGGGCGTTGAAATCAGGGAATCGCCCGTCTCCGGCGAGGAGTTCGAGGAGATGAAGCGGTTCGTCCACGACTACCTGGCCGCAAGCGTCGAGAGCGAGGAGGAGGGCGGCCGGATGCGGTGGTACCCCTGGCACTCGGCGGAGTACCGGTACAACCACATCCTCAACGTAACGGAGCTGGCCGCCGAGATCGCCGAAGAGGAGGGGGCGAACGTCGACGTGACCCGCGTGGCGGCGCTGTTCCACGACATCGCCAAGCTGGAGGCCGAACAGGACCTCCACGCCGAGGCCGGCGCCCGCGTCGCCCGCGAGTACCTCCAGTCGCGGACCGACTACCCCGAATCGTTCGTCGAGCAGGTGTGTGACGCCGTCGAATCGCACTCCTACGACGGCGACCTCGACGACGTCGCCCTCGAGACACAGTGCCTGATGGAGGCGGACTTACTCGACAAGGTCGGCGCCAACGGGACGGCGCTGATGCTCCTGCGGATGGGCTACGAGGCCCGCACCCACATGGACGCAAACGAGATGGTCGGCCGGGTGCTCGAACGGGGCGAGGACGCCGTCGCCCGGGTCCGGTCGGACACCGCAGAGAGCATCGCCCACCAGCGCATCAAGCGGGTTCGCTGGTTCAAGGAGTGGCTCGAGGCCGAAGTCGCCGACATGGAGCCGGGCGCCCCGCCGGACGTCGAGCCGTAGTCATACTGCCGGACGTACTTTCGTGAACATCTGAATCGGTAGTCGTCCACGTATCCGGGCGAACACGACGGGAAAAACCGGACTGCGATTCACGTAGTTACGTCCGGCAGTATCAGGCCGCGAACCCGCTGACAGCGTCGTAGAGGAAGTAGGCCCCGAACAGGACGAGGACCGCGGCGCTGAGCACCGCGATTACCGGGGCGGCGTTCTCCATGCGCTGTTCAGCGGCGACGAGCGCCGCCGGGAAGCCAACTATCCAGACGACGATGCCGCCGAACAGGCCGACGACAAGCGCGGGGTGGCCCGTTTCGACGACGACGAGACCCGTCAGGGCGTCGGCGGCGTACGCCAGCACGTCGACGCGGCCGGGCGCCAGCAGGCCGACCCCGACGGTGAGCCAGAACAGTATCTGGTAGGGGTTGGTCAGCGCCAGCACGAACGCCTTCGTGAAGCCGCGGCCCTCGGGAGCGGCCGCCGCGCGGAAGCTCTCGCGGGCGTCCCTGACGGCGCCGTAGGCGAAGTACAGCATGAGCAGGCCGCCGACGGCGACCATCGCCGAGCCCCACCCCCGGAGCACTGACTCCTCGGCGATGACGGCGTTCATCGGACCCGGCGGCGCTGCCAGCGCTAACCCGAAGGCCACCCCGGCGGCAAACGTCGACAGGAGGGTCATCACACGCCGGTTGCGACCGGTTCAGCAAAAGCGTGGTGTGGTGAGAACTCGTGACACGGTACGGGCCGTGACCCAGCTACATTCCCCGTCCCATCAGCCGGCTCCGGACGATATCGGCGTCCTTGTTGCCAGCGCCGGTGTTAACCAGCAGTACCTCGTCGTCGGCGCCGAGTTCGCCCCGCTCACGGAGGCGCCAGGCGCCGGCGGCGGCGACGCCGCAGGCGACGCTCACCTCCAGGCCCTCGTGCTGGGCGACGGTCGCGGCGCTGTCGAGGGCGTCCTCGTCGTCGACGGCGACACCGGCGCCGTTGCTCGCCCGGACGGCCGCCGCCGCGGGGAGGCCGCCCGCCGGGTCCGGTATCTCGAGGCCGCCGACGACGGTGTCGGGCACCGCCCACGGCCCGGGGTCGCCCCCGGACTCGACGGCTTCAACGACGGGCGCACAGCCCTCCGGCTGGGCCGCGTAGACCCGGGGCGTCGAGTCAGCCAGCCCCAACTCGGCGAGTTCGCGGGCGGCTTTCCAGACGCCGGCGGCGACCGTCCCGTGGCCGACGGGAACGACGACGGCGTCCGGGGCCGACCACCCGAGGGCCTCGACGGCCTCGTAGTAGACCGGCTTCACGCCCTCGTGGCGGAACGGCGAGTCGAAGGGGCCAGCGGGGAACCACGTCTCCTCGTCGGCGGCCGGCAGTTCCTCGCGTTCGGCCTCGTAGCTCTCGCGGGCGTCGTCGAACCGCCCCTCGACGACACGCATGTCGCCGCCGTGGATGTTTATCATCGCCTTGTTGACGAAGTTGGTCCGACTCGGGACGAACACCCGCGACAGCAGGCCGGTGCGGGCGGCGTACGCCGCCGCCGACTGCCCGGCGTTGCCGGTCGTCGCCAGCGCCAGGGTGTCGGCCCCGCCGCGTTCGGCCGCCGTCGCCACCAGGGCCAGCCCGCGGTCCGTCAGGCTCCCGGTCGGGTTGTGGGATTCGTCTTTGACGTGGAGCGTCTCGATGTCGAGTTCGTCGGCCAGGCGGGGGGTTTCGACTAGCGGCGTCGCCCCCTCACCGATGCCCTCGGGGACGAAGGGGAGCAACTCGCGGTGCTTCCAGTCGCCCGCCCGGCCGGCCAGCGTCTCGCGGTCGAGGTCCGTCCCCGCGAGGTCGTAGGCGGCGTCCAGCACCCCGCCGCAGTCGGGACACCGGGTCACCGCCTCGTCGGTCGCCGTCGTTCCGCAGTCCGCACAGCGGAACCCCTCGAAGCTCGTCATGTCCGTCGCTACGGGCGGGCGGGGCCAAAGCCCTGTCCTTCCCGGACGGGCGGGGACGTGTTACCACAAGAGATATTCGCGCGAACGTCGAACCCGACTACAAGTCGGCCGACCGCAGTCCGCGGACGGCCGCCGGACAACGACGCATGAACTACGCATGAACGCTCCCGACCTGACCCGACGACAGTTGCTCGCCATCGCCGCCGGCACCGGTACCGCCGGCGTCGCCGGCGCCTACGGTCTCGGCGCCTTCGACCGCGATGCCGACGCATCGACGACCGAGATGGACGACGAGCGGAGCCGGGAACTCGCCGAACAGTTCGCCCCGGTGTACTACTTCGACGCTTTCGAGAAGTGGTTCCCGACCGACCCCCGGCCCTACGAGAGCGAAGCCGACGGCGACCCGGTCGTCGACGGCTTCGACGCGCTCGAGGGGTACACCGAACAGTTCCGGGAGGCGGAGGCGCCCCCGAACCCGACCGTCTTCTACCGGGTCGTCACCTACGAGGACTCGACGCTCGCGGCCGTCCAGTACTGGTGGTACGCGGCCTTCGATCAGTTCTCGGTGAACTTCCACTGGCACGACTGGGAGGTCACGCAGGTGTTCGTCGACGTCGAGAGCGGGGAGCCGAAGCTGTTCGTCGCCAGCTCCCACTCCCGGAAGGTGCCGAACAACGAGTTCCTCGGCCCGGAGACGACCCAGGTGCCGCGGGTGCTGCCGGAGCTGGGCTCGCACTCCGGCGGCCTGTCGGTCAACGACATCCGCGACCAGTTCTCCCGCAGCCCCATCGAGGACACCATCGCCGACGTGACGAACGACGCACTCGAGGACGTGGTCGGCGAGATTCCGGCCGCCTACGGCCTGCCACGGGACGAGGGCTTCCGGCTGCCGTACGTCGTCCCGGAACTCGGCGGCGAACCCATCTACGAACACGAGGACCTCCAGGCCGTCGACAAGGCGGCACTGATCGACGAGACGCTCACCGTCCGGTCGTTCGACGAGCTCGCGGAGCCGCCCGGGGACCTGCCCCAGCGGGAGACCGGCCGGCTGTTCGCGTTCGACCCCGAGGACGCCGAGGGCGAGGGCGAGGTGGACGTGATCTACGAGCTCGTGCCGACGGCGGAGCTGGAGCACATCACCGCCTTCACCGGGCCGCAGTTGAGCTTCGAGTTCGCCATCCCGGAGGCCGGCGAGGACCTCGTCTCCGGCCACATCACGACCACG
>PXSE01000092.1:10917-15725 GCA_003022905.1 Halobacteriales archaeon QS_9_68_42
CGAAGACGAGGGCGTCAAGACGAGCGACTCCTCGACGGAGAAGGCGGTGCTCGCCGAGAGCGACCCCGTCGCGGTGCCGACGTTCGCCGGCGTCGCCGTTATCGACGACGTGCCGGCCGGCGAGCACCGGCTGACGGTCAACGGCGCGGGCGAGGCCCCCTACAGCGAACGCGTCGAGGTGACCGAGGAGCCGGGGACGGACCTGGCGGGCGTCGACGGTGAGATAGCGCTGCCGCCGTCGAATGCCGCGGTCAAACTCGAGGTGAATGCCGACGGCACGGACGCGACCCTCGAGAACCTGGCCGTCGAAGACGACTTCGGCGGCCGCCTCTACGAGTCCCGGATGGACGGCTCCGAGGCCGTCTACGTCCACCGCGGCGGTGCCTACACGACCGAGGTCCGCGATGCCGACGGGGCGCCCGGCGCGTTCCGGGTCAACCCCGCCGCCGACGCCGAGGGGCGCGTCCGCATCGAGAACCCTCAGACCGGTAAGGCGTCGCTCGCGGGCTTCGTCTCGACCATCAGCGAGGAGACCGCCCTCAGCGTTGAGGCGGTCACGGACGTCGCTCTCGACGAGGTGGGCGACCCCGTCGGCGGCATCACCGGCGGGAGCGGCGACGGCGAGTCGACAGAGACCAACGACGGCGACCGCTCCAGTCCGACCCCGACGGAGACCGACTCCGGCGGGGACGGCGACCTGATATCGGAGGCCACCGGCCGGCAGACGGCCGGCGTCACCGGCCTCCTGCGCGCGCTGAAGGCCGTCACCTCGGCGGCCGACAACGCCGCCCAGCAGGCCGAAGCGGGCGACCGCAGCGGCGCCAACCGCAGCCTCGAGACGGCCCTGCAGCGGCTCGAGGAGGTGTCCGGCCGGCTGGCGGACGCCGAGGCGCGGACGGAAACCTGTTTGACGGGGCCGCCCGAACGTCGCGCATGCACGTCGTCGTCGCCGGCGGGGGACTCGCCGGTCTGGTCGCCGCCCGGCATCTCGCGGACGCCGGCGCCGAGGTCGAACTGTTCGAGGCCGACGAACGGGTCGGCGGCCGCGTCCGGTCGCGGGTCGTCGACGGGTTTACGCTGGACCGCGGCTTCCAGGTGCTTTTCACCGGCTACCCCGCCGTGGGGCGGGAACTGGACCTCGATGTCCTCTCCGTGCGGCGGTTCGCGCCCGGCGCCACCATCGCGGCCCCCGGCCACCGCTCGACGCTGTCGGACCCACTCGGCGACCCCGGCGCCGCCGTTCCGACGCTATTGAACCGCGACGTCACGCTCGGCGACAAGCTACGGCTGTTCTGCCTCCAGCGCGAGCTCCGGGGGCGGGACCCCGAGCGCCTGCTCGCCGGCGACGGCACCTCCGTTCGGGAGTACCTCGCCGACCGGGGCTTTTCGCGGGCGTTCCTCGAGCGGTTCGCCGAGCCGTTCTACGGCGGCATCACGCTGGACCGCTCGCTGTCGACCTCGAGCGGGGTCTTCGAGTACACCTTCCGGATGCTCACCGAGGGCGACACGGTCGTTCCGGCCGAGGGGATGGGGGCGATTCCGGCCCAGTTGCGCCGTCGCGCGGAGGCCGCCGGCGCCGTCGTCGAGACGGGCCGGGCGGTGACCGGGGTCTCGGGCGACGGCGCCGTCGAGACGGACGCCGGGAGCGTGTCGGCCGACGCCGTCGTGGTGGCGACGGACCCCAAGACCGCCGAGGAGCTGACCGGCGTCGAGACGCCGTCCGAGGGGAAAGCCTGCGTCACCGTTCACTGCTCACTGCCGGCCCACCAGTCGCTCGATACGGGGTCGCGCATCCTGCTCAACGCGGCCGACGACCGGCCCAACACCGTCGCGCCGATGAGCGCCGCCGCCCCGGAGTACGCCCCGGAGGGCCGACAACTGCTCGACGCAACGTTCCTCGGCGAGCGGTCGGCCGACGACGACGCCCTCACCGAGACGGTCCGGGAGGCGCTGTCGTCGTGGTACCCGGAGAACCACTTCGGCGAACTGGAGGCCGTCGGCGCCGACCGCATCGAGTTCGCGCAGTTCGCCCAGCCGCCGGGGTTCCGGGCGGGACTGCCCGGCGTAGACACGCCGGACGGGCCGGTGTACCTCGCGGGCGACTACACGCGATGGTCCTCGATACAGGGCGCCATGGAGAGCGGCAAGCAAGCCGCCGATGCCGCGCTGGCGGACCTACAGTAGCCGCCGGAACTCCCGGAGCGGCGGGAACTCGTGGGTCTGGCCGGCATCCTCGTCGCGGACTATCGGCCGCAGGCCGCCCGCCGTCGAGACGAGCGGCGACGCGAAGTCCGCGGCGGACATCCCGTTGACCGCGACGCCGGCCGGCAGGCGACTGAACGCCGGCAACACGAGCACGCCGGCCGCGTCGTGGGCCTCCGGGCCGTACAGGTGGCAGGGCCGCCGCATCCCCTCGATTTCGATGACGGGGTGGTCGTGGCCGACCACGTACCAGTCGGCTTCGGTCGTCGGCCGGGCGTGGCCGTGGGTGACGACGACCGACGCCTCGCCGCCGAGACGGTACTCGTCGGCCGTCGGGCCGTCCCAGATGGAGTCCAGCATCGAGTCGTGGTTACCGGGCGTGACGACGAGTTCGCAGTCGACGGCCTCGGCGGCCGCCCGGAGGTCCCGGACCGTCTCGACGAGACGGCGTCCCGGCCGACGTGGAGGTCCGCACAGACCAGCGCGTCGGCACCCGGCAGGTAGGCCGCCCGGTCCCGCGGTTCGAACTCCATGGCTGGGGTAGGGACGCCGCGGCCAAAGCGTTTGTCGCCCCACCGCCGGCGCCAGGTTCACCGCACGGTCGACCTCCCCGACAGCAAGCGGGCCGCGACGTGATCGTCGCCACGACGGCCCTCGGCGGCCGCGTTACCGACGCCCTCCGGGACGCCGGCCGCTCCTGCGAGGTCGAGGCGGTCCAAGCGGCCGGGCGGCGACGAACGCCCGGCGTTCGACAAGAGTTATTATTCCGTCGGAAAACGAAGGACCGTGCCCTCCGAGACCGACGTCGAGCGGCCACGGGACGTGTCCGCAATCGCAGAACGGTACTTCAGGACCCAGGCACTCGCCACTGCTCTCCTCATCGTCTTCGTCGAGGGCGTCATCCTGGGGACGTACCTTGCAATCTCGTTTCTGTCGGCGGTCGTCGTCGGACTATCGTTGATCGGCGTCGCGTGGGCCCCGGTGTTCCGGACGGGCGGAACGTTCCACCTCCAGACCGACGACGGCCCGAATACGGTCGTCGACGCGCTGACCGGCCCCGTGCCGCCGGTGCTTCCGCTCCACTGGGGGATGGCCGATGAGGTGGACGCCGACGGAGACGCCGTCACATACCGTACCTCGTTTCTCTTCGGTCTCCGCACCACCACGGTGACCGTCCGGGCCCGGACCGAAACGGCACCGGACGGGACCCGCCGGGTCGAACTGGAACTCGAGGAGAACGGCGACCCGTGGGCGACCTACACCGTGGACGTGAGCGGCGACGGCGGGACGGACGTCGACGTCGAGTACGCTTCCGACCGTCGGTTCGGGTTGCGGCGCCTCCCACAGGCGCTGATCACGGGCCGGTACCGCGAGGAAGCGTTCGTCGCACAGGGGTATGCCGTCGTCGAACGAAAGAGGAAGATCGGGCTCTGAGCGGGCCTCGGGCCTACCGGTTGCGGCCGAGCGACTCGTGGCTGGTCACCCAGTCCGAGGCGGAGATGGCGGCGCCGAGCGAGATTTCGCCGGCCAGCACGGTCGCGGCGGCGATCTCGGCGAACTTGTTGACGTTGCCGGGGCCGTCGCAGTCCAGCATTGCGAGACACTCCTCCTGGGTCGCCATGCCGGTGCCGCCGCCGTAGGTGGCAACGATGAGCGACGGGATGGTCACCGAGATGTGGAGCGAGTTGTCCTGCAACAGCGTCGTGTTGACGATGGCGGCGTGGGACTCGGCGACGTTGGCCTCGTCCTGCCCGCAGGCGATGAACAGCGACGCCAGGCCGTTCGCAGGGTGAGCGCCGTTGGTCTGGCCGTCGACCATCAGTGCGCCCAGCGTCGCAATCTTGCCGTGGTGGTCGAGGCTCTCCGGTTCCGCGCCGAGGTGGTGGATGCAGGTGTCCTCGTCGAGCGTCACCTCCGCCGTGACCCGCTTGCCGCGGGTCATCATGGTGTTGACTGCCGAGGCCTTCTTGTCCGTGGAGGTGTTGCCGTCCAGGTAGAAGTTCTCGACGTAGCCGGGGTACTCTTGGAGAATCCAGTTGCAGGCCGCGAAGGTGGCCTTGCCGACCATGTTCTGGCCGGCCGCGTCGCCCGTCCGGTAGCCGAACCGGAGGTGGGCGAAGTTGTTCGTCATGTAGTCCTCGATTTCGACCAGCTCGGCGACGCTGGAGGTCTCCTCGGCCTTCTCCTTGATGATGTCGTAGTGCTCGAACACCCAGTCGCGGAAGTCGCGGGCGTTGCGGGCGTCCTCGAAGACGAACACGGGCGCGCGGTTCATCTTGTCGTCGGTCACCGTCGCCGTCGCGCCGCCGCTCATGTTGATGGCCTTCATCCCGCGGCTGTAGGAGGCGACGAGCGTTCCCTCGGTGGTCGCCAGCGGAATCGGGTAGTAGCCGTCGGCGTGCTCGCCGTCGACCTTCACCGGGCCGGCCAGTCCGAGCGGCATCTGGGCGACGCCGATGAAGTTCTCGACGTTGCCCTCCCCCCTCGCGGCGTCGAAGGAGAACTCGGGGACGTGTTCCAGTTCCACGCCCGTCTCCTCCTCGATGTACTCGTGGCGCATCGAGATGGCCGCCTCGCTGTAGTTGTCCTCGGCGTCGCGCGGAATC
>PXSE01000093.1 GCA_003022905.1 Halobacteriales archaeon QS_9_68_42
ACGCCGTCGACATCGAGACGCTCCACGAGGAGGGCGGCGAGGACGCGCTCACCGAGATCAGCGACGTCGGCGACGCCATCGCCTCGAAGACGGCGGAGTACCTCGAGACCGGCACCGTCGAGGAGCTGGAGGACCTTCGCGAGGAGATGCCCGTCGACATGGACGCGCTGACGGCCGTCGAGGGGGTCGGCCCGAAGACGGTCGCCGCGCTGTACGAGGCGCTGGGCGTCGAGACGCTCGACGACCTCGAGGCGGCCGCCGAGGCCGGCGAGATACGCGACGTCGAGGGGTTCGGCCCGACGACCGAGGAGAACATCGCCGGGAACATCCCCTTCGCCCGGGAGTCCCGCAAGCGGAGCCTGCTCGGGGAGGCCCGGCCGGTCGCCGACCGGGCCGTCGCGTTTCTCGAGTCCGTCGACGCCGTCGAAAGCGTCGAGACCGCCGGGTCCATCCGGCGGTGGCGCCCGACCATCGGCGACGTGGACATCCTGGCCGCCAGCGACGACGACGAGGCCGTCATCGACGCCTTCGAGGGATGGGAGGGAGCCGACGATATCATCGAGGCCGGCACGAACAAGGCCAGCGTCCGCGCGGAGGGCCTGCGGGTCGACCTCCGCGTCGTCGTCCCCGAGGAGTTCGGCGCCGCCCTCCAGTACTTCACCGGCAGCAAGGCCCACAACCTCACGTTCCGGAACCGGGCCATCGAGCGGGACCTGAAGGTCAACGAATACGGCGTGTTCGACGTCTCCGAGTTGGGCTCGGACGGCCCGTCGGACTCGTCCGACGGCGTCTCCGAACTGGATTCGGATAGCTCGTCGGACTCGTCCGATGGTGCCGCCGGGATGGAGAGCCCCGACGGAAGCCAGCGGGTCGGCGAGCGCGTTGCCGGCGAGACGGAGGCCGGCATCTACGAGGCGCTCGACGTGGCGTGGGTGCCGCCGGAGATGCGGGAGGACCGCGGCGAGGTGGCCGCGGCCGCCGCCGGCGAGTTGCCCGACCTGCTTGAGGTCGACGACGTCCGCGGCGACCTCCACTGTCACACGGAGTGGTCCGACGGCGACCCGACAATCGCGGAGATAATCGCCGGCGCCGACGCGTTCGGCCACGAGTTCCTCGCCATCACCGACCACGCCACCGGCCCCGGGATGGTCGGCGGCGTCGGTCTGAGCGACGAGGAACTGCTGGAGCAGTGCGAGCAGATACGCGAGGTCGCCGCCGACGCCGACATCGACGCCTTCGCGGGCGTCGAAGCCAACATCGACGCCGAGGGCGGAATCTCCGTCGGCGACGACGTGCTGGCGGAACTGGACGTAGTCGTCGCCTCGCCACACAGCGCGCTGGACGGCGACGGGACCGACCGCCTGATAGCGGCCATCGAACACCCCGAGGTCGACGTCATCGGCCACCCGACCGGCCGAATGTTGAACCGGCGCCCCGGCCACGACATCGACGTCGAGCGGGTCGCCGAGGCCGCCGCCGACCACGGGGTCGCCCTCGAAATAAACGCCAACCCCAACCGGCTCGACCTCCGTTCGAGCTACGTGAAGGTTGCACTCGAGGCCGGCGCGACCATCAGCGTCAACACCGACGCCCACCACCCCGGGTCCTTCGAGTACGTTCGCTACGGCGTCCACACCGCCCGCCGGGGCTGGTGTGAACCGGAAGACGTGCTCAACTGCTGGGACGCCGACGGCGTCCGGCAGTTCCTGGGGTTGTGACGTGATGTGGACGAACTGGCCGGCCGGCCGCTTCACCCTGGCGGACCGAGGGCTTCCGGAACATTGGCCGGACCGTGTTCGAGGCGATGACGACTGACGAGCGCGACCGTCGGGTTCGCCCCGAGACGGACCGGTTACTGCTGGACGTCATGCTCGGGAAACTCGCCGTCTACCTCCGGACCTGCGGCTACGACGCGGCCTACGCCGGCGACCGGGACCTCGAAGCCGACGCGCGAATCCGCGAGGCGGCCGCCTCGGAGGGCCGATTGTTGCTCACCCGCGACCGGCAACTGGCGGCGGCGGCGGCCGACGACGCGTTGCTCCTGACCGCCCGCGAGGTAGAGGACCAGCTGGCGGAGCTGCGCGAGGCGGGCGTCCGGTTGACCATCGCCGACGAGCCGGTCCGGTGTGGCCGCTGCAACGGCCGGCTGGAGGCGGTCGACAACAGCGAGACGCCCGGCTACGCGCCGGACCCGGCGGCGACGAACTGCTGGCGGTGTCGCGACTGCGGGCAGGTGTTCTGGAAGGGCAGCCACTACGAGCGGATGGCGGCGAAACTCGACTAACGGCCGGTGTTCGGCGTCCACTCCTCGCAGGCGTCCATGTCGTCCATCAGCTCGCCGTGGTAGCCGCAGTACGGCTCGATGTCGCCGTCGGTGCGGACGCGAGCGGTTCGTTGCCGGGGACTCGCGGTTGGTCTGGGTGTCGACGTCGCCGTCCGGCGTGCCGCCCAGCACGCCGATGCCGCCGAGTGTGCCCCTGAGCCGGTCGTTGGACACCTCGACGATGCGGGTCTCGCCGTCCTTCGTGATTTCGAGTTTGACAGTGCCGCCCGGGTCGTTGCGGGTCTTGAAGTTGGCGACGGCGGCGAACAGACACCACGTTGTCACCAGCGTCCCGAGGAAGTACACCGATGCGACCACGAGCGTCATCGAGGTGTCCCCGGAGCCGCCCACCCAGTCGACGGGGTAGGCGCCGTTGAACAAGTAGACGCCGACGAGGCTGACGGCGGCACCGGCGTAGGCGGCGCCCCGGACGGTCCGCGAGGCCCGCGGCAGGACGGCCATGGTTCCCAGGAACATCGCCGGTAGCCCGACGCCACCGAGGACGCCGGCGACCCGGCGGGACGCGAACAAGTTTAGCCCGAACCGGCTGCCCACACCGGTAGCTGCCGTGACGATGCCTCCAACGAGTAGGACCGCGCCGACCCCGAACAGCGCGACGCCGGCGTACAGCCGCCGGAGGCCGGCCCCGTCGCCTCCCTCGTAGACCTCCGTGAGGCTAGCCATACCGTCGTTTCCATCTCGACACACAAAACACTACGTCAGACGCACGCATGACGCCTCTCGCCGTGGATTCCGGCCGGAGCCGCCGGCGGCCGGGCCGAGAGCCGGCGACGGCGCTACCCCAACGGCTCCCGTATCGCCCGTTCGGCCGCTGTCAGCGCCGCCTCGGGGTCGAACGCCTCGGCGATAGCGTCCAGTTCCGCCTCGTCGGCGTCGGCCAGCGAGCGAGCGTGGTCGGTCACGTTCGGCAGCGCGCGGACGACGTTGTCGACGATGGGGACCGACGCCGTCTGCGCCGACCGCGACAGCGGGTTCAGGTCGACGACCAGTTCGGTCGTGCCCATCTCGGCGAGTGCCTCCGCGCGGTCGCCGTCCTCCAGCGGGACGAGCACCACGTCGGCACTTCCGATGCCGTCGGCGTCGACCTTCGCCCGCTCGTGGTCGAGACCCGGGATGCGGCCGTCGGCCTCCGGGCCGAGCACCTCCTCGGCGCCATGCTCGCGCATGCGGGCGGCGACGCGCTCCATCCGTGCCTCGGTGCGGTTGAACAGGTTGACCTCGATGTCCGCGTCGGTAGCCTTGGCGAGTTCGACGGTTTCTTCGGGCGCCAGCGCGGCCACGTTGCCGTTGACCGACAGTACCGCGTGGTCGGCCCGCAGGAGGTGGGCCGCGGCCGCCCGTGCGGCGTCGTCAGCGCTCGGGATGGTCTGCTCGCCGAGCAGGTAGTCGTAGGCCTCGCCGCGGCCCTGGGCGATGAGGCCCTGCTTCGAGGTAATGCCCTTCTCGACGCCCGCCTCGATGCGGTGTCGCGTCAGGAGCGACTCGTAGCGGGGATGCGATTCCGGCACGTCCGGCCCGGTCATACCTCCTGGTGGGCGACGGCGGGGCAAAAGACCCGCGCTCTCGGGACGGGGCACGAACGGCTGTCGGCGCGGTACGAAGCCGCTTTGCCCCGGAGCTATATGCCTCCGAATAGCAACAGTGCGACGGGGCCGGCGGGAAGCAGGAACAGTCCGAGGACGACCGTTCCGAGGACCGTTCTGGTTTCGAGGTCCCCGGCCGGGACGTCGTGGCGCCACAGCTGGAGGCCGACGAAGGTCGCGGCGACGAGCGCGCTGCCGGCGACCATCAGCACCGGCTGCAGGGCGGTCGGCAGGGTCGACGACCCGCTGTCGGCGGCGAAGCTCGCGCCGACCCCGATGGCCCCGACCGCGCCCGCCGCCAGCACGTAGACGATTCCGGCGGCGACCTCGCGTACAAAAGCGGCAGCGTCGCGACCGAGACGACGACCGCGTATGGGGCCGCCGACGTGACGCCGAGGATCAGCACCGCCGCGGCGATGGCGTACGTTCTCGGCGTCAAGTCGAGCACGAGCGGCGGGACGACCACGGCGGCGGTCACCACGACGGCGAGGATACAGATTGGGACCGAGTGGGGCCGGAACCGCTCGAGGACGGAGGGCGTCGTCGACATGGGCGCTGGTTTCCAACGATCCGAGTAAGTGTCTTCCGGTGGAGAGCGGCCGTCCGCGAGCCATCCGCAGTAGCCGTCGGCAACGGCCTCGGCGACCCCGGCGTCGGAGACGGATTGCTGGAACCGGAAGCCGAGGTGGGGGCGTCCCGTCGGCGGTGGCGGTCCCGAAAGAACCCCGGGCAGGCGGTCCGCTACTGCAGGTGGGCGCCGGCCACAGAGATGTCGCACCGCTCGGCGTCGTAGCCGGCGTCCGACAGCCCGGAGCCGAGCGCGAACACCGTCTCGCCGAGCATCACCATCGACGCCTCGCCGCCGGCCTCGGCGACGTCCCGGATGGCTTCCCGGAGGCGCGGCGTCAGTAACTCCGCCTCGCGGGCGAACGTCCGGGAGGCGTGCATGAACGACTCCAGGGTGGGTTCGGCTACCAGCGCCGACAGCGCCTGCCGGCCGGCCTCGGTCAGCTCCGTCGTGTCGCCCGACAGCACCTTCTCGGTCGATAGCTCCCCGAAGGTGACGTACTCGACTTCGCGGCGGGCGGGGAGGCCGTCCATCGCGCCGTGGGCGGGCGCCCCCGGTTCCAGTCGAACGGGAAAGCCGCCGCGGGCCTGCGCCACCACGTCGCCCAGCCCGGTGCCGGCCTGGACCTCCGCGCCGTGGGCGATGGTGACCAGTTCGTTTTCCGAGAGGCCGCGGTCGAAGACGGCGTTGGCGGTCAGCGCCGTCCCGAGGGCGGCGGCACCGGAAACCCCGAACCCCGCCCCCAGCGGCAGGTCCGTCTCCACGACGACCCGGGCGGTCGACCGCAGGGCGCTCAGCACCCGGTCGACGGCCTCGACCTCGCAGTCCTCGCCGTTGCACTCGACGCCGTCGCCGGGTTCGAGCCGGACGGTCACGCCGTCAGCCAGCGCGATGCCGGCGCCGCGGGACCCCGCCTTCGTCGGGTCGTCGTCGTCGTGGGCGCTGAAAAAGCCCGTCACGTGGCCCGGAACGAACGCTACGGCCTCGCTCATGCCACCGCGTCGGGGGGCCGCCGGGTTAAGCGTTGCCTGACCCTGTGAGGCGGTGTTCAGATAGTGGATTAGGAGTTCAGAAAGCCCTCGGCGCTCTCGACTCCCGGGACTCGCTGTGCTCCTCGGTCGCGTTGCTCCCTGCGGTGCTTGCGTCGTCCGGGGTCGCCGAGAGCGCCTCGCCCTTTCAGTCCGCCAGGCGTCAGTTGATTGGCCAGCAGAAACTGGCTCGCCGGTTAGTGCTTATCTGAACACTACCCCCTGTGACGGGGTCCGGCGCGGTGCCACGACGTCGCCCGCATCGGGGCCGCCGGGGTTAAGCGTTGCCTGACGGGGGCGCCGGGCGCTCTGCGGTCCGGCGTCCGCCCGCCCCCCGCCGGCCCGAAGAACAACCGTTTTGTTGCGCCTGCCGAAAGACACGAGCAGTGACCAGCCGTGTCCCAGGACCCACCGGACCGACGTGACGACGCGGGACCGATCCTCGTCCCGGTCGGCGAGTCGGTCACGCTACGACAGACCGTCGCCTACGCGGTCCGCGAGGCCCTCGAGGCCGGCGGCGAAATACACTTCGTCGAGGCGGTCGCCTGGCACGACATCGGCGACGTCGGCGCCGAGGTCCGCGAGGCAACGGAGGAGCGCCTCAAACGGGTCGCCATCTGGGCCGACGAGGACGCCGGCGAGGCCGACCTCGACGTTGAGACGGCCGTCGTCGGCGCCGAGGAGTACCTCTTCGGGCCCGACGACTACGCGCGGGTGCTGGCGGCGTACGCCGATGACCACGGCATCGACCGGGTGACCGTCGACCCGGAGTACAGTCCGGGCGGCAACGTCCCGATACTCCGGCCGATGGAGGCCGACCTCGTCGAGTCCGGCCTGTTCGTCGAGGAGCCCCCCGTCGACCGGCGGACCCGGCGAGGACGGCTCCTCCGGCGCGGCGGCGTCCTCCAGTTCGGAACGCTGTTCGGCATCTCCTTTCTGTTCTACCAGCTACTGAGCGGCTTCACCCTCGCGGGATTCGACCTCGTGACCGGCGCCGCGAGCGCGACGCTCGTGGCCGCGATGCTGCACCGCATCACGTTCAGCGACCGTCTCCGACCGACGACGGTCGGCCGGCAGCTGGTTCGGCTCGTCATCTACGCGCCGTACCTCGTCTACGAGATAATCAAGTCGAACCTGCTGGTCTCCTACGTTATCCTCCACCCGGACCTGCCCATCGAACCACGGATGACGGAGGTGGAGTGCGCCCTCTGGGGCGGGATGCCGGTGACCGCGCTGGCCAACAGCATCACGCTGACCCCGGGAACGCTCACCGTCCGGACCCGCGGCCGCGGCCTGGTCGTCCACACGCTGGTCCCGGCGGCCCGCGAGGGCCTGTTTGACGGGGCCCTCGAGCGCGGCGTCCGGTTCATTTTCTACGGCCGGCGGGCGCTCGCGGTCGCCTCCCCGCGGGAGCGCGGCGACTGCCGCATCATCGACGAGGGAGGTGACGAGGAGTGATCGTCGAGGACGCCCTGCTCGTGACGGCGGCTGCGCTAGTCGTGCTCGCGGTCGTGGTGCTGTACCGCGCCGTCCGCGGCCCGACGATGCAGGACCGGGTCGTCGCCGTCAATGTCCTCGGCACGAACACCGTCGTCATCCTCGCGCTGCTGTCGGCGGCGCTGGACGTCCCTTACTTCCTCGACATCGCCCTGGTGTACGCGCTTCTAAACTTCCTAATGGCGGTCGCCATCTCGAAGTTCACCGTCGACCGCGGGGGGGTGATGTGACGTGACGCCGCTGGATATCGCCATCGTCGTCCTGCTCGCCGGCGGCGTCTTCTTCACGCTCGTCTCGGCGGTCGGCGTCGTCCGCCTGCCGGACATCTACGCCCGCGCCCACACCGCCAGCCAGACGGACACGCTCGGGGCGGGACTGACGCTCGTGGCCGTCGCCCTGGCGCTCGGCGTCGAGACCACCACCGTCAAGACCGTCCTGCTCCTGATGTTCATCTTCATTACCAACCCGACGGCGGCCCACGCCATCGCCCGGGCCGCCGACGAGGAGGGCATCGAGCCCTGGAGGGAGGACCGATGACCGAGTACGTCGCCTACGCGCTGGTCGTGTTCGTCGTCGCCACGGCACTGGCAACGGCGCTCCTCCGGGACGTGCTGGCGGCCATCATCGTCTTCGCCGCCTACAGCCTCGGGATGGCGCTACTGTACGCGTTCCTCCTGGCGCCGGATGTCGCCCTCACGGAGGCGGTCATCGGCGCCGGCGTGACGACGGTGCTTCTGCTCCTGACCATCGCCAAGACGGTCCGGCCGACCGACGACCGGACGCTGGAACGACCCGACCCCCGCGCGCTGCTGGCCTGCGGCGCTCTCGCGGTCGTGTTCGGGCTGACGCTGCCCGGCCTGCCGGCCGTCGGCGACCCGACCGCCCCCATCATCTCCTACGAGGCGGTAACCGGCCACTACCTCACGGCGTCCTACAAGGAGACGGGCGTCAAGAACACCGTCACGGCGGTGCTTGCGGCCTACCGCGGCTTCGACACGTTCGGCGAGGCCACCGTCGTCTTCGCCGCCGGTGTCGCGGTGCTTGTCGTCCTCCGGCGGGAGGTGCTCACATGAGCGCCGGGGACGCCGACGCCAACCGGGGGACCTACACCGAGAGCGAGGTCATCATGAGCACCGTCCGAGTCGTGACGCCGTTCGTGCTCACGTTCGGTCTCTATGTCACCTTCCACGGCGCGGACTCGCCCGGCGGCGGCTTCCAGGGCGGCGCGCTGGTCGGGACCGTGGTGCTGATGCTCGCGTTCGCGTTCGGCATCGACTCGACGCGGCGCTGGCTCGGCCGAAAGGCCGTCACCGCCGTCGCCTGCCTTGGACTGCTGATCTTCGCCGGCATCGGCTTCGGCAGCGTTGTCATGGGCGGTGGCTTCCTCGAGTACGACCTCTACCCGCTGAAGAAGTCCGCGAAGTACGGCATCGAGGCCGTCGAAATCGGCGGCATCGCCTTGATCGTCGGCGGCGTCATCACCGGGCTGTTCTTCCTGACGGCCGCCGGCCCCGGGGGTGAGGA
>PXSE01000094.1 GCA_003022905.1 Halobacteriales archaeon QS_9_68_42
GTCGACCCCGAGGAGATCGCCGAGGAACTGCAGGGCATCCGGTCGCCGAAGGTCGCCTGGGACAAGGGCGAGCAGATCAACTCCATTCCGGACGCGATCGGCACCGCGATGCGGCGGTACCTCGACGGCGAGGTCGACAAGGCCTACCCCGACCAGGCCACCCTCGACGAGACCGCCCAGCAGGCACAAGAGACCGACGAAACCGAACCCCGCGGGAGGGCCTCCCGGGAGACCGACGGCGGCGCCGCGAGCGCGCCCCCGACGGCCGAACCCGAGCCCGAGCCCGGCGAGACCGGCGACACACAGTCGCTCATCGACTCCGGGGAGTCCCCTGAGTGTCCCGAGTGCGGCGATATGGTCCAGATCGTCGAGGGTTGCCGGAAATGCCCGGGGTGTGGCTGGTCACGTTGTTGAGAACGTAAGATTTCGACCGACACCGAAATTGTATTTCAATCAAGCTTATCGAGAAGTGTCTGCCGGTTATCCCATGGAACGAACGTATCGCAGGGGATACGGTTGCCGACAACGACGTACTTGCGCTCCGGATACTGCTCCATGAAATGCCTCGCTCTCCGTTTGGACAGATCGTCGGGCCATCCTTTGACTTCGATAACCGTTCCGTTATCGACGACGAAGTCCGGAGTGTAGGTTTTCTCGTCGACGAGCATGAACGTTTTCGGCTCGTACTCGTACTCTACTTGCGAACCGTGTAGCAGTAAGTCAATATCTCGTTCCCAGTTGGATCGGACGACGTGACCAGTTTCTGCGACGGTCTGGCGTTTCAGGCCGGAGACGATGCCGTAGCTCGGGTGGTCCTCGCCGGTAACCCCGTAGAGGTGATTGTTCTCGCCGGAACTGGATTCTGAGATTTTCTGGAGGGTCTCTTCTGTATGTGTTTCACCGTGAAACGGATTGCGTTCTCCCTGCCGCATCTCGGAGAGCTTCTGCCGTACTTCGGGTCGTTTAGCAGGGTTATCCCGTCGCTTCCAGGTTTCTTTGTTCGCACAACTGTGCGAACAGTACTCGTGTTTGTAGACCAGTTCGCTGCACCCCTCCCGTCTACATTCACTCTTCTCGTGTTTTCGCTTTGCTTTCCCGAAGCACTCCGTACTACAGAATCTCGGGTTGTGGGTTCTATTATTACAGCCATTGAGGCTACATTCGTATTCTTCTCTCAGACTCTCGTCGTGAACGAGCGTGTGGTGCCGTTTCATATACCCTTCGTTGGAGAAATCCGACTTTCCACAGGTCGGACACTCGGGACCGCTCATAATGAATATACAAATAGCGTGGCGTAATTAAGTGCTGTGTCCGGGGTCGGTAAAGTATATGACCATGTGCGTCCGACGAAACTGTGAACGTTTATTCGTCACCACGTGTAGAGCGTGGTATGGACGAGTCGATGGGGCGCTCCTGTCCGATGTGCGGGACGGGGATGTACAAACGGCACTGCAAGTACGTCTGCCCCAAGCACGGCGTCGTCGTCGACTGTAGCGACCCGTTTACCTTCTGAGTGCGTCGGTGTCGGACCCGCTCACTCGGCGGTAGGCGGGCCCCGAGAGTGCGAGCAGTGCCGCCAGCGCGACGGCGGTCACGAGGACAATTGGGTCCGCCGAGAGGCCGGCCCGGGTCAGCTCGCCGGCGGAGGCCCCCAGTAGGACGGCGGCGACGACCCAGGGGGCCTCGCCGACGGCGGTCCCGGCGACATACGGCCGCAGTGGGACACCTGCCAGACCGGCGGCGTAGGAGACGGGGTCGGTCGGCAGCGGTGCCAGCCGGACCGCGACGATGCCGCGGAGGTCGCCGGTCGTCCGCCGGACGGCGACGCTGGCGTCACCGACGCGGGCCAGCAGGCCGGCGTCGTGGCCGAGGTACCGGGCGACGACGTAGGCCGGCAGCGCGGTGACGACGGCGCCGGCCAGCGCCACCGGAATCGCGGCCGGGCCGAGGACGTACCCCAGCAGTACCGACAGCGCGCTGATGGGCCATGCCAGAAGCGGGCGCGCGAGGTACACCCCCGCAACGACGGCGGCGAACAGCAGGGGGCGCTCGGCGAGTCGCTCGGCGCTCGCGAAAAGCGCCTCGGGCGACGTCGTCAGGGCGGCGGCACCGGCCACCGCGAGAACGGCCGCGATGCCGGCCAGTTGGCGGAGCGACGCTCGCTTCACGCCCGGAGGTGTCGCTCGGACGGCAAACGCCTTGTGGTGTTTGCCGGTGATTTTTGACCTCCGCGGCCGAGTACCCCTCCCGGCGGTCGTCGACCGCATCGAGACCGTCACGACCCACCCGGAAACGACGCGGGCGATACTGGAGAAGGCCGAGAAGCGCGGCCACATCGTCCGCGAGGGCGAGACGGTTAAGCCGGCCGGCGGGCGGTTCCTCTGCTTCGAGAGCGAGGTAGTCTCCCGGGACGGCGAGTTCAAGTGCCGGCGCTGCGGCGCCTCGATATCGACGGGCTACTTCATGAAACTCGAGGCCGGCGAGCACGGCCCGTTCGGCTCCTCCTGCATCCGCAAGGTGACCGGCCGGGAGTGACCGTCACCGGCCGCGGCGGAGCTCCTCGACCAGCTGTTCGATGGTTTCCCCCTGGGACTCCAGCAGGTCGTTCTGCCGCTTCAGTTGCGCCTCGAGGTCGTCGATGCGCGCCTCGAGACTCTCGACGCTTCCCGACCCGGCGCCCGCGTCGGCGCCGCTGGCGTCCTCGCCCTCGTCGTCGCCGGCGCCGGTCGCCCGGCCGGCCGTCCGGTCGCCGACCGCCGCCGCGGAGGGAGCGTCCGCCTCCGGATCGGTCGGCCTGCCCCGGGGACCCGTGACGTCCTGGTCGGCCGGCGGCGACCAGTCGACGCCCCCGGAGTCGTCGTCCGTCTCATCCGTCTCCGGGACCGGGTCGGAGACCGCACCCGGGGCCGCCTCGTCCGGCTCCGACCCCGGCTCGGGCTCCTCGACTGCGATCTTCTCCCGGAGGCCGCCGAGCGAGGAGACGCCGTGGTGCTCGAAGACGGCGCTCTGGACCGCCCGGCGGACGCGGCCGGCCTGCTCGTTGGGCACCTTCACGCGGTGCTGGCGGCCCTGGATCTCGAGGACGACTTGGGTGGCGACGCTGCCCTCCTGGAAGTTGAGGTCAGTGAGGCTCTCGTAGTCGAACATCTCGAAGTCCTCGTTCCAGACCGAGGGGCCGACGTGCTTGAACAGTTTCTCGTCGGCGACGACCAGTGTGAGGTCGCTGAAGCGGAACTGCGCCCGGACGGCCTCCTCGGGGCCGACCACGCCAGTCGTCCGGAGAACGCCCTCCAGCATCGCCGCAACGACGACATCCGTCACGTCCGCGGGAACGGTGAACTCCCGTTCGCCCTCGTAGGACTCCAGCACGACGGCGTTCTTCCGCCGCCCCGACTCGACGGCGAGGCGGTCGACGTCGTGGGGGTAGGCGGCGACGCTCTCGTCGGAGAGTAGCCCCTCCGAGCGGTAGAGGTACGTCTCCTCGGGCGTGACGACAAGGGCGTCGCCGCCGCCGATGTCGACGGTCTCGATGGCCGGTTCGTCGCCGACCGCGGCGCGCAGTCGGCCGGGAATCTCGTCCATACGTGTGGTGTGCCGGTAGACCTGCATAAAACAGGGGGTCACGGCGCACGGCCCCGAAGAATCGACCGAGGGAGATAGGAAGGTTGAAGGGCGCGAACGGGCTACCGACAGACGAGCCCGGGTGGCTTAGCTGGACATAGCGCCGCACTCATAGGGTTACGAGGCGGCACCCGCGGTGTCCCGAGACGTTGCCTGCGTCTCGTACCTGGGACATGCGGAGATCGAGGGTTCGGAGCCCTCCCCGGGCACTACTATTTCACACGAGGAGCGAGCACCGCGAGCGCGCATATCCGGTTTCAGCGTGGACGAACGAAGCGCCGCTCATCCGCCCTTCTTCCGGTACCAGACCCGCTCGCCGACCGGCGAGTCGGCGTCCAGCCGGCTCACGAACAGGTCACGGACGGCGACGGTGACGACGAGTTCGACCGGGTTGCCGTCATGCGGACGAACCGTGACCACGCAGTGGCCGTCCCGCTCTTCGACAGCCTCGACGGTCCCGACCGACCACCGGTCGACGTGGTGGCTCGGCTCCCGGGCGTGGATGCGGTCGTGTTTCACGAGCCCTCGGCCGGCGCGGCTTCGACGAGCGGTTCATCGACCCCGAGGACCTCGGCGCTGAACGCCCAGAGGCGCCGGGCGGCCTCGGGGTCGCGGGCCGCACTCGAGGGGGTCTTGGGCTGCTGGCCGGCGAAGTAGCGGCCGGAGACGTCGGCGGTCCGCGGCGAGACGCCCGCGAACAGCAGTTCCGCGGCGCCGTCCTCGACCGACGTGACGCCCGGGACGGCTTCGAGCAACTGGACCAGGTTCGGGAGTGGCCCGGGGAGAAACCGGCTGAACCCGCTGCCCGGAATCGCCCCCGGATGGACGCTGTTGGCGGTGACCTCGCGGCCGTCGGCCTCGAGGCGCCGCGCCAGTTCCGCCGAAAAGAGGACGTTTGCGAGCTTCGAGTGGCCGTAGGCTCGCGTCCCCGAGTGGCCGTCGACGCTCCGGACGGCGTCGAGGTCCAGCGAGGTGCCCCGGTGGGCCGCCGACGCGGTGGTGACCACCCGGGCGCCCGGCCGGAGGTGGTCGAGCAGTTCCGTCGTCAGGAGGTACGGCGAGAGGTGGTTGACGTGGAAGGTGTACTCGATGCCCAGGTCGGTCAGCCGACCGTCGCGGAACAGGCCGCCGGCGTTGTTCACGAGCAGGTCCAGGCCGTCCGTCTCGGCGCGGACCGTCCCGGCCAGCTCCCGGACCGCCGCCTCGTCGGCGAAGTCGGCGGCGACGAACCACGCGTCGGCGCCAACTGCCTCGATGTCCTCGACGGCGCGTTCGCCGGCCGCCGTGTCTCGGCCGTGGACGATGACGTCGGCGCCGAGCCGACCGAGGGCGACGGCGGCCGCTCGCCCGATGCCGCTCGTCGACCCGGTGACGAGCGCCTGCTTGCCGGTGCAGTCCACGTCCGCGACACCTGCGCGTTCGTGGGAGCGAGAGCCTGTCCGCCGGCCGACGTGTTTTATCTCGTCGGTCCGTACGTCGGTCATGCGCGAACTGGCCTTCGCCCTGGAGTTCGAGTCGGGGGCCAACAGGGTGGCCGACGCCCTCGCCGACCACCCGGGCTCTCGTGTCCGGTCGCTGTCGCTGCACGTCACCGACGAGCGACTCTGGCGGGTCGACCACGCCACCGGGCCGCCGGAGGCACTCGAGGACATCGAGGCGGCGTTCCTCGAGGCCGACTACTACGCTGACTGCCTGGCAACGGCGGACTGCGGCGCCAGCCAGCGCACTCAGGTGCTCGACCACTCCGAGGAGACGCTCGTGTTGTACTCCTACTGGGAGCGGTCGCCGGCGTGTGCGTCGGTTCCGCACATCGCCCGGGACCACCTCGGGGACGGCCTGCTGTTCGACACGAACCACGAGGGCCGCCACTACACCTGGCGCATCGTCCACTCCGAGGCGGGCGACGCCGGGGCGTTCTTCGACGACATCGAGGCGGCCATCGGGGACGACGCCCGGACGGAGATGCTCCGGAGCGCCGGCACCGACGGTCCCACCGGCGGCATCGACGAGGACCCGGGGACGCTCTCGCCGGAGCAGGAGGCCGCGCTCCGGGCCGCCGTCGAACACGGCTACTACGAGACCCCGCGAGCGGTCGACGTGAGCGAACTCGCGGCCCACCTCGACGTGCCGCGGTCGACGCTGACCTACCGGCTACGGCGGGCTGAGGCGGCGCTCGCGAAGCGACACGTCGCCGACGAGCGGCGTCTGTCGCGGCCTCCCTGACGCCGGAGTTGGAATATTCCAACAAAGGCTTATCGAGATGTCGGCCCTACCTCCGGGCAATGAGAGAGGACATCGATGCCGGCGGCACGTCAAGCGACGGCGGGGAGCTGACCGTCCGGCTCACGGTCCCGGAGATGGACTGCCCTTCCTGTGCGACGAAGGTCGAAAAGAGCCTCCAGCGGGTTGACGGCGTCCGGGAGTCGACGCTGCAGCCCACCACCGGTTCGGCGACGGTGACGTTCGATTCCGGTCGGGCCTCGCGGGGTGACGTGGTCGCCGCCATCGAGGGTGCGGGCTACGAGGTGGTCGGCGGGGAGGGCGACGCGG
This sequence comes from Halobacteriales archaeon QS_9_68_42, assembly GCA_003022905.1. Next base: position 6,172 of record PXSE01000094.1, read on the forward strand.
CCGACGGCCCCGCTATCGCGGAGCCGTCTGCGGTCTGGACGAGCTCGCGGGCGGTCACGACGTGGGCCGGCGCGGTCCTGCTGGCGGGGGGGCTCCTGCTCGAGTTCCTCCTCGCGGGGCTGAACCCCGAGGTTGCGGGCGTCTTCGGCTACCCGCTGACGCCCGCCGACGCGCTCCTCCTGGGTGCGACCGCCGTCGCAGGCTACCCGGTCGTCCGCGGGGGGTACTACTCGGCGCGGAACCGGAGCCTCGACATCGACCTCCTGATGGGGACGGCCATCCTCGCGGCGACCGGCATCGGCTACTTCGTCGAGGGGGCGACGCTCGCGGTGCTGTTCAGCGTGGCCGAACTGCTCGAGGAGTACTCGATGGACCGAGCGCGGGACTCGCTACGCGAGTTGATGGAACTGTCGCCCGACGAGGCGACCGTCCGGCGCGACAGCGGGGCACCGGAGGCGCCCCGAGCAGACGGCGATAGCGAGGAGGTGACGGTCCCGGCCGAGAAGGTGGCGGTCGGCGAGACGGTGCTCGTCCGGCCCGGCGAGAAGATACCGCTGGACGGCCGGGTCACCGACGGCGAGAGCGCCGTCGACGAGTCGCCCATTACCGGCGAGAGCGTTCCCGTCGACAAGGCCGACGGCGACGAGGTGTACGCCGGGACGATCAACGAAGAGGGGTACCTCGAGGTCGAGGTCACCTCGACGGCCGGCGAGTCGACGCTGTCACGGATAATCGAGATGGTGCAGGGCGCCCAACAGCAGAAGACCGAACGGGAGCAGTTCGTCGACCGCTTTGCGGGCTACTACACGCCCGTAGTGGTCGCCGCGGCGATACTGACGGTGGCGCTCCCGCCGCTTCTCGTCGACGGGGGCGCGGCCGTCGGCCTCGCTGGCTTCGAGGTGGTCCTACCCGGCGGCTGGCGGCCGTGGTTCGTCCGCGGCCTGACGCTGCTCGTCATCGCCTGCCCCTGTGCGTTCGTCATCTCGACGCCCGTCTCGGTCGTCTCGGGCATCACGAGCGCCGCCAGGAACGGCGTCCTCATCAAGGGCGGCAACCACCTCGAGGCGATGGGCGAGGTCGACGTCGTCGCCCTCGACAAGACGGGCACGCTGACGAAGGGCGAACTCACCGTCACCGACGTAGTCCCGTTCGGCGACGGCTCCGGCTCCGACGTGCTGCGGTACGCCGCCGCCCTTGAGCGCCGGAGCGAGCACCCGATCGCCGAAGCGGTGCTCGCCCGCGCCGACCGGGACGGCCTGGGGCCGTTCCCGGAGCCGTCCGGCTTCCGGGGACTGGCCGGCCGGGGGATTCGCGGCGATATCGACGGTGAGACGTACTACGTGGGCAAGCCCGCACTGTTCGAGGACCTGGGGTTCGACCTCCCGCGGCGTGCGACCGACGGCGGCGTCCTGGAGGGCACCGAGGCGCCAGCCGACGCGCCCGCCGACCGCATCGCGGAACTGGAGCGGGCAGGCAGGACAGTGGTGCTCGTCGGAACCGAATCAACGCTCCTGGGCGCGGTCGCCGTCGCCGACGAGGTGCGGCCGGCCTCCCGGCGGGCCGTCGAGCGCCTCCGGGCGCTCGGGGTCGGCCGGGTGGTCATGCTGACCGGCGACAATGAGGGCACGGCGCGCGCCATCGCCGACCGGGTGGGGGTCGACGAGTACCGCGCGGGACTGCTGCCGGACGAGAAGGTCGAGGCCGTCCGTGAGCTACAGTCGACCGACCGCGACGTGGCGATGGTGGGCGACGGCATCAACGACGCGCCGGCGCTGGCGGCCGCCGACATCGGCGTCGCCATGGGGGCGGCCGGCACCGACACCGCAATCGAGACGGCCGACGTCGCCTTGATGGGCGACGACATCGGCAAACTGCCGTACTTGTACGACCTCTCGAACGGGGCCAACGACGTCATCAGACAGAACATCTGGGGCAGCCTCGGGGCGAAGGCCCTGCTGGCCGTCGGCGTCCCGCTGGGCTACGTGAGCGTCGCCCTGGCGGTCGTCGTTGGGGACATGGGGATGAGCCTCGGCGTCACCGGCAACGCGATGCGCCTCGCGCGCATCTCGCCCGACGACGAGTAGCCGGATCCGTTCTCACGCCGGGAGAATGCTGGCAGGGGGTCATCTCCTCGCCTTCCTCGCGCTCCGAACGCCCGCGGCGGCCGCCCCGATATCGCGACGGGACGGAAGCGCAACGCCCTTTGCCCGGCGGCCGATGGCGTCCGATATGGACGCGGAGTTCCGGTTCGACGTCGAGTTGCCGGTCCGGTACCGGGACCTGGACACGCTCGGCCATGTCAACAACGCGGTGTACGCCACCTACCTCGAGCAGGCGCGGACCCACTACGTCGACCGCCTCCTCGGGTCGGTCGTGACGGACGGCGGGATGGTACTTGCGAACCTCGAGATAAACTTCCGGCGGCCCGTCACGCTCGGGGCCGGGTCGGTCCGGGTCGAGTGCGGCGTCTTCGAGACCGGCGAGTCGAGTTTCCGAATGGGCTACCGGGTGTACGGCGACGACGATTCGCCCGCCGCGACCGGCGAGTCGGTACAGGTCGCCCAGGACGGCGAGTCGTCCCGACCGCTCCCGGCGGAGTGGCGGGAGGCCGTCCGGGCGTTCGAACCCGGACTGGACTGACCGCCGGTGCGTCGACACGCTCTTTGTGGGCGCCGCCCGAGTCGAACCGTGGCCTCCGACGACCCGACCGAGATTCGCGTGCTCGCGGTGACCGTCGACGACGTGGTAGCGGCCCTCGAGGCCAACGAGCGGGGGTCGGCGGGGGCGGTCCTACGCGTGACGCCGCCGTTCAGCGGCCGGATGCGCGCCCGCCTGCACCGCTCGGGAGCGGAGGCCGACTACGACGACCCGGAACCGCTCCACGTCCCCCCGGAGCGGTTCGTCGACTCGCCGCCGCCGATGCCGACGCCCGACGACACCGAGGACGAACTCCGGGCCGATCCGGACCGCGAGTACGACCCCGAGACCCACCGGCGGCGCCACGAGGAAGCCCTGGCGGCATGGCGCTCGTCGGTCCGAGCGGCCGTCCTCGGGCGGACGACCGTCGAGACGCCCGCCGGCCCCCGGTCTTGGCGGCTCTGCGCCGTTCGTGAAACGTTTTTGCCAACCCCGAAGTGTGTAAATTAACCGAAATCCTGCGCCCATTATATGATGGTACCGACCCATTCCCTAGCTACGATGGGAACCTCCAGCCCACAGACCAGGCACCCAATGTCGGTCGCCGCGTCCGTTCTTCTCCGGCCCGTCAGAGCCGCGGCGTTCTGGACGGCCGTCCTCCTGCCGTTCTGTGCGCTGGCGCTCGTCGCCCTCGGGAGGATGGAGCCGACCCTGCCGACGATGGCACGGGTGGTCGGTCTCTACGTCGCCGCCCTGGTGGTCGGTCACGGCCACCGCCGGTGACCGCCGGACCCCCACAGCCATACGTCAGCGCGCCCTACGCCGTCGCATGGACGCCGTTTATCTCGGGTCGACGGGACTGCAGGTCTCCGAAATCGGGTTCGGGACCTGGCGGTTCGGCCGCGAGGACGCCACCGGAAGGGTCGAGGTCGGCAAACAGCGGGCCTTCGAGCTGCTGGACGCCTACGCGGAGGGCGGCGGTCGGTTCATCGACACCGCCGACATGTACGGCGACGGCCTCGCGGAGACGTGGATAGGCGAGTGGTTCGAGACCCGCCAGTGGGACCGGGAATCGTTCGTCGTCGCCTCGAAGGTGTACTGGCCGACCAGGAACGACCCCAACGGCGACGGCCTCGGCCGCAAGCACCTCCGCCGGTCGGTCGACGACGTTCTCGAGCGGCTCGGCACCGACTACGTCGACCTGCTGTACACCCACCGCTGGGACGACGAGACGCCCGTCGAGGAGTTCATGCGGACGCTCGACGGCTTCGTCGCCGACGGCCGGGTCCACTACCTCGGCACCTCGACGTTCGAGCCGAACGCCTGGAAGGTCGCCCGCGCGAACGAAATCGCTAGACAGCACGGATACGAGCCGTTCACCGTCGCCCAGCCACGGTACAACCTCGTCGACCGGGAGATCGTCGGCAACTACCTCGAGATGAGTCGCGAGTACGGCATCGGTGTCTGTCCGTGGTCGCCGCTGGCCGGCGGCTTCCTCACGGGCAAGTACGACCGCGAGTCAGGCGTCCCGGAGGGGTCGCGGGCCGCACGGAGCGACGATTTCGGTGACCGCTACTTCACCGAGGCCAACTTCCGCGTGCTGGACATCCTCCTCGAGGTGGCGAACGAACTGGACGCGGCGCCGGCGGCCGTCGCCCTGGCGTGGCTCCGCGAGCAGGGGACGGTGCCTATCGTCGGCGCCCGGACGCCGGGCCAACTGGAGACGAACCTCGGTGCGGCCGGCGTCTCGCTGACCGAGAGCCAGTACGAGCGGCTCTCGGAGGCCGTCTAACGGCGGGTCAGTTCCTCCCGGATTGCCCGCCGCTTGATGAGGACGAACCCGGCGAGAATGATGAGGAATCCGCCCACCGTCGGGAGGTCGATGACCTCGCCCAGCACCAGAAAGCCCGCCAGCGCCGCGAACGCCGGCGCGACGTAGGAAACGAGGTTGATCTCGATCGGCCCGAGGCGGTCCAGCAGGTCGAAGTAGACGAGGAACCCGCCGGCGCGGGCGACCAGCGCCAGGTACGCCAGCGTGACCGTCGCCGCGAGCGGCGGCGCCCCCGACACCGATTCTCCGAGCCCGAGGCTACCGGCGTGCATCAGCGCGGCACCGCTGAGCATCGACCACGCCTCCATGGTCTCTATCGGCAGGTCGGTCTCCAGACGACGGGTGATGACGCTCCCGAAGGCGAAGGAGAGGGCGGCGCAGAACACCAGCGCCTCGAACCGGGAGCCGACGAGATTACCGGGGTCTGGCCGCGACAGGACTGCCACGCCGATGAGCCCCAGCAGCATGCCGACCGCTCCGAGGGCGGTGAGCCGTTCGTCCGGGAGGAAGGCCCGAGCGAAGGCGGTCGTGAGCACCGGCGACAGCGAGATGATGACGGCCGCGGCGGCGCTCGTGGTGCCCCGCTCGCCGACGAACAGCAGCGCGTGGTAGCCGGCGATGATGAAGACGGCCCCCACGGCGACAAGCAGCCACTCGGTCCGGTCGCGGGGCCGCCACCGCTCGGTCGCCCACGCCCCGTAGCCAAGCATCGCGGCGCCGGCGATGTCGAACCGAAGCGCCGCGAACAGCACCGGCGCCTCGTAGAAGTACGCCGGCGACGCCGGCGTCCCGAGACCGGCCTTGATGGCCATGAACGCCGACATACACCGCCGCCTTCGCCCCTCGTAGGCGTTCGGGTGGACGGCCGGGCCCGCGGCCGACGCGCGTCCGACGCTCGCCCGTGGATTTATATACGGCGGATGCTGAGTGTCGGTATGGCCGCGTACTGTCGGCCGGTCCTGCGGAACCTGTTCGACGACTCGCCCACCCCACACATCGCGCACCCGCCGCGCACCCATCGTCGTGACTTCTACCTCGCCACCGACGGCTCCTACCGCGACGACCGGCACGGCGGCCTCGGGGCGGTCATCCAGACCCGCGACGGCGAGCGGGTCGCCCGACTGTCGGTGCCGCACTCGGCGCCGGACAACAACGTCGCCGAGTACCGGGCGTTGCACCTCGGCCTCGATGTGCTGGCCGCCCGCGCCCCCGACGGCGCCCGGGTCGGCGTCCTGCTCGACCACGACGACCTGGCGGCCAACGTCAACCGCGCGACGCTGGCCGGCGAGGCGCCCGACACCCGCCCGCCGCACCCCTACAAGGTGCCCTCGGGAACGGCCCACCACTGGCGGGGCATCCGCGCCCGTGTCGCCGGCTTCGACGAACTGCGCGCCGCCCGCATCGACAGCGGCGACAATCCCGCCCACCCGCTCGCCAACACCCCCGACCAGTACGCCCACGTCAACCGCGAACCGGACCGCTGTGTGCTCCCCCGCGACGACGAGCGGTGGCGGGCCCCCAATGACGACCGCTACCCGCCGCCGTCGCGCGCCGACCGCGACCGGCGCGACGGCGCCCTCGGCGGCAAACCCGCGAGCGATTGACGGGAACTGCTGTGACGCCCGCTACAGCTCGTAGGTCATCCTGACCAACTCCTCGGTCCCGCCCTCCGGCACCTCCATGTCGGGGTCGAACCGCTCGAAGCCGACCGATTCGTAGAACGCCACCAGCCCCTCTCGGCAGTTCAGCGCCAGTCCGTCGACCGCCCGCAGGTCCGGGTGGTCGATGACCGCCTCGAGCAGTCGCTCGCCGTGACCCTCGCCGCGGCTGTTGGCGGCGACGATGATATCGTAGACCTTCGCGTAGTAGGTGTAGTCGGTCAGCACGCGGGCGGCGGCGACCAGTTCGCCGTCGGCCTCGACGCCGACGGCCACCTCGGTCTCCGCGAGCGCCCGTCGAACGTCCTCGACGGTGCGGTCGGCCCACCACTCGTAGTCGCCGTACAGCGCCGCCAGCGCTTCGGCGTCCCGGGGGGTGAGGTCACGGACCGTGCTCATGATCGGTGCTTGAGCGGGCGGAACAAACAGCTGTCGCCGGCGCGGGAACGCCTCCCAGGGGTCAGTCCTCTTCGGCCTGCAGTTGCTCGAGGACGGCCGCGGGCATCTGCTGGCGCATCTCCTCGGGGATGGACTCGGGGCCGTCCGGCAGCGATGGCATCTCGGAGGGCTCCGGTTCGAAGCCCGGCCCGAACAGCTGGAGGGCGGCGTTGATGGTCGACCAGTCGTCGTTCTCGGCGGCCTCCCGGAGGCTTTGGGTTGGCGCCGACAGCAGCTGGCTCACGAGGGCGTCGGCCATCGACTCCAGCACCTCGCGGTGGTGCTCGGAGACCTCGCCGTCGGTCTCGGCCTCGAGTTTGCCCACCGCGGTCCGGAGTTCGCGGCTCTTAACCCGTTCTGCGCCCTCGTACATCGCCGCGATGACCTCGTCGGCGCGCTTGCGCTTGTACTGGTTCAGCAGGTGGTCGAATTCCTCGTCTATCATCGACTCGACCGACTGGGCGGCCCCCCGGCGGCGCTCGCGGGTCGCCTCGGTGACCGACTCCAGGGTGTCGAGGTCGTGGACGGACACCCCCTTGAGGTCGTCGGCCGCGGGGACGACGTCGCGCGGCTGTGCCAGGTCGACGACGAACGTCTCGCCGGCCCCCGACAGCGCGTCGACGTCGACGACGTGGCCGTCGCTACTGGTCGCCGAGATGACGACGTTGGCCTCCGCGAGGGCGGCGGGCAACGCCCCGAGGCCGACGGCCGACCCGTCGACGTCGAGTTCGCCCACAATGTGTTCGGCGTGCGGCAGCGTCCGGTTGGCGACGAGGACCCGGTCTGCGGTCTCGGCCACCGAGCGGGCCGCCAGCGTCGCTATCTCGCCGGCGCCGACGACGAGTGCGGTCGGGTCCTCGAGGTCGCCCTCTGACTCGGCGAGTCGGACCGCCGCCGACCCCAGCGAGAGCACGCCCTCGTTGATGGCCGTCTCCTCGCGGGCCCGCTCGCCGACGTGCAGCGCCTTCAGCACCGCGTCGTCCAGCGTCGGCCCGATGCCGCCGACCGCGCGGGCGTCCTCGTAGGCCTCCCGCATCTGCCCGATGATCTGGTCCTCGCCGAGGACGAGCGACTCCAGCCCACAGGTGACTCTCATCAGGTGTCTGAGGCTGGCCTCGTGGCCCATCTCGCGGACGGCGTCGCCGTCGACGGCCTCGAAGTGCGCTGACAGGATTTCCCGGGCGGTTTCTTCGTCGTCGGAAACGACGTACGCCTCCGCCCGGTTGCACGTCTGGATGACGAACGCCTCCGAGACGCGGGGGTCCTCCAGCAGCGACTCGACTGCGACCCGCTGGCTATCGGCACACGCGGTCTCGATGTCCGGGACGTTCGCGTGGCTGTGGGAGACGCTTGCACCGGCGACGATCTCCGTTCCCGTGGTCACTCCGTCTCACCCAGCGCCGATTCGACGACGGCGTCTACCGTCCGTCGTGGGTTGGACTCTCCCGTACCTAAATCCTTCCAAACCCTCGGAGATGCTACGGCCGCCCGGACCGCCGCCCGCCGGCGGTCAGGGGCGACGTCTCGCTTTTTCAGCTCCTCGCGGACCTCGGCGGTGGCCGCCGCCAGCTCGCCCGCGCCCTCGATTTCGGCCCCGATGCGCTTCCGGAGTTCCCGCGCCAGCGCCGGACTCGAGGCACCTGTCGAGACGGCGACGGTCACATCGCCGTCCCGGACCGTCGCCGGCACGACGACGCTTCCGACGTCGCGGCCGCCCGAGCGGTCCGTCCGGTTGATCAGCACGCCCCGCTCGTCGGCCGCCCGCGCGACGGCCTCGTTCACCTCGGGGTCGTCGGTGGCGGCGACGGCCAGGGCGGGGTCGACACGCTCGAACCACGCCGGCACGTCCGCCGGCTCCGGCGCCGCCCGTACCGTCTCGGCGCCGCCGTAATCGTCGGCCGGGAGTTCCGGCCCGACGACCACTACCGACGCCTCGCGGGCGAACCGGCGGGCCTTCCGGGCGCCGACGCTCCCGCCGCCGAACACCAGTACCGTCTCGTCGGTGAAGTCGTGGTACAGCGGAATCATGCTCGTTCCGTGTTCGCGCCAGCCCGCTCGGCCATCCGAATGCCGGTCTTCTTCAGTATCTCCGTCGAGAACAGCGCCTCCCAGTCCTCGTCGGCGACGTCCCAGTGTTCGGCCATCGTCTCCCGCACCTCCTCGATGCGGCGCTGGCTCTCGGCCTCCGAGCGGCCGTGAGTCATCGCGAAGAAGTTGTACGGCCAGACGCCCTCGTGGCGGGGCCGCTCGTAGCAGTGGGTGACGAACTCCAGCGAGGCGACGGCCGGCCCCACCTCGTCGACGACGTCGTCGGGCACGTTCCAGACGGTCATGCCGTTCTCGGTGTAGCCGAGCGCGTAGTGGTTCGGGACGACCCCGACCCGACGGACCTTCCCCTCGGCGTCGAACCGCCTGACGGTCCGGCGGACCCACTCGGGATCGGCGCCGAGTTCGGCGGCCACGTCGGCGTACGGCGTCGCGGTGACCGGTAGGCCGTCCTGAATCTCGACGACGAGGTCCCGCTCGGCCGGCGTCAGGGTGTCGCGGTCGACTGGGTCGACGTCCGGCCCCAGGTCAGAGCAGTCGACGTCGCCCCCGGAGACCGGCCCGTCGAGGGGAAACTTCGCCTCCACGCGGAATTCCTGCCGTTTCGGCAGGTTGTACGTCTCCTGGCCGGTCTCGGCCTCGATGTCGGCCAGCACGCCGTCGACGGCGTCGGTGTCTGAAACCGAGACGACGAACCACATGTTCAGATGGGGGTGCTCCCGCCGGTAGTTGTGGGCCACCTCGCGGTGGGCGTTGACCTGCTCGGCCACCTCGTCGAACCGCTCCTCGGGGGCGCACATTGCGACCAGC
>PXSE01000095.1 GCA_003022905.1 Halobacteriales archaeon QS_9_68_42
TCGCCGTTCTCCAGCAGGTAGATGCGGTCGGCGTGTTCGAGGGCGAAGGTGACGTTCTGCTCGGTCAGGAGCACCGTGACCCCCCGCTCGATGATGGGGTCCAGCGCCTCCGCGATGTCCTGCAGGATGACCGGCGCCAGCCCCAGCGTCGGCTCGTCGAGGACCAGCAGGTCCGGGTCGCCCATCAGCGCCCGGCCGATGGCGAGCATCTGTTGTTCGCCGCCGGACATCGAGCGGGCGTTCTGGTCGCGGCGCTCGTCCAGCCGCGGGAACAGGTCGTAGACGAACTCCTTCCGCTCGTCGATGACCTCGTCGTCCTTCAGGTAGCCGCCCAACTCGAGGTTCTCCTCGACGTTCATGTAGCCGAAGAGGTCCCGCTCCTCGGTGCAGTGAATCATCCCCTGGTCGACGAGTTCGGTCTGGCCGACCGAGGCGACCTCCTGGTCACGGTAGCGGACGCTCCCGTCGTAGCCCAGGAAGCCGGAGGCGGTGTTGCAGAAGGTGGTCTTGCCGGCGCCGTTCGGGCCGATGAGCGAGACGATCTCGCCCTCCGTGACGGTCATGTCGATGCCGCGGAGCGCGGTGACCTTCCCGTAGGAGACCTGGAGGTTCTCCGACTCCAGGACCACCTCGTCGCTCTCGGCCGTCTCGCTCCCGGACTCGAAATTGAACCCCGCCTCTGCGTCGGCGTCGGCGTCCGTGTCGGTGTCGGCGTCGGTTTCCGTGCTCATATTTCGTCACCTCCGAGGTACGCCTCCTGCACCTCGGGGTCGTTCTTGATCTCGTCCGGCGACCCCTGTGCGATCTTCGAGCCGAACTGGATGACGAACGCGCGGTCGATGAGGTTCAGCAGCCCGCGCATGTTGTGGTCGACGACGATGAGCGTCATGCCGTGCTGGCGCAGCGACTCCATGACCTCGGTCAGCTCCTGGACCTCGTCGGCCGCGAGGCCGGCGAACGGCTCGTCGACCAGCATCACGTCCGGCTGGGTGGCGATGGCCCGGCCCAGCTCCAGCTTCAGCATGCCGGCGTGCGGCAGTTCCGAGGGTGTCTGGTCCATCACGCCGCCCAGGCCGACCCGGCGACAGATCTCCCGGGCCAGCCGCTCGGTCTCGCCGCCCAGCCCCGAGAGCGTGAACAGCTCGTCCGGGACGAGCGCCAGTTCGATGTTCTTGACCACGGCCCGGTCTTCCAGCGGCGCGAACTCCTGGAACGTCCGCGACATCCCCTTTTTGACCATGTCGTAGGCGGAGATGCCGGTCACGTTCTCGCCCTTGAAGTAGACAGTGCCGCCGGTCGGCGCGTAGGTTCCGGTGACGCAGTTGAACGTCGTCGACTTGCCGGCGCCGTTCGGGCCGATGAAGCCCAGTATCTCCTGTTCTTTGACCGCAAACGAGAGGTCGTCGACGGCGACCAGTCCGCCGAACTCCTTGCGGAGGTCCTTTGCGACGAGGATGCCGTCGCCGGGGCCATACGTCTGCTCTTCGAAGTCGGCCGGTCGTTCGGTTTCTGAGCTCATTGGGTATCACGTTCCAGCACGTTCTCGATCTCCTCGCGGTAGCTCGAGATGGTGCTCTTGGCGGCCGAGATGCCGCCGCTGTCGGGTGGCGCCTCCCCGCGACGCCGGGCCAGGTACCTCCGACCCGTCTTTATCACCTTCGGGACGACGCCCTCCGGCATGAACACCAGCACCAGGATGCCGAGCGCGAACGTCGGGAGTGGGGCGGTGTCGGCGATGGTGATGCCGATGATGGGGACGGTGACGTTGAGCGAGGTGACCACCGTCTCGGTGATTCCCAGAAGGAGGGCGCCGACGAGGGCGCCGACGATGGTGCCCATCCCGCCGAGGATGGCGACGATGATGACCTCGATGCTCTTGTCGATTCGACCGGGGCCGAAGACGCTGTTGGCGTCGGGGTAGCCGACGCCGGTGTGCATCCACATCGCGGCGGCGAAGCCGCCGACGGCCGCCGAGAGGACGAACGCGAATATCTTGAACTTCGCCGGGTTCAGCCCGACCGACCGGACCGCATTCTCGTCCTCGCGGATGCCGGTGAGCACGCCGCCGGCCGACGAGCGGGTCACCGCATAGCAGACCCCGAGGACGATGAGCAGCGCGAGAAAGCTGATGTAGTACGACGCGACGAGCTGCTCCCAGCGGGCGCCGACCTGGACGACGCTCTTTGTGCCCCTACTGACGAACACGGCCGGCCGGTTGCTGAACGCGGACACGCCGAGCTCCTCCGGGGCCAGATACGGCATCCCGTCGGAGAAGATCTGGAACGTCTGGTACAGCAACAGCGGCGCGATGAGCGTCACGAGCGAGAGGTACGGCCCCTCCAGCCGGAGCGCGGGCACGCCGATGAGCAGGCCGCCGAGCGCGGCGAGAAGCGTCCCGCCGAGGATGCCTACCAGGATGACCGCCGCAACCGTCCCGGACCCGAGGGCCGCGACCTGCGGGCCGAACAGGTCGAACAGATGCTGGTTGGTGATGACGACGCTCCCGTAGGCGCCCAGCGCGAAGAAGAACGCATGACCGAAGCTGAGCTGCCCGGTGTAGCCGGAGACGACGTCCCAGCTGATGGCGAACATCATCACGTACAGCACGGGGGTGAAGTTCCCGAGTTCGGACGGCGTCAGGACGGTCGGTACCAGCGCCAGGCCGACCATCCCAAGGACCCCGAGCTTCTGTCGCAGCGCCAGGTCCCGGAGCATCAGTTTGTCGACGACCGCCTGCTTGCGGCGCTCATCGATGTCGCCCTCGAACGGGGTTTCGGTCGCCATTATTCGGCAGCCCCCCGTCCGAACAGGCCCTCCGGCTTCACGAGCAGGAACACGACCAGGAGCGCGAGCGAGGCGACTCCGGCCAGGTCGCTCCCACCCGGCACGAACCTGACGACGAACGTCTCGAAGAACCCGATGATGTAGGCGCCGGCGATGCTCCCCTTGATGGAGCCGAGGCCGCCGAGAATGACGATGGCGAAAGAGAGAATGAGCGGCGCCGGCGGGAGGATGGACATCAGCCAGCTTCCGCCGTTACGGCTGGCCAGCAGGACGCCCGCGTAGCCCGCGAAGCCGCCCGCGAGCGTCCAGGTGATGAGGTTGATTTTCTCGGCGTCGATGCCGACGAGGGCCGCGCCCTTGTCGCTCTGGCTGACGGCGACGATGGCGCGGCCGGTCCGGGTGTAGTTGACGAAGTACATCAGCAACCCGATGAGTATCAGCGAGGTCACGAAGATGAAGATGTTGTTGAGGTCGTCGTTCGGCATGACCTGCTCGACGTTGAACGTGATCGCGCTGACTCTCGGGATGCTGTTCAGCCATATCTGGATGCCGTAGAGGATGAAGAACCCGACGACGAAGGTGAGTATCAGCACCACCACCGGTCTGTCGCGGACGAACCTGATGACGCCGACGTACGTGATTGCGGCCAGCAGTGCGCCCGCGCCCGTCCCAACGAGCAGACCGGCCCAGGTCGGGAGGTTGAGGTACCCGCTCGACCCCGTCACGAGGAAGGCGGCGAACGCCCCGACGGTGATGAACGCGCCGTGGGCGAAGTTGAGGATGCCGCCCACGCCGAAGATCTTGTTCTGCTCGGGGTAGAACGAGTGCATCGTCCCGTAGTCGGGCCGCGCCTCGGGGTCGTCCTGCCACTGCTGGAAGACCGGGACGCCCGTCTCCGCAATGGAGGTCCACTGCGGCTCGTGGGCGTACTTCGAGTCCGCCGAAGTGAACTGGAACTCCTCGAGAATGGTGCTGTCGGTGAAGGTGCCCTCCTCGAGGTACGGTATCATCGTGTCGGCGTCGGGCACCTCGCCCTCCGTGCCCTCGCCCTCCAGCGTCATGCGGAGCGCCTGCTCGGTCAGGTTGATGGCGTCGTAGGTGATCGCCCCGGAGTAGATGGGTGCCTTGCCGAACTCATCCTGGTAGGCCTGAACGAACTCCTGGGTCCGTTGGGTGTTCGTCGTCTGTGGCGTCATGGCGTTCATGGTGAACACGTACTCGCAGCTACCGCCGGTCGACTCCCAGTAACCGAAGCTCTGTGCGGGAACGTGGATGCCGCCGAACCCGAAGCCGCGGCGCTGGTTGGCCCACTGCTTGACGGCCTTGGTCCCGGCGAGCGCGAGGCCGACGAGCGCGAGGTCACAGCTCTCGCTCTCGAGTTCGTTATAAACCGATCGCCACTTGGTGCCGCCGCTGACCCGCTTAACGACCGGGACGTCGACGATTTCGCTGAGCCCCTCAACGAGCCGATCGTGGTACGGGGTGAACTCCGCCGGGTTCTCGGTCAGCACTCCGACGGTCTCCCAGCCGCGCTCCCCGGCTTTGTTCTCGAGGAACTCGAGCATCGCGTCGGCCAGGTCGAGCAGGTTTATCGGCCCCGCCCGGAAGTGGTACTTGAAGCGCTCGTACTCGTTCTCGGCGCCGCTGCCGGTGAAGTCAACGCTCTTGGAGGCAAGTTCGCCGGCCCTCGGGTCCGCCGAGGCGGTCGTGATGTGTATCTTCTTGGCAGGGGCCATAGCCTGGTTCATCATCCTGACGAGCGCCGAGCCCAGGAAGACGCCCAGAGTCATGTCGCACCCCTCCTGGCGGACGAGTCTGTTGTACTCCGAGACCGTCTGGTTGGGGTCGGCGTTGCTCTCGCCGAGGGCCACCTCGACTTTCGCCCCGAGCATCCCGCCGCTGTCGTTGTACTGCCCGGCGGCCAGCTGTGCGGCCTCCCACATCGACTGCCCGAGCGGCAGGTTCATCGGCGCGAGGACGCCGAACTTGACGGTCTCTCCCGAGAGAAGCGCTTCGCCGTCGCCCTCGTTGGTTTCCTCGAGCCCCTCGTCGCCGCTGCTCTCGTTGCCCGAGCCCCGGAGCCCGCTCCCCGGGTACGGGTTCTGCGGCGACTGACAGCCCGCGAGGCCGGCGGCCACCGCGCCACTCCCGCCGTACTTTAGGATGGACCGGCGGCCGACGCGCCCGCCGTCGTCCTGCTGTTCGCCCTCTGGTGCGTCTGCCATGTGTGGCCCAAGTACCGAAGTTCGACGGATGGGTGTTTCGCTGGTTTTTTCCGGGGTTTTATTACTGAACCGGCCATTGTTGCTCGGAATCCGGACGGGGCGGCGATATTTCCGGTCCCCGGGCGCGAGCGGGGCCGCCACGGGCGCCCGGTTGACGGTCGGCACTGCGCGCACCGCCCGGTCGCCGGCGGTCCGGGTCGTTGAGGCGAACGAGAAATCGGGTGGTCGCGTCAGGACCGCCGGTAGGCGACCAGCGCGGCGGCCAGTAGCGCGACCAGGGCCACGACGGGCGTGAACCCGGGGCCGTCGCTTATCGTGGGCGTGGTGCGCTCGTTGTTCTGCTGGCTGTTCTGATTGTTCTGCTGGTTCTGCTGGTTGTTCTGTTGATTGTTCTGCTGGTTGTCCTGCTGACCGCCGCTGTTACCGCCGTCACCGCCGTCACCGCCGTCACCGCCGTCACCGCCGTTGCCGCCGCTCTCGGGCGTCGGAGTGCTCGGCGGTGGCGTCGCGGTGGGGGTCGGGGTACCGCTGTCGGAGGTCTCCCCGCCGCCGCCGGGAGTCGCCGTCTCGCCGCCATCGCTGGGGGTTTCCGTCCCCTCACCATCGCCGCCACCTTCCTGCCCGGAACTGCCGCCCTCGGACGGTGGCGGCCCGAGTTTCTCTCGGGCCTCCTGTTCGCTGTTGCACTCGCAGATGTACACGTAGTTCGAATTGAGGTTGACGCCGCGCCACTGCTTGTCGTCGGGTTCGCACCGGTCCGCGTTCTCCTCGGTGCACTTGGTGGCGATGGTGCCGTTGGTGTAGGACTGAATCTGGTACCAGCCGGGTTCGTCGGTCATCGTCAGACAGGGACCGTCGTTGGAGCCGACACCCTGGGAGGCGACGACGGCATCCTCGGGTGAGAGGTACGGTGGGCCGTTGCTGACGGCGTCCCAGTTGTAAAAGTACACTGTGAGTCCGCCGGCCTTGAGGTCGGAGCCGGACTGGTGTTCCAGCAGGCTCTCGTCGGACTGGGCGCCGCTGTTGTTGTTGCCCCGGTCGATGCCGAACTCCTTCGTGTTCCCGCTGGTCGTACACTCGCTGTAGTCGATCCAGCTGGCCTCGACGATGATGATGTCGAGCCAGAGACCCTCCTCGGCGTCCTGGTCGGTGAAGGCGTCCTCGCCGGCGGCGAAGTACTCGATGCTGGCGTTCGCCTCGTTCTGGTCACCCGGGTAGTGGTCGGTCTGCTCCGGAAGGTTGATGGTGAAGTTCACGCCGCCGTCGCTGGTTTCGTACGTCGGGGCGTTCTCCGGTTCGTGCTGGTCGGCCGCGACCGTCCCGCTGGCCGCGATCAACGCGAGGCCCCCGACCAGCAACGCCACCAGCGTGACGGTCAGGAGGGCTGCCGACGTTCGTTTCGTACTCCTATCCATAGTTACATATTATCGCGTCCACCGGAATAATAGTTGGTGCAGGGTATGTACAGCGTTTTAAATTGAATCGAGCCCCGTCCGACCGTGCTCGGCTCTGCCGGCCTTCGACATTGACACCCCCGGGCCAAAGCGGACCGAAGACGGGGTCCACCGGGGTTCGACCCGGCCGAGGCCGTCGCCGATATCGTGGCTCTCTCGGCCGTTCGGCGTCCGGACACAGTTAGTAACGCCTATACGACGGCCTTTCGTTCCCCCGCGTATGCAACGACGCTGGGCGACGGTCTGCATCGCCTTCTTTCTCGTCATGGCGGCCAGCGCCTATTCGCTGATGGCGCTCGCCGAGCAGCCGACGGTGGACATCGAGGGCGAAACCTACGAGAACGGCAGCACCTTCCAGCAGGGCGGCACCACGTACAACGTCTCCGTCGGTGACGGCTCGGGCCAGCTCACCTACAACGAGACGGTCGAGAACGAGGAGACGTTCGCCAACAACACCGCTATCGACTACCGGAACGGCAGTTACAACGTCTCCATCGAGGCGGGCAACGGCTCCGACTCCTTCACCCTCGAGGAGGAACTGGACGTCGAGGCCATCCTCGGGAACGACTCGTCGGTCGAGAACAGCACGTTCACCCGCGACGACGGCATCGAGGCCGTCGTCTACCGTAACGGTACGACCCGGCCGCTCGAGGAGTACGTTGACCGCGAGGCCGAGACGTTCTCCGAGGGCGACCAGATGGAGCACGACGGGGAGACGAAGACCGTTGCCAACGTCACCTCTGAGCGGGTGCTGGTGACCTGGGAGACCGAGGAGACCCAGTCCATCGGCATCGCGGAGGGCGAGACGTTCACCGTCGACGACACGGAGTACATCGCCACCTTCCCGGACGACGGCACCGTCGTCATCTCGACGCAACTCGAGGAGTACAACTCCCACGAGGAGAGCGTCGACTACTACCAGGAGCGGACGAGCGGCCTGCTGTACGTCATCATCTTCAGCCTCGGCTCCAGCTTCCTCCTGGCGGCGCTCGCGTTCCTGCCCCACCGGGGCTGACTCCGCCTCGCTCGTTCCCGCGTTCGGCATCCAGCCCGCCGCCACGCGGGCGAGTGCCACGAACGCGGCGCTTCGAAGGCTTTATCCGCGAACTCGACCTGATTCGACGTACTATGAGTGACAAGCCTGCTTCCATGTACCGGGCCATCGACAAGCCCTCGTACACCCGACGGGAGTACATCACGGGCATCCCGGGCTCGAAGGTCGCCCAGTACAAGATGGGCGACATCGACGCCGACCGCGAGGAGTACGACGTCCCAAGATGATCCTCCGGAAGTTCCCCCACCAGGTCATCCGAGAGAACAAGCAGGCGACCGGCGCCGGCGCCGACCGCGTCTCCGACGGGATGCGACAGGCCTTCGGCAAGATCGTCGGCACCGCCGCCCGAATCCAGCAGGGCGAGCGCCTCTTCACCGTCTGGTGCAACCCCGAGGACGCCCACATCGCGAAGGACGCCTTCCGCCGCGCCTACAACAAGATTTCGCCGCCCTGTACCGTCAGGGTCGAGCGCGGCGAGAAACTGCTAGTCGCGTAGACGGACTCTTTTCGCGTCGTGTGTCGACCGCCGGTTACGGAAAGTCAAGGCGAAAGCCTCGTGCTTTACCGCGGGGATGAATCCGACAGGACATGGACAAAACCACAGGTTGTTTCCTGACAGGAACCCCAACAATTATACTCACCGGCAGAGAAACTGAACACTGACATGCGACATGCTGCTGCGGGGAACCTGCTCATGCTCAAGATGGCTACGAGTGGGTCTACACACGCACACTCACACACCTTCGCAGCCCACCCAGCAGCGGTTGGCATGTCACGACAGCACAGTCCACTCGTGGCTGCGACGGACTGTGAGGCCGATGGCCCGGCCTGCTGCTCACTGTGCTGGACGCCCGTGAGTGCCACTCCATCCCGGAGGGCAACACCGAGCGGATACGTCGACCCAACCCGCCACACCCTCAAATCGAGGGCCGAAGGTGCATCAGCGAACCCGCAAGTTCACAGCCGGGGGAATCAGGCAGGCGGAATTTCTCCACGGAGGAATCCTCGCGCTTTAGCGCAGGGAGGAGGTCAAAAGCGGCCGCGCCGCCTCCCGTCGGTATGAACCTCCCCGAATCCTCTTGGACCGACGTCCGGGACGCCGACGCCGACCTCGCGGTCCTGCCGGTCGGCAGCACCGAACAGCACGGCCCCCACGCGCCGCTGGGCGTCGACTCGATGACCGCCGGGGCTATCGCCGAGGCCGGTGCCGGGCGCTACGCCGACGAGTACGACGGCCGGGCGCTCGTCGGGCCGACGATACCGGTCGGCGTCGCCGAGGAGCACCGCGCCTTCGACGGGACGCTGTGGGTCGGCGAAGACACCTTTCGCGCGTACGTCCGCGAGACGATGGAGAGCCTCGCC
>PXSE01000096.1 GCA_003022905.1 Halobacteriales archaeon QS_9_68_42
GGTATGCTCATCGCCTTCGACTTCGACGGGACGCTGTCGGACTCGGAGATGACCGTCCTGCTGGGCGAGCAGGCCGGCGTCGCCGAGGAGATAGACGACATCACCCGACGGGCCATGAACGACGAGCTCTCCTACGCCGAGAGCCTCTACGCCCGCGCTGAGTTACTCGACGGCCTCCCGGAGGCGGACGCCGAGGCCGCCTTCGACCGGGTCAAGTTGCGCCCCGGCGCCGCCGACGTCGTCGCGGCACTGCGGGAGGCGGGCCACCACGTCGCGGTCCTGACGGGCGGCTTCGAGGCCGGCGTCGAGCGGGCGCTGTCGGCCGAGGGCGTCGATGTCGACACCGTCGTCGCCAACCGCCTGCCGGTCCGCAACGGGCGGCTGACCGGCGAGGCGCGCGGCCCGCTCATCGAGGGGACGAAGGACGACGCCCTCGAGGAGCTGGCCGTCGAGGCCGGCGTCGAGATGGCCGACACCGTCGCCGTCGGCGACGGCGCCAATGACCTGCCGATGCTGGAGGTGGCGGGGCTGTCGGTCGGCTACGAGCCGAAACCTGCGGTCAAACCCCACTGCGACATCGTCGTCGAGTCGATGGCCGAACTCCGGGACTTGCTGGCGGAGCGGGGCGTCATCCCGGCCGTCTGAGACGGATTGTTGTCGTTCTTTACTGTGAGCACCCCCGAACAGGTCGGTGTCTCACCGTCAAACAGTGACAACAGTCCGTCTGACGCGGTTTTATTCCAATGGAGGGCGACGCCCCGTTCATGGGACTCGGCGGAACGCTCCTGTGGCCGGTCTACCGGTTTGCGGACTGGGCAGACGACAACCCGATGAGCGCGGTCGGGGCCGTCGTCGCGGTCGGCGCGACGGCCGCGCTGGTAGTCTCGGCGGGGGCGACAACGGCCGGCCCGGACGGCGGCGGGCAGACGCTGGCCATCGACGGCCTCACCACTGCGGCGCTCCTCCAGGCGGCCCTCGCTCGGCCGGCCTACCCCGTCGTGGCGCTGGTCGGCCTCGCGGTCGTTGCGCTCTACGACGGCTGAGGGGTCGTGTTGCGAGCCGACCGCTCGGCGCCATGAGGGCCAGCATCGGCAAGCGTGGTCAGTCCGAGAAGAGACTCGTGTGGACGGGCGCGAACTCGTCGCCCGCCTCGGAGACGGTGTCGGAGACGGCACTGCCGGCGACGCCGTCGGCCAGGAAGTCCTCGAGTGGCGGGCCGACCCGGTCCGGCTCGACGAGGAAGGCGTCGTGGCCGTGCTCGGAGTCGACGACGTGGTGGGCGGTGTCGGTGCCGGTCGCCCGGAAGGCGTCGGCCAGCGACTCGCTCTGCTCGACGGTGAAGTGCCAGTCGCCGGTGATCGCTCGGGTCAGATAGAGGTAGGAGTTGGCGTCGAACCGCTTTGCGAACGTCTCGCCCTGGTAGTCGAGGTAGGACTCGACCTCTCGGTAGGGGAAGAAGCCGGCGGCGGGGTCCGTCTCGAAGGCGTCCCGGCCGGCGTCCATCCCGGCGGACCGGCGGCCGAACTTGTCCTCCATCGACGACTTCGAGAGGTACATCACGTGGCCGATCTGGCGGGCCAGCGCCAGCCCCTCGGTCGGGCCGTCGGCATCGTCGTCGGGGTCGTGGTAGTCGCCGCCCTGCCAGTCGGGGTCGGTGGTGATGGCCCGGCGGGCGATGGCGTCCAGCGCGAGACACTGCGAGTCGAGGCGGGCGGCGGCGGCGACCACCAGCAGGCGGTCGACGTGGTCGGGGTGTCGTTTGGCCCACTCGAGGACGTTCATGCCGCCGACGGAGCCGCCGACGACCGCGTGGAGATTCGGAATCCCCAGTTCGTCCAGCAGGCGGCGCTGGGCGCGGGTCCAGTCGCCGACCGTCACCGCCGGGAAGTCGGTGCCCCACGGCTCGCCCGTCTCGGGGTTCGTCGACGACGGCCCCGAAGAGCCGTAACAAGACCCCGGCACGTTGACGCAGACGACGTGGTATTCGGTGGTGTCGATGGCCTTGCCCGGGCCGACGATGTCGTCCCACCAGGCGTAGGCCTGACCGGCGGTGTCGGCCCGGCGTCGGCCGCCGGCGACGTGGGCGCTGCCGGTCAGGGCGTGGCAGACGAGCACCGCGTTGTCGCCGGTGAACTCGCCGTAGGTCTCGTAGGCCAACTCGAGGTCGGGGACGGACTCGCCGCACTCGAAGGTGAACTCCCCGACCGAAACGATGTCCTGGGCACCGCTCATAGGACGCCGTCGAGGTCGGCGATGACGTCCTCAACGTCCTCGATGCCGACCGACAGGCGCACGAGGTCGGGGGTGACGCCGCTGGCGTGCTGTTCGGCCTCGGTCAACTGGGCGTGGGTGGTCGAGGCCGGGTGGATGACGAGCGTTCGGGCGTCGCCAACGTTGGCGAGGAACTTCGCCACCTCGGTGTCCTCACACACCCGCTTTGCGGCGTCGTAGCCGCCCTCCGGGCCGAAGGCTATCATGCCGCCGTACCCACCGACGGACGTCCCGTCCGTCGAGCCGCCGGTCGCGTTGCTCCCGGCGACCCCCGAGAGGTACTTCGAGGCGAGGTCGTGGGTCTCGTGGCTCTCGAGGCCGGGGTAGCGTACCCACGCCACCTCCGGGTGATCGGCGAGGAACTCCGCGACCGCGGCGGCGTTCTCGGAGTGCCGCTCCATCCGCAACCCGAGCGTCTCGAGGCCCTGTAGCGTGGCCCAGGCGTCGAACGGCGACTGCCCATCACCGAGGCTCCGGGCGCCGCGCTGGCGGGCCGCCATCACGAGCGCGCGGTCGCCGAACCGCTCGCGGAAGTTCACGCCGCCGAAGGCCGGGTTCGGGCCGCCGACCTCCGGGTACCGCTCGGGGTACTCCTCGAAGGGGAACGACCCGTCCGCGACGAGGACGCCGCCCACCGTCGTTCCGGAGCCGTGAATCCACTTCGTCGTCGACTCCCAGACGAGGTCGGCGCCGTGCTCCAGCGGCCGGCACAGCGCCGGCGTGGCGAACGTGTTGTCGACGAACAGCGGGACGCCACGCTCGTGTGCCACCTCGGCAATCTCCTCCAGCGGCGGGACCACGAGCGAGGGGTTACCGACCGTCTCGCAGTGGACGTAAGCGGTGTTCTCATCGATTGCCTCCGCATAGGCGTTGGGGTCCAGCGTGTCGACGAACCGCGCCTCGATGCCCCGCCGACTCGCGGTGTGGGAGAGGTAGGTGTGGGTGCCGCCGTAGATGGAGGAGGCAGATACGACATTGTCGCCGGCCTCCGCCAGGACGAGCGTCGCGGCGTCCAGCGCCGCCATCCCGGAGGCGGTGGCCAGCGCCGCGGTCCCGCCCTCCAGGGAAGCCAGTCGTTCCTCTAAGGCCGCGACGGTCGGGTTCTCGATGCGCGAGTAGACGTGGCCCTCGTCCTTGAGGGCGTAGCGGGCGGCCGCGGTCTCGGCGTCGGGGAACTCGTAGGAGGTGGTCTGGTGGACGGGTGGCGCGGCGGCGCCCGTCTCGGCGTCGGGGCCCTGGCCGACGTGGAGACAGCGCGTGTCGAAGCCGAGGGGCCGTGTGTCCTCGTTGCTCATGTATCATACGCATATATCTTCTTACCTCTATAACTACCAGTTACGGCAATCGTTGCCGGCCGTGGCGGCGGGAAACTTCCAGCGGGTTCATAAATCCCCGAACGTTCCGCGTAGTAGGTTACTGTTGCCTCGGCGAGTACGACGGCCAATAGGCGAACGGGATGACGCCTCGGAGGGGACGGAGCGGGCGGCCTCCCGGCGGTCGGTGCTCGGTGCGGTCGGCGTCTGGGTCGCGCTGGGGTCGTTACCGGCCGCCGACGCGAGCGGCGGGAACGCGAGCAACGTCGGGACGGATGCCGCGGTCCGCCGTCTTTTACGGCAACTACGTCACCTTCCAGGACGAGGCGTTCACCGCCTTCCTGGAGGCCGTCGGCCACTCCTACGAGAAGTTACGGGACGCCGAGTAGGAGTCCACGTCGTCCATGTCGACCTCGACTACTGCAAGCCCGCGACGTTCCCCAACCGGCTACACAGCACCATCCGGGTCTCGGCAATCCGGGAGTCCAGCGTCGCATTCAAGTACGAATGCCGCGGCGAGGCGGCGATCTCGTCGCCGAGGGCGGTCTGGTCTACGTCGCCGTCGACGAGTTTGGCGAGCCGACCCGCGTCCCCGACGAGTTCCGGGAGGCCGTCGTTTCAATCCGAGCCACCGGACCCCGTGTAGGCGGGGGTTTCTTTTCGCTCGGGCCGAACGGTCGGATATGCCGACGACCGCCGAGGTCGTAGACCGCTTGGACCGGCGCCTAATGAGCCTCGGAGTTTACGTCGAGCGCCACGCCATCGAGGCGGACGAGGACGGCCGACGGCTCCACGTCGAGTACGAGACGGCCGCCGGCGGCCTCGCCAGCAGCGATATCGGCAACGTCTGTACGGAACTCATCGAGGCCTACGAGGACGGCTGGGAGCCGCTGGACTGCCGCTTCTGGGCGTTTGCCACCGACGGCGCCGGCGACCTGCTCGGCGAGTGGGAGGTCCACGCCGGCTGGTTTCACGCCCTCGAGTGCGGCGACATCTCCGAGACTGACTTCTCGACGCTCGTGCTGTCGACCCGCCGCCCGGCCGACGAGAAGCCGCCGCCCCCGGAGGGGTAGCCGCCTGTTCGGTGGCCGAGGAGCGACTACAGGGGGAGTAGCGAGAGAGCCCACCCCTTCGGGGTGGGGTAAATCGCGTGCGCTCGGTACCCCAACCGCAGGATTTAGGCCGCTCGGGGTCGTATGTAGCAGTAACTCAATCGCCGAAACCAATCCGGAAACACTGGGGTCCTTCCCGCCGATACGCACCGCATGGTGCTCACAGTACCCCTGCCCCTGCAACACGGGATGGGGTGACGGCATGACCAATTCAACCCCGTCGGCGTGCGAGCCTGTCCACCGTGGTCGTTCGAAAATCTCCGATTTTCGTGATGACGAGAATCTTTGATTCTCGAACCACAGAAAGGACAGGCAGGCCGATGGCACGGCCCGTGCGCCCCCGGCCGCGAACGGCGGGGGCGAGCCCGACCACGCCGCGTGGTCGGGCGCTGTGCAAGGAGATACCGCGTCCCTGTCGGGACACGCAACACGCCACACCCCTCGCGGGGCTCACGTACCGAGCACGAACCGGAGTACGCCCACGCGGCGGAAGCTTGCTTCCGTCGGACGGGCGAGACCCACGCACCGTTTTGCCGGGTGCGATGGCCGGCCCGACCCCGAACGCGGGGAACCCCACGACTTCAGTTGTGGGAGAATGTCAGAGCACCCGCAGTCGGTAGCCCTCGAGGGCATCCTCGTCGGTGACCCGTTCGGCCTCGGCGGCGGCATCGAGCAGTTCGGCGACGAACTCCTCGGGCACCTCGACGCCGATGAAGTCGGTGCCCTCCCGGGCCGTGGTCAGTCGCGCCATCGTGCGGTCGGTGCCGTCGTCGTTGTAGATGCTCCCGACGCGCTCGTCGTCCCGGCGGAACCGGAGGGTCACGTCCGTCGGCTCTATCGCGTCGAACGTCACCTCGAACTTCGTGCGAGCATACGGCCGTCGTGTTCGGCTACCGTGGTCTCCATACCCGCCATACGCGCTCGATGCCTATAGTGTCGAAAGACCCAGCCATCTATACCGCTTTAGGGCGGCGGCCGCGGGGGCTCGACCCGGACGGACACGCCGCCCGGCCCGCTCCGACAGCGGTTAGGTCCGGCGGCCCATCGCTCCGTCGTGACCGACGCCACGGCCGTCCGGCGGCGGCTGCTCTCGGCCCACCGGCCGGCCCTCGAGCGGGCGCTGGCCTGTGCCGACGCCGTCGCGGCCGGCTGGGACGGCGACCACGCGACCGACTCCGTCGCCGACGAGTACCGGGCCACCCTCGAGGCGGCCGGTGCCCTCGACCCGCTGATTTCGGCGCTGGCCGACGCCATCGATCACGCCGGCGGCGAACTCGCCGCCCGGCCGGTCGCGAACGCGCCGTACCTGGCGGTGGCCGGCCGGGGGGTGGTGCTGCGGGGGCCGCTGGCCGGCGGCGGCCGGGTCGTTGCCACGCTCGCGGCCTTCGAGGTCGACCCCTACCGGCGGGGCGCCGACTTGCCGGCGGCGCTCGTAGTCGAGACCCTCGACCGGTGATGGGCCGCCGACCCGGGTTCCGGCGCCGTGATTAGTTACGCAAGAGCCAGCCGGTCAGCCGACGTCGGGCGGGACCTCGAACGGGGCCGACCGCTCGCGCAGCGAGGCCGAGCGAGCGGAGCGAGGGAGGCCTCGGAAAGAAGCGAGCGGGAGGAGCGACGCGGGGAGCGACGACACGGGAGCACAGCGAGCCGACGCAAGCACGGCCATCGGCCGCGCGCCGCGAAGTCGAGCGAGCGCAACGAGAGAGGCCTCGAAAAGAAGCGAGCGGGCGGAGCGATGTGGGGAGCGACGACACGAGAGCGCAGCGAGGGAAGGCCTCGTGAAGAAGCGAGCGGGAGGGGGCGTTCGGAAACTCTACTATCACCAGCGAACTATGCTACTCCCTCATAGGTAAACACTACCGGTTCCGGGCCCGAAAGAGTCAAACGCGCCGCTCCCCTGCCATTGGATGGCATGGACGTTCGCGTGACGGGACGTGGGCCCGCTGAACCGTTTCTGAGCGCCCGTGACCTGCTGGCGACCGAGCGTGACCTCGAGTTGCCGGTCGTCGTGAAGTTCCGCGAGGACCCCGACGACCGGACCGTGGCGGGCCACTACGACGACCGCCACGAACTGCTCGTCTCCCGGCGGGCGGCCAGTTCGGCGATGGCGCGGGAACTCGCGCTCCATGAGTTCGCACACATGGCCCGCTACGAGGAGGAGCATCCCTCCCACGTGCAGTCGACCGAGGAGGCGCTGTTTCTCGCCCTGGCGGGCCGCAGCGTCGAACAACGGAAACTGGCCCACTGCTACCAGATCGCCAACCACGTAAAGGACATCTACGCCGACGACATCACGCTGGAAATCGGGCCGACCCGGAAACTGGTGTCGTTCCTGGAGTCGTCGCTCGCGAGTGCGGTGGCGGACTCGCCGCCCGCGGCCCCGGGCGGGTGGCAGCGACTGTCGCCGACGCCGCGGCCGCCGACGCGCCGGAGGTGTCGGTGTCGGCGTTCAGGCGCCGCTTCCGGTCGCTCGGCGCCGACCCCGACGCCTCCGAGTACCGGAAGACCCTCGTTGACCTGACCCGCGAGTACGTCCCCGAGAACCGCCGGGCCGCGGACTGACGCCGGCCGCAGTCGCCGCACGCGGTCGGCACAGTGACGACTCGAGGGGTCGGGGTAGGGCGCCTCCGGGGCCGGCCTGCTTCCCGACGGTCCTCACTCGGCGACGATGCGGACCAGCCGGTCGTCGTTCCCCTTCGGGAAACTGTCCTCCTCGGGTTCGGCGCTCCGGCCGTCGCGGTTCGAGGTGACGGCGTACAGCTCGCCGTCCGGCCCCTGTTCGACGTGTCTGATGCGGCCGAGTTCGTTGTTCATCAGGGTGTGGACGACCGCTTCGTAGTCGGGGTGGAGCCACTCGGCGTCGTAGCGCGTGCCGCCGATGTCCGGGGCCGACCCCTCGTAGACGGAGACGACATTGAGCCGCTGGGAGATGAGCCCTCCGAGGACGAACCGGTTCCGCAGTGCGGGCACCTCGTCGCCGGTGTAGAACACGCCGCCCGGCGGCGCCCACGTCTCGTCGCCGGTGTTGACCACCGGCGGCGTCACCTCGTCGTGGTCGGCGTAGGAGCCGTACTCGCCAGGGCCGGACCGGACCTCCGACCAGCCGTAGTTCCCGCCCGCCTCAAGGACGTTCACCTCGTCGCTGCCGCCGGAGGGGCCGTGCTCGGCGGCGATGGGCGTCGCGTCGGGCAGCCAGGAGATGGCCTGCGGGTTCCGGTGGCCGTAGGTGTAGACCCGCGGGTCATCGAGCCCCGGGTTGTCCGACGGCGCGGTGCCGTCCGGCTCCAGCCGCAGAATCTTGCCCGCGAGGTTCCCGCCGTCCTGTGCGAACTCCTCGCCCTTGGCCTCCTCGCCGGAGTCGCCGGTGGTCACCCACAGGTAGTTCCGCGGCCCGAACGCAACGCGGGCGCCGTTGTGGATGATGCGGTGGGCCGGAATCCCATCGACGACGACCGTCTCCTCGTTGCCGTTCTCCAGATCGTAGTAGACGAGGCGGTTGCGGTACTCCTCCTCGCCCGCCTGGTAGGTGTAGTAGGCGTACAGCACCGGCACGTCCGGGTAGTTCGGGTGCAGCGAGATGCCGAGTAGGCCGCCCTCACTGCCGCCGCCCCACCAGTCTTGGCCCTCGACGTCCGGCGAGACGGCGGTGGCGTGGTCGATGACGTCGTCCGCCTCGGTGACGGCTTGGATTTCGCCGGCCTCGTAGCGGCTGATGCGGCCGATGCGCTCCGAGAAGTACAGCTCCCCGCTGTCGGCGAAGCTCATGTCCCACGGAATCTCGAGGTTCTCGACCAGCGTCTCGGTGCGGAACTCCGCGTCGGTCGGGGACGTCTCTGGCGGCTCCCAGTCGGGGTCGTAGCCGTCCCAGCTTTCGACGTCGTGCTCGACGGCGAGGTCGTACGACGAGTCGACGGGCGTCGGTTCGTTCCCGTCGCTCTCGCTGCTCTCGCCGAGGCTCAGACAGCCGGCGGCGGCGAGGCTCCCAGCGGCACCCATCGACGCGAGGAACCGACGACGGTCCTGGAGGAATCGCATTGTCCCACCCTACGACTCAGATAAATAAAGGCTGCTGGTTGCGGTCGTTCGTGAGCAACGCTGGTCGCGCCTCGAGAACGGAAAGCGAGACGGAATCAGCGAGCGGCCGCCGCGACGCGCTCCTGCTCTTCCTTCTGGCTGACAGGGTAGGCCTGCAGGTCGTAGTTGGCCGCGCCGACGAGCTGGTTGGCCAGCGCCTCCTCGACGGGCGTCGGCGTCTTGAACGAGGCGTTATAGGTGCCCTGGGCGATGAACTTCAGGGCCTGGTCGACCCGTCGCTGGGGGGCGACGTCGACGGCCTTCGGCACCGAGATGCCGCCGTACTTCAGGCGGACCGTCTCCTCGCGGGGCCCGGCGTTCTCGACGGCCGTCACGAGCACCTGGACCGGGTTCT
>PXSE01000097.1 GCA_003022905.1 Halobacteriales archaeon QS_9_68_42
AAACCGCGGTGTACCACGCTCGGCCGGAGTTCGACCGATTCCGACGCCTGTCCGACCGCATCGCCGAACGACAATCTCAACTCCCCGACAATCGATACAGTAGCCGTCGAATCGACCGCCTCTACGACGAGCGCCGGCGGAGGCGCGACCACGCCCGCGATGCCGCCGTCAAGCACGCCGCGGAGTGGTTACTGGCGCGGAATGTCGATACCGTCTACGTGGGCGACCTCACCGATGTGCTCGATGCTCACTGGTCGACTTCGGTGAACGAGAAGACGCACAGCTTCTGGTCGCATCGACAGCTGCTCGACCGCCTCGGACTCACATTCGGGGATGTCGGGATCGATGTCGTGGAGGTGAACGAGGCCGACTCGAGCAGTTCGTGTCCGGCGTGCGAGAGCGAGGCGGTGCGTCGACGAGGCGATGAGTTCCGGTGTCGGGACTGCGAGTTGGAGGCGCATAGCGATGTCGTGGGGGCGTGGAACGTACTGCGAGCCGAAGAGGGGCCGATGGCGCGGCCCGCCGCCCTGCGTGCTGGACGCCGCAGGGACGCACCCCAATCAGGGGCGTACTGGGAGTGGAACGGCCACGAGTGGACACCCGCCGTGTTCGGGGAACGCTCGCGGCCAGTTGACCGAACCAGCGTCGGCGAACCCGCAAGTTCACAGCCGGGGTAATCAGGCTGGCTGGATTGCCCACGGAGGAATCCTACCCCCGATGGGGTGGGAGGACGTCAAGCCGACGAGAACGTCTGGATGCCCGTCGTTGAAGCGCTTCGTCGCCGCGACTGGACGGTTACCGCCGCGGTGGAGGAGGGGACCCTCGGAGCGCCCGATAGGGAGCACCTCGAGTACGCCACGGAGCGAGGGTGGACAGTTCTGACGTTCGACGATGACTTCCTCTCGCTCGTTGATGCCGCCGACATCGACCACGCGGGCATTGTCTACGTTTCTCAACACGGGAAAGACGTCGGCGAACTCGTCCGCCGCCTCGATGCCTTGTTCGAGGATTGCGCCGACCGGAGTCTGGATGGCAGGGTTCTGTACGCGTGACCGTGGAGGCCGTCACCGTCGCTAGTCGGTGTGAAAATAACCGCGAAAGTTCAGTTCTGTCGCTCGGGGCGACGTGTCTTCCGGTTTACAGGCGGGTGAGGTTGGTCGCTCGCGGACCCTTCTCCGCCTCTTCGATGTCGAATTCGACTTCCTGCCCCTCTTCGAGGTCCGGGTCGTTGAAGAAATCGACTTCTCCGTTCGCCATTGCGATTCGAGAGAGACGGTTGATGGGTAAAAGGGTTCCGAATCTCTTATCATTATTATAAATCAGCGATGGAAAATACGGCCGCGTCCGACCGCTCACCACTCCTTGCAGTCGGCGCAGACGAACGCCTCGCCGTCGCGCCACCGCGTCTCGACGCTGGCGCCGCAGACCCCGCAGGCGGCGCCCCCCGGCGTCCACTCGTAGGTGACCGCCGCGCCCTCCGCGTCGCCGGCTTCGTCCCCGTTAGGGGGTCGCTCCGCCCCGACATCGGGGGCCGTCGCACGCTCTGCTCTCTCCGTGCTGGTGTCCGTCGGGTCGTCGTCTCCCCCGGCGTCGCCGTCCGCGAACTCGTCGAGGGACCTGTCGTGCATACCTCCACGTGTGGGCCGGGGGCGCATATATTCCGCGACGGACACACACAAGTATGAGGGGATAAACAGTGGAGTATGGCAGAAGCCGATATCCAGACCGGCCTCTACGAGAACACGGTCGGCCTCGTCGAGCGGTTCCTCGAGGTGGCGACCACCGACCCCATCGCGGCCGCGATGCTGCTGTCCGGCGTCGTGTTCGTGAGCCTCTCGGCCGGCGTCTTCGGCGTTCTGACGCTGGGTAGCCTCCTCGCGCCGCTCAAGCGACTGCTTCCGAGCGGCCGAGCACCGCCCCAGCAAGCCCGATAGCCGTCTCCAGGTCCGGCCCCAGCGGCGCCCCGGCAACGAAGCTGTCGGCGTACTCCAGCACCGCCGCGACTCGTTCTTCGACCGTCTCCGGCGTTCCCGCGATGCAGAAGGCGTCTATCATGTCGGCCGTCACAGCCTCGAAGGCCGCCTCGAACTCGCCGGCGGAGATGTGGTCGCCGATGTCGGCGGCCAACTCGGCGTCGAGGCCGTGTCTGTCCAGCATCGGCGGGGCCGCCCCGGCGGCGATGAACGCCACCGGCGGCCGGGCGGCCGCGACGGCGGCGTCGGCGTCCTCGGCGACCGACACCGCGGCGTAGGCGGCGAAGTCAAACTCGCCGCGCTCGTCGGGCCGGTCGGCCAGCCCCGCCTCCACCTGCTCTGCGGCCCACTCGAAGTCCCGGGGGTGAGAGCCGTTGTACAGCACGCCGTCGGCGTGCTTCGCCGCCATCCGCGTCATGTGAGGGCCCTGGGCGCCGACGTAGACGGGGATCGACTCCACCTCGTCGGCGAAGTTCAGGCCCGCCTCGCGCGCCCGGAAGGTGCCGTCGTGGTCAACCCGCTGGCCGTCGTAGAGCTTTTCCGCCGTCTTGAACGTCTCGAGCACCCGTCGCAACGGCCGCTCGTGGTCGTACCCGAGGTTCGACAGCGTGGACCTGTCGCCGGCGCCGATGCCGAACACCGCTCGGCCGTCGGAGGCCTCCTCGAGCGTCGCGACCCGGGCCGCAAGCGCCGCCGGGTGGGCGTCGTACGGGTTTGCGACTCCCGGGCCGACGGCAACGCGGTCGGTCCGGCGGGCGATGCGGTCGAGCGCCACGAAAGGGTCTCGGTTGTTATAGTGACACGAGGCGAAGACGGCGTCGAAGCCCTCCCGCTCGGCGTGTGCGCCCAGTTCCGCGACGCGCGCGACCGGATGCTCCGGCGTGAGTTCGATTCCTATCATCTGGCTTGGCGTCTGTGTCCGCTTGGACCTGGACGGCCTTTTAGCCGGGCAGTAGAGGCAAAACGCGCCCGGGTCAGTGGTCGGCGGTCAATCCCACGACCACTCCCGAAGCGCCTCGCGGACGATGTCGTCGGCATCGGCCCGGAACAGGTCATCGTTGCCGTCGTGGTCGCCGAACGCCCAGTCTCGGACCACCACGGCCGGGGTGCCGCCGTCGCCCTCGCCGGCGACGAGGTTGGCGGTCGCGGCCAGCTCGTCGACGACGGCCTGCACGGTCACGCCGAGTTCCCGGCCGTCGCGGTCGCTTTCGCCCCGCCAGTCGCGGGCGGCGGGCAGGCCGTGCCATCCGACGGCGACGCCGCGCTGGCCGTACCGGAACGGCCGCCCGGAGGTGTCGGTGACGACCACCGGCACCCCCAGCGTCTCCGAGAGCCGTTGAGCCGACGCGGTCGGGTCCTCGGGCAGCAACAGCAGGTCCGCGCCGGGGACGTTCGAGCGGTCGATGCC
Organism: Halobacteriales archaeon QS_9_68_42; assembly: GCA_003022905.1. The sequence goes on from PXSE01000097.1 coordinate 3,382, forward strand.
CGCGTTGACGGTGACGTGGCCGAACCGGGTGACCGCAAGCAGGAACGGCGCCTCCGTGAGCAACTCCTCGCTCTCCTCGAGGACGGCCTGCGCGAACCGGGGGTCCTTCGAGAGCACGTCGTCCTCCCGGAGGTCGATACGGTCGGTAACGAGGCCGCCCAGGTCGTCGCCCGCCCGCACCTCCGGCAGTCCCTCGACGGCGAACGCTTCCATACCCGGCGGTTGCGGCCGCCGGGCAAAAGGCTCGCGGTCCCGGCTATTGCCGGCGCACCTCGACGTCGAGGGCGCCGTCCTCGACGCGGGCCTCCATCAGCGTCGCCTCGCCCGCGGGCCAGGCGCCCGTCGCGCTGCCGGGGTTCAGCAGGCGGTAGCCGTCGACGCGGGTGTCCAGCACGCTGTGAGTGTGCCCCGAGACGCCGACGGTTGGGCGGTCGCTCGCCGCGCGGTCGTCGACGGTCGCCGCCACGCGCTTTTCGTAACCTGCGTCCGGCCCGGTCCCGTGGGTGACGACGAATTGGACGCCCCCGAGGTCGGCGGTCGCCACCTCGGGCAGACCGTAGTTGCCGTCGGTGTTGCCCCGGACGGCGGTGAGGTCGGCCGCCAGTTCCGCGACCGTCTCGTAGGCCGGTCGGGAGTCGAAGTCGCCGGCGTGGATGGCGTGGTCGGCGGCCGCTATCGCTTCCCTGACCCACCCCGGAATCTCTGGCGTGCGGGACTTGATGTGGGTGTCACTGAGGATGACGATTTCCATGCCGGCCGTTCGGCTCCCGGAGATATAACCGCTCGTGGCGCCTGCCCTCCGGCATGGACGAGCGCTCCGTCGTCACCTGCTTCCTCCGGCACGGCACCGAGGTACTGCTGGTCCGCCGGAGCAACGCGGTCGGCTTCTACCGGGAGCAATGGGGCGGCGTCTCCGGGTACGCCGAGGGGACCCCCGGGGCGGCCGCACGTCGGGAGATAGACGAGGAGGTGGGCCTGCTGGAGGCCGTCGAGTTCGTGCGGTCGGCCGATGCCTTCGAGATGGAGGACGAAGACCGCGGAACCCGGTGGCTGGTCCACCCGTTCCTCTTCGACTGCTCGTCGACCGCCGTCGACCCGAACAAGGAGATAGCCGACCACGAGTGGGTCCAGCCGCCCGAAATTCTCGACCGGGCGACCGTGCCACGCCTGTGGGACACCTACCGGGCGGTCGCGCCGACCATTGGGACGGCCACCGACGACGACGAGCACGGGTCGGCGTACCTGTCCGTGCGGGCTCTCGAGGTACTCCGGGACGCGGCGGCCGACGCGGAGGCGAGCGGCGGCGACGACCTCGCCGGCCTTGCGGCCGACCTCCGGGCGGCCCGCCCGTCAATGGGCGTCGTCCGGAACCGGATCAACCGCGTGATGGCCGACGCCGACTCGCCGGGAGCGGTCCGCGAGCGGGCGAGTGCGGCCTGCCGTCGAGCCCTCGCGGCCGACAGCGAGGCGGCCGCCGAGGCCGCCCGACGAATCGGCGACCGCGTGCTGACCATCTCGCGGTCCGGGACGGTGCTCGGGGCGCTCCGGCAGGCCGACCCGGAGACGGTCTACGTTGCCGAGTCGCGGCCGAAGCGTGAGGGTGTCGGCGTCGCCGAGGACCTGGCCGACGAGGTCGACGTCTTGCTGTTCGTCGACGCCGCCGTCGCGCACGTCCTGGCGACCGAACCCGTCGACGCAGTACTGGTCGGCGCCGACTCGGTGCTCGCCGACGGGCGCGTCGTCAACAAGGTAGGCACCCGACCGGCGGCGCTCGCGGCCGACGCGGCCGGCGTCGACTGCTACGCCGTCTGCGCGAAGGACAAGATTGTTCCAGAGGCCGACGTCGCCCTGGAGTCCGGGCCGGCGGGCGAGGTCCATGGGAGCGAGGGTGTCGAGGTGCTCAACCCGACATTCGAAGTCACGCCGTCGCGGCTGTTCGACGGCCTGCTCACCGAGGAGGGGGCGCTGTCGACGGCGGAGGTCGCGGCCGTCGCCGACGAGCACGCCGCCCTCGCCGAGCGGGCCGAACGGAGCGAGTGACCCCTTCTGCCGCCGTGTTTAGTTGAGCGAGAGCCGGCCGGTCAGCCGAGGTCGGGCGGAACCTCGAACGGCGCCGACCTCCGAGGCCCGCGCCGAGGATTAGATGGAAGAGCTTTTAGGATTAGCTCCGTCTAATCCTTCGTAATGAGACGGAACGCCGCGGCGGTCGGTCGCCCGACAGCGCGGCGGACTGGCGCGTCCCGCATCGACGCCGCGACGCGCCCGGGGAGGGTCGACTGACGCATGGCGGAGTACCTGGCCATCATCGTCGTCGCGTTTCTCGCCCAGCTGGCGGTGCTACCGGGCGAGAAGGGCCAGCTCATCGTCGCCGCGCTGTCGACCCGGTACCACCCGCTGGGGGTCGTCGCCGCCGCCGGCGCCGCCTTCGCCGGCTGGACGGCCCTGGAGATATGGTTCGGGAGCGCGCTCCAGGCGGCACTGCCGCCGGTCGCCCTCGACGCGTTCACCGCGGGGCTGTTCTTGCTTTTTGCGGTGCTCCTGACGCGGTCGGCGCCGAACCCCGGCCAGGACGTCGCCGCGGCCACCGACGGCGGCATCGAGGCCGTCGAGGACGTCCGCGTCCCCGTCGTCGGGTGGGAGGTGCCCGACGCCCTCGGCGGCCACCTGCCGATCTTCGCGCTGATGGCCGCCGGCGAGTTCGGCGACAAGACGCAGCTGGTCACCATCGGCCTGGCGGCCCAGTACGGCGCCACCTCGGCAATCTGGGTCGGCGAGATGCTGGCCATTATCCCTGTCAGCCTGCTGAACGCGTACTTCTTCCACCGGTTTTCGCACCTCTTCGACGCTCGGAAGGCGCACTTCATTGCGGCCGGTCTCTTCGCGTTCTTCGGCCTCGACACCGTGCTATCCATCCTGACCGGCTTCTCGGTCTGGGAGACGCTCGTCGCCGCGGTCGCCGACGTCATCCTCGCGGCGCTGTAGCGTTCAGGGCGCGTAGGTGCCCTCCAGGGTGTCCTTCTCAAGGATGTGGCCCGTCACGGCGTCGGCGACGTCGTCGCGGGTGGCCGCCGCCGACAGGCCGAGTTCCGTGTCTAGCGCGTATAGCCGGAACCGGTAGGTGTGCTCGCGGCCCGGAGGGTTCGGGCCGCCGTACCCCCGTTCGCCGTAATCGTTCTGCCCCTCCGTCGCGGATTCCGGCGACCAGTTCTCGGGAATCGTCTCCCGGTCCGGCGAGACGTCCCACACGAGCCAGTGGTCCCAGATGTGGCCCGCCGGCTCGACGGCGTCAGGGTCTTCGAAGAGCAGCAGGAGCGAGACGGCCTCCTCCGGCATGCCGTCGACGGACAGCGGTGGATTGACGTCCTCCTCGGTGTAGCCGTACCGGTCGGGGATCGAATCGCCGCCGTCGAATGAGGGGCTGGTGAGCGTGAGGCCGGTCATTTCGGGTCTCCTTTGTAGTTCGGATGCGGACACAAAAGCGTCGGTGCCTGCTCGCGCGGCAGTGTTCAGATAAGCGGCGGTGGCCTACACAGTCCACCGTCGGGTGGGACCGGAAAGGGCCGACCGGGAGGGGACTTCCAAGATGGTCTCGGTCGACCCGTCACCGCCTGCTCTCTTATCTGAGCAGTGTCGCTCGCGCTGGAGGGACGGATTTTTGCGCCTTGGTGACGGAGTCCCGGTGGTGGCGATGACGAGCGATTACCCCCGCTGAGCCCCTTGTGATGATGGATTCAGCCGAGCCACCGTTTCAGATGTGCCACCGGTGCGACTATTCTCCACCGTTGCGGCGGTCTCCGCGAGCAATGGCGGTTCTTCCGGACTTTCAGCGTGACGAGGGCAATCCTCGGCACCGAACGGAGTGAGGCGCCGTGGGGATGAGCGACCACCGCGCCCGACCGCAGGGAGGGCGCGACGGGAGCGAGGCGCTATTTTTCATCGAAGTTTTTGCCGGCGCGCCTGCGGCGCGCCGTGCAAAAAGTTCGGGTTACATGAAGTCGCCGATGCCGCTCTGTTTGTTGGTGTCGTCTTCGAAAATCGATTCGACCGCGCGGTCGAGGATTTCGAGCCGCTGGACGGTGTACTCCCGGCAGTCGTACTCTGCCGCGACCTGGAGGGCGGTGTCGATGTACTTGTTCACCGAGCCCTCGTAGACGGTGAGGGTCACGTCGCCGCCGCACTCCCGGCAGTCGCCGGTCAGCGGCATCCGGCGGAACTTCTCCCCGCAGTCCTTACAGCGGGTCTCCTGACGGCGACGACCGCCGGGACGCCGAGCTCCTGCAGGAAGCCGAACATCTCGATGTCGTGTGGAATCTCGTCGGGGCCGGAGTGGCGGTCGATGATGTCGACGGCGGCCTTGCCGTCAACGACGAGCACGCCGACGAGGATGTCGTCGGCGTGTCCCTCGACATATCGGACGACGTCGGTCTTGATGCGCTCGCGGACCTCCTCGGGAATGCCGGCCATGAACCCGAACCCGGGCAGGTCGGTGACGACGAAGTCCTCGGCGGCCCAGTCGAAGTGGTTCGGCTCCGTCGTCACCCCGGGACTGCCGCCAACATACCGACGGTTGGCCGCTGGCGCGGATAAGCCGACCGGTCGACGCGACGGCGGTAGCGTTATCGGTCAGGGCTTCGAGGCCCGCCTGTGCGACTCGTCCAGGTGACAATCCCCGCCGGCAAGCGGGAGGCGGTACTCGAATTGCTCGACAACGAGGGCATCGACTACGTCGTCACCGACGAGACAAGCGGCCGCGAGTACACCGCCGTCGCGTACTTCCCGCTGCCGACCAATGCGGTCGAGCCGATACTAGAGTCGCTGCGCGAGGCCGGCCTCAAGCGGGAGGCCTACACCGTCGTGTTGAGCGCCGAGACGGTCCTCTCAGAGAAGTTCGAGGCCCTCGAAGAGGAATACGAGGAGCGCGCGGACAGCGAGGAGCGCATCGCCCGCCAGGAGCTGGAGACCCGCGCGAAAGAGCTAGCTCCGTCGCTCCCCATCTACCTCGTGATGACCGTCGTCTCGGCGATCATCGCGACCGCCGGCCTGTTGCTCGACTCGCCGGCGACGGTCGTCGGATCGATGGTCATCGCACCGCTCATCGGGCCGGCGATGTCGGCGGCCGTCGGCAGCGTCGTCGACGACACCGAAATGTTCCGCCGTGGGGTCGTCCTGCAGGTGCTCGGCGTGACGCTGGCGGTCGCCTCCGCGACGGCCTTCGCCGTCTTCGTCCAAGCCACCAATCTCGTGCCCCCCGGCATCGACCCCCTCTCGCTGGCGGAGGTCGAAGAACGCCTCTCGCCGAACTTCCTCTCGCTCGCGGTCGCCATCGGGGCTGGCGTCGCCGGGGCAATCAGCCTCACCGCCGGGGTCTCGGCGGCGCTCGTCGGCGTGATGATAGCCGTCGCGCTCATCCCGCCGGCCGCGACGGTCGGCATCGGCATCGCCTACGGCGAGCCGGCGCTGGCACTGGGGTCGGCCGTCCTCGTCGCCGTCAATGTCCTTTCCATCAACCTCGCGGCGCTCGTGGTGCTGTGGTACAGCGGCTACCGTCCCGAGTACTTCTTCCAGCGCGACCAGGCCCGGGTGGCGACCCTCCAGCGGGCCGTCGTCCTCGTCGGCGCCATCGCGGTCCTGTCGCTGTTTCTCGGCGGCGTCACGTACGACTCCTACCGGATGGCCACCGCCGAGAACGACATTCGGACCGCCGTCGACGCCGAACTGCAGCAACCGGCCTACAGCGAGCACGAACTCGTTGAACTCGAGGTCCGAGCCGAGTCACAGTACGTCCTCTTCCAGCGCCCGCAGAACGTCACCGTCACCATCGGGGTCCCGCCCGACGCCGCCCGACCGGGACTGGCCGACGCCCTTGAGCAACGGCTCGCAAATAGACACAACATCGACGTCACCGTCGACGTATTCTACCTCGAGACCGAACAGAGCGAGTAGACTCAAACGGTCATTTGAGATTACGCTGTTTATACGTCACCCGCGGCCGACCCTGCTCACGCATGAAACGAGAGAAACTGCCAATACTGGTCGTGGTCGTGGCGCTCCTGGCTGCGGCGCTGACCGGCGCCGCTCTGGTTGCGCCCTCCGGCGCTCAGGATCCGGACGCGAACGCCGACCGGACCGTCGCCGTCGACGCGACCGGCGAGGCTGACGCCGCCCCCGACCGGGCGGTCGTCCGGGTCGCCGTCACCGCCGAGGGCGACGACCCCAGCGTCGTCCGCGACAACCTCACGCGGGGCGCCGACGCGCTCCGCGAGGAGTTCGAGGCGACCAGCATCAGTACTGACCAGTACGAGACCGACGAGTACCGCATCGACGAGCGCCGCGACGAGTTCCCCCCGTACCGCGGCACCCACCGTTTCGTCGTCAGGCTCGACGACCCACAGCGTGCCGGCGACGTCATCGACGCCGCGGCGAACGTCAGCGCCGAGGTACAGACCGTCCGGTTCACGCTGTCGGAGGACCGTCGCACCGACCTGCGGGAGCGGGCCATCGAGGACGCCATGGGGGACGCGCGCTCGCAGGCCGACACCGTCGCGGCCAACGGCGGCCTGCAGGTGACGAGCGTCGTCGCCGTCGACGCCTCCCAGCAGCGCTACCGGCCCGTCGAGTACGAGGCGGCCGCGCCGCTGGCAGCCACAGATGACGGCAGCACGTCCGTCGAAACCGGCGACGTCAGCGTCAGATACCAGGTGCGGGTGACCTACAACGCGACCCGCGCCTGACGAGCGCCGCCCTCCCGAACGCTGTCGCTTATGTCCTCGGCGCCCCTACCGTGGGCATGGACGAGCGCACCGCCGGCGACTGGGACGAGGCCATCACGCTGGCCCGTTCGCTCGACGACGACGTCGAGGTCCGGCTCTCGAAGTCGGTCGCGCCGACGCTCCCGCCGGAACTGGACCTCCGGACGTCGAACTTCCCGTGGTCCATCCACAAAGGCGCCGTCGCCGTCTACCGCGAGAACGAGCGCGACAGACACCTCCAGATTCGGGAGTACCCCGCCCTCTGGGTCGTCTCG
>PXSE01000098.1 GCA_003022905.1 Halobacteriales archaeon QS_9_68_42
ACAAGGTCGACCTGGTCGACCGCGAGCAGGCGGTCCGCAACCACGAGCAGATCGAGGAGTTCGTCGAGGGCACCGTCGCCGAGGGCGCACCCATCGTCCCCACCTCGGCCCAACAGGAGGTCAACATGGACCTGCTCATCGAGACCATCGAGGAGGAGATTCCGACGCCGGAACGGGACCCCGACGCCGACGCCCGCCTGCAGGTCGCCCGCTCGTTCGACATCAACCGCCCGGGGACGACCTGGGAGGACCTGACCGGCGGCGTGCTGGGCGGCTCGCTGTCGCAGGGTCGGCTCCACGAGGGCGACGAGCTGGAGGTCCGGCCTGGCCGGGAGATAGAGGAGGGCGGCTCCTCGGAGTACCACCCCGTCGAGACGACCGTCCGGTCGCTGCAGGCCGGCGGCGAGTTCGTCGACGAGGTGACGCCGGGCGGCCTGCTCGGCGTCGGCACCGGGCTGGACCCCTCGCTGACGAAGGGCGACGCGCTGGCGGGGCAGGTCGCCGGCCCGCCGGGGAGCCTGCCGCCGACCCACGACGGATTCACGATGGACGTCGAGCTGTTCGACCGCATCGTCGGCGAGGGCGACGTCGAGGAGATATCGACCGGCGAGCCGCTCATGCTGACGGTCGGCACCGCCACGACGGTCGGCGCGGTCACCAGCGCCCGCGAGGGCGAGTGCGAGGTGAACCTCAAGCGGCCCGTCTGTGCGGAGCCGAACGCCAAGATAGCCATCAACCGCCGCGTCGGTGCGCGCTGGCGGCTCATCGGCGTCGGCACGCTACAGGGATGAGAGTCGTGCTCGACACCAACGCACTAATGGCGCCGGTGGAGGTCGACGTGCGGGTGTTCGAGGAGCTCGACCGCCTGCTCGGCGAGCACGAGGCGGTCGTCCCCCGGGCGGTGCTGTCCGAACTGGATGACCTGGCGGACGGCAACGGCGAGGCGGCGACGGCCGCAAGCGTCGGCTCCGACCTGGCGCGCCAGGAGTGCGAGACCGTCGAGCACGACGCCGAGTACGCCGACGACGCGGTGCTGGAGGCCGGCCGCGACGCGGACTACGCGGTCACGAGCGACATGCCGCTGCGAGAGCGGTTGCTGGAAGCGAACGTTCCCGTAATTAGTTTACGCGGGCGAACCAAACTCGAGATCACTGAACCATAGCATGTACAAACGGGTACGACTCAAAGACACGGTCGAGGTGCCGCCGAGGCACCTCGCGGACGTCTCGCCGGAGCTGGTCAAGCGACTACTGCAGGACAAACTCGAAGGACGGATGGACGAGGACGTCGGGAGCGTCGTCTCCGTGACGGCGGTCCACGACATCGGTGACGGGGCCGTACTGCCGAACCGGCCGGGCGTCTACTACGAGGCGGAGTTCGACGCGGTCACCTTCGACCCTCAGATGCAGGAGGTCGTCGACGGCGAGGTGGTCGAGGTGGTCAACTTCGGCGCCTTCGTCGGCATCGGCCCCGTCGACGGCCTACTGCACGTCTCGCAGATCTCCGACGAGTACCTCGCCTACGACGAGGAGAACCAGCAGCTTGCCTCCCGGGACTCCAACCGCGTGCTCTCGGTCGGCGACGCCGTCCGCGCGCGCATCGTCACCAAGAGCATCGACGAGCGGAACCCCCGTGACTCGAAGATCGGGCTGACGGCGAAACAGCCGGGACTCGGCAAGCACGGCTGGCTCGAGGAGGAACGGCAGCGCCGCGAGGCGCAGGCGGGTGATTAGATGGCCGACCGCCTCGTCTGCCGGGACTGCCACCGCGTGCTCGAGGTCGACGACGGCGAGCAGTGCCCCGCCTGCGGCTCGAACTCGCTGACCGAGGACTGGGCCGGCTACGTGGTCATCGCTCACCCCGAGTCGAGCGACATCGCCGGGGAGATGGAGGTCACCGAGCCGGGCCGCTACGCGCTGAAGGTCCGGTAGGATGGCCGAGGCCGTCGTCGAACTCCCCGAGTCGCTCCGCCCGGAGCTCAAGGAGCCGCTGGGCCCGGTCTACACCGACGCGGAGGTGCTTCTCGGCGATGCGACCGAGCCGGTCATCGCCGTCGGCGATATCGTCTCCTACCACCTGCTCTCGGCCGGCTACCGGCCGGCGGTCGCGCTGGTGGACGGCAAGACGAAACGCGAGCAGGTCGAGCGCGAGGTGCTGGACGCCATCGAGGGCTTCGACCACCAACTCGGGGTCGAGAACCCGCCGGCGACACTGACCGACGACCTGCTGGAGGCGCTGGTCGAGGCGCTCGACCGCCCCGGGTCGGTCGTCGTCACCGTCGACGGCGAGGAGGACCTGGCGGCACTGCCCGCAGCCCTCGCCGCACCCGACGGCGCCGCCGTCGTCTACGGCCAGCCGAACGAGGGGATGGTACTGGCGACGGTCAATGGGCCGCTCCGCGCCCGCTGCCGGGAACTGCTCACGGCGATGGACGGCGACGACGACCGGCTGGCGGCCATGCTTGCGGTCTGAGCAGTCGGGGCCGCACCGTCCAGCTCAAACCCGCTTCACTCCGGCAGTATTTCACGTCCCCTTTAGTTATTTACCGGAGAAAATAGCCTTGTCCTATCGTTTCCGCTGTTACGCCGTACCGTGGTCGACTCCGACGGGGCAGATAGCGGCGTGTCGCGGCGGCCGATACTGCGGACGGCGACCACCTCGACGGCGGGACTGACATTGACCGGGCCGACGGGCGGCAAGGAGTTCGTCCCGGACGCCTCGGCGCCGACACGTGAGCCGACCGGCCGCTTCGAAATCCTTTTCAGTGTTTCGGCGGAATTTCGGGGTAACGTAACCATGGACGTCGAAATCATCGACGAGGACGAGAACCCGATGCTGCACCGGACGGACGTCCGGTTCCAGCTGATCCACGAGGAGGCGACCCCGTCACGGCTGTCGGTGCGGGACTCGCTGGCCGCGAAGCTGAACAAGGACGCCGGCGAGGTAGTCGTCCACGAGCTCGACACCAAGTACGGCATGCGGAAGACCGTCGGCTACGCGAAGGTGTACGAGGACAGCGAGGCCGCCGAGGACGTCGAGCAGGAGCACATGCTCGAGCGGAACAAAATCACCGCCGACGGCGAGGAGGACGAGGGCGACGCCGACGCGGAGGAGGCCTGAATGGCGCGCCACGAGTTCTACAGCGAGGACGGCACCGCCGACCGCGAGCAGTGTCCCCGGTGCGGCGACACCTTCCTCGGCGAGTACGGCGACCGCCAGCACTGCGGCAAGTGCGGCTACACCGAGTTCGAGTAGGCCGTGACCCGGGTGCTCGGCGTTGAGGGGACCGCCTGGTGTGCCAGCGCGGCCGTCTTCGACGCCGAGACTGACGACGTTTGCATCGAATCCGACGCCTACGCTCCCGATAGCGGCGGCATTCACCCGCGCGAGGCCGCCGAGCACATGCGGGCAGCGGTCCCCGAGGTGGTCGAGGCCGCCCTCGAGACCGTCCGCGAGCGGTACGGCGACCCCGCAACCGAACTGGACGCCGTCGCCTTCTCTCGCGGCCCGGGACTCGGGCCGTGTCTCCGCATCGCCGGCACCGCTGCCCGGGCGCTGTCCGGCCGACTGGCGGTGCCGCTGGTCGGCGTCAACCACATGGTCGCCCACCTGGAAATCGGCCGGCACCGCTCGGGCTTCGACTCGCCGGTCTGTCTGAACGCCTCCGGCGCCAACGCCCACGTCCTCGGCTACCGTGGCGGCCGCTACCGGGTGTTCGGCGAGACAATGGACACCGGTGTCGGCAACGCCATCGACAAGTTCACCCGCCACGTCGGCTGGACCCACCCCGGCGGCCCGAAGGTCGAAGAGCACGCCCGCGACGGCGAGTACGTCGAGTTGCCGTACGTCGTCAAGGGGATGGACTTCTCGTTTGCAGGCATCACCTCCGCCGCCAAGCAGGCCGTCGACAACGGCGTGCCGGTCGACGATGTCTGTCGCGGCCTCGAGGAGACCGTGTTCGCGATGCTGACGGAGGTCAGCGAGCGGGCGCTGTCGTTGACCGGCGCCGATGAGCTTGTGTTGGGCGGCGGTGTCGGGCAGAACGACCGCCTCCGGGGGATGCTGGAGACGATGTGCGAGGAGCGCGGCGCCGAGTTTTACGCGCCCGAACCGCGGTTCCTCCGGGACAACGCCGGCATGATAGCGGTGCTGGGGGCGAAGATGTACGAAGCCGG
>PXSE01000099.1 GCA_003022905.1 Halobacteriales archaeon QS_9_68_42
GCGCCGAACCCGCCTTCCCGGTCAACATCAGCATCGACGAGGAGGCCGCCCACGCGACGCCGACCCCGGACGACAACGCGACGTTCGGCGAGGAGATGGTCAACCTCGACATCGGCGTCCACGTCGACGGGTGGCTGGCCGACACCGCGGTCACGGTGGACCTCTCGGGGCACGCCGACCTCGCGGAGGCCCCCGAGGAGGCGCTGGAGGCCGCAATCGAGGTCGTCGAACCGGGCGTCGAAACGGGCGAGATAGGCGCCGAAATCGAGTCCGTCATCGACGGCTACGGCTACAACCCCGTCGTCAACCTCACCGGCCACGGCCTCGGCCACTGGGAGCAGCACACCGAACCCAACGTCCCCAACCGGGCCGTCGGTCAGGGCGTCGAACTGGAGGCCGGCGACGTGGTCGCCATCGAGCCGTTCGCCACCGACGGCGGCGGCAAGGTCACCGAGGGCGCCCACGAGGAGATCTACTCGCTGGAACGGGAGGCCAGCGTCCGCAACCGGCAGGCCCGGGAGGCGCTCGAACAGATCGTCGAGGAGTTCAAGACGCTCCCGTTCGCCCGCCGGTGGCTAGACACCTCGCGGGCAAAGATGGCGCTACGTCGCCTCGAACAGCAGAACGTCGTCCACGGCTACCCCGTTCTCAAGGAACAGGACGGCTCCCTCGTCAGCCAGCGGGAGCACACGGTCATCGTCACCGAGGACGGCTGCGAAGTGACGACGCGGGCGCAATAGTCGGGGCCAGACTCACGCATTGTTCATCCGGACCGTCTCCTCGGCACCGCAGGTCCGACACGTTGACACGCGGTAGGGCTCCCGCGAAAACTGTGCGTTCTTGTCCTTTTGGCTCTCGGTCAACAACTGGATGCGTACCTCATGGGGGGTCTTGCGGTTGCACTCCTCGCACTTCTCGGCTATCCGCTCGTCATCTATTCGAGTAGCCATTGTCACTCTCTCGTAGCTCCGAAACCTGTATAAAAGGGTACTTCGGTTACCGACCGTTTTGATTGTTCATCGTGCCGCGAGAACCGGCTCCCGTCAGACGTGTTCTGAGACCGCCTAAAAGTTCATTCACGTCTCTGAAATTGTCTCACCGCCGCTGTCGGTCGATTAAACGGCCACAATATTTAAATATCTCGACTGGAGCGAACAGCGTTAAGCGACCCCCAGTCAAGTAAGTGGTATGGACCAGTTGTTCGCGCCGTGGCGCATCGAATGGGTCGAACGGGACGGCAACGAGGACATCGACGGCTGTCCGTTCTGCGCGCTACCGGAGCGGGAGGACGCCCGCGACGCGCTCGTGGTCGCCGAGTCGGCCCACGCCTACGTGCTCCTGAACAACTACCCCTACAACCCGGGGCACGCGATGGTCATCCCACGGGAACACACTGGGGCGTTCGAGGCCCTCGACGAGGAGACGCTCTTGGACCACGCTCTGCTCAAACAGCGGACCATCGAAGCGTTCGACGCCGCCCTCGCTCCCGACGGCGTTAACGCGGGGCTGAACCTCGGGGACGCCTCCGGCGGGTCCATCGATGACCACCTCCACACCCACCTCGTCCCGCGGTGGGCCGGCGACACCAACTTCATGCCGGTCTGTGCGGACACAAAGGTCGTCGTCCAGGCCGTCGACGACACCTACGAGAAACTGCACGCCGCCTTCGCCGACCAGGAGGGCGCGACCGTGGGCGACGACGGTGCCGTCCGGCTGAAGTTTTAGTCCCCTCAAAGCGCCACGTTCGGGGCCAGTAATCCCCTCATTTAAGCGGCTGGTGGAGCTATGGCCGGCAATGAGCGACGCCGCGGTCGCGGAGGCGGGCCTCGAGGGCGACGCCGCAAAGCGGGGGTTCACCCGCGCCAGCGTCGTCAACGTCGCCGGCAACGCCGCGAAAATCCTCGTCGAGGCCGCCGCCGGAGTGGCGTTCGGGTCGGTCGCCCTGCTCGCGGACGCCGCCCACTCGGTTGCCGACCTCGTCGCCAGCGTCGTCGTGCTGGTGTGGGGCCGCAGCGTCTACGCCGACCCCGACGAGGAGCACCCCCACGGCCACCAGCGGGTCGAACCGCTGGCCGCGCTGTTCGTCGGTACCGTCGTCGTGCTGCTCGGGCTGAACCTGCTGTACGAGTCCGCCCAGGGGGTCTTCGAGGGCCCAACCGTCCGGTTCGACGCACTCCTGGTCGGCGCGCTGCTGTTCTCGATGGCCGACATGTACCTGCTGTACTGGTACACGAACCGGGTCAACGCGAGCGTCGATTCCTCGGCACTGGAGGCGCTGGCCGTCGACTCGCTCAACGACATCTACACCTCCGTGGCGGCGCTGGTCGGCGTCGTCGGCATCCTCGTCGGCTACCCGCTGTTCGACGCCGTCGCGGGCGGGCTGGTCAGCCTGCTGGTCGTCTACCAGGGCGTCGAGATCGGCCGCGAGAACGTCTCCTACCTGGTCGGCGCTTCGCCCTCCGAAGCACAGCGTCGCCGCATCGTCGAGGAACTCCGCGCCCACCCCGACGTCCGGGGCGTCCACGACGTCGCCGTCTTCTACGACGGCACCGACCTCGAGGTCGAGGCCCACGTCGAGGTCGACGGGGCGCTGACGCTCGTGGAGGCCCACGACATCGAGACCGACCTCGTCGACGCGCTGACGGCGATGGAGGCGGTCGGCGACGCCCACCTGCACCTCGACCCGGCGGGCATCGACGAGTGGTAGGACGGCGGGCCCGCCCGGAACTGAGGCCGGAACGCGACGGGTCCTCAGCGCTCGGTCGGGACGGCGTCGGGCGCGTGGGCTGTCGCCTCCACGAGGTCGGCGGCCGCGGCCTCGGCGACCTCCTCGGGCGTGACGGCGGCGGCCCGCCAGGCCGGCAGTCGGCCGTCCTCGCCCGGCGGCGCGACGGCGTCGGCGTAAGCGTCGGCTTGCTGGAGTTCCGCCTCCCGATCGAACTCGAGGCCATTGAACGCCGCGTCGAGGGCGTAGCCGTCGACCAGTCGCTCGACGGCCGTCCGGTACCGCTCCGGCAGCGTCGGGTAGTTGGGGGCGCCGCCGTTCTCCTCGACGGCCCGGAACAGCGCGGCGCCGACCTGCCGGGACATGTCCGAGAGGCCGCTGGGGCCGGACACCGAGCGGTGGTCATGCTGGTGGACGCCGAGGTCGACCTGGGCGGCGGCGTCGGGGCCGGCCAGCCGGTAGGCCTCCCCGAGCGTGCCGACCTCCAGCCCCCAGTCGCGCTGGAGGCGCATCCCCCGGGCGAGCCCCCCGGTCATGGCGAACTCGCCGGCCAGGGCGTACCGGAACGATTCGAGGTACCCGAGGACGTCGGCGTCGTCTTCGTCGGCCATCGCACGGACCAGCGGCCGGTAGAACAGTCGGAACAGCCGACCGTACAGTCGGTCGTCCTCGACGCGGGCGTAGTAGCCCTTCGAGAACGCGTGGCCGTTCGAAAGCGGGAACAGCAGTTTCGGGACGTGGCCCTCGTCGTAGGTGGTCGCGTCGGCGTCGTGGACGACGACGTAGTCGCTGTCGGCGGCGACGCCCAGCGCGAGCCAGACGTCCCGGCCCTTCCCCTGGGGGCCGTCGAGGCCCGTCGCGGCGAGCAACTCGCCGACCCGGGGGCCGTCACACCACAGCAGTTCCAGCGAGAGGTCGAAGCCGGCGAGCCACTCGGCGACGGCGCCGACCCGGTCTTCGGAGGCCCGCAGCGGGACGACGACCCGCTCGGGATCGACGGTTTCCAGCGTCGAGAGGGCCCGCTCGGCCGCCAGGGCGGCGTGCTCCCGCTCCGTCATCGGTACGACCACGGCGGCGCGGCCCGTGGGAGCCTCGGGCGTCGCGTCGCCGAAATCGTGGAGCGTCGTCACCCGCTCCTGTACGTACTCCATTGGCGTACGAACGGTCTCCAGTTCGAAAAAGGACATCGTTTCGGCAGTGCGTGCGCTCATACTGCGAACGTACGTACCTACACCGCCCCGGCCGGTCGGCCGCCGGCCGGCAGTCGTCCGTCCGCGTAGAGGCCGACCAGTACGATCAGGATGACGGCGACGCCGCCGGCCAGTACCCGGAACACGAGGGTGTAGCTGGCGCCGCCGTCGACGGCGAGGCCGACCGCCCCGGAGCCGAGGGCCTGGACGAACATCATCGTCCCGGAGTACAGC
>PXSE01000100.1 GCA_003022905.1 Halobacteriales archaeon QS_9_68_42
GCGCGCGCTGCTTTCGGGCTATCAGGTCACCGGCCGGGAGCGCTACGCCGAGGCGGTCCGCGGCACGTTCGAGTTCGTCGAGCGGGAGCTGACCCACCCCGAGGGCGGCTTCTACGCGACGCTGGACGCCGAAAGCGAGGACGCCGCCGGCGAGCGCGAGGAGGGCGCCTTCTACGTCTGGACGCCCGAAACGGTCGAGGACGCGGTCGAGGACGACACCGACGCCGCGCTGTTCTGCGACCGCTACGGCGTCACCGAGGCCGGCAACTTCGAGCACGGGACGACGGTCCTCACCGAGTCAGCGTCCATCGAGGCGCTGGCCGAGGCGTACGACCTCGACACGCCGGCGCTCGAGGAACGGCTCGAACGCGCCCGCGAGCAGGCCTTCGAGGCCCGCGAGGGGCGTCCCCGGCCGCCGCGCGACGAGAAGGTGCTTGCGGGCTGGAACGGCCTCATGATATCCGCGCTGGCCGAGGGCGCACTCGTGCTGGACGAGGGGTACGCCGAGACTGCCGCCGAGGCGCTGTCGTTCTGCCGCGAGTACCTCTGGGACGCCGACGCCGGGCGGCTGAACCGCCGGTTCAAAGGTGTCTCCGAGCGAAGCTCGGAGGCTCGCGGGACCACGTCCCGCGGTGGCGACGTCGGCATCCCGGGGTACCTCGAGGACTACGCCTTCCTCGGGCGCGGCGCGCTGAACCTCTACGAGGCGACCGGCAACGTCGGCCACCTCGCCTTCGCCCTCGAGCTGGGCCGCGCCGTCTGCGAGGCGTTCTACGACGAGTCGGCGGCGACGCTGTACTTCACGCCGACCGGCGGGGAGTCGCTGCTCGCCCGGCCCCAGGAGGTGACCGACGCCTCGACGTCGCCAAGTCGGTCCTCGAGACGCACGCGGGGACGCTGGAGTCGAACCCGCTGTCGCACGGCTCGCTCGCACTGGCGGCCGACGACCACGCCGTCGGTCACTTCGAGCTGACCGTCGCGGCCGAGGAACTGCCCGACGGGTTCCGCGAGACGGTCGGGTCGACGTACCTGCCGACGCGGCTGCTTGGCGTCCGCCCGCCGACCGAGTCCGGAATCGAGGCGTGGGCCGACCGACTCGGACTGTCGGCGGTCCCGCCAATCTGGGCGAACCGCGAGGCCCGCGACGGCCGGCCGACGGTGTACGCCTGCCGGGATTTCACCTGCTCGCCGCCGAAACACGAGATGAGCGAGGCGCTGGCGTGGGTCGACAACGGCGACTGACGGTCAGACCGCGTCCTCGAGTTGCTCGGCCAGGTGGACCACGAGGGGTACCTCGGCCTCCTCGACGAACCGGGCCAGTTCCCGGCCCTCGTCGTCCTCGACGACGACGGTCGGGATGCGTTCGACACCATACTCCTCGACGCCGGGGCCGATTTTCGAGCCGTCGTCGGCCTTCTCGACGGGGTAGTGCTCGACGGCGTCGACGCCGGCCGCCTCCATCGCCGCCCCGAAGTCCGGCAACTGCGAGCGGCAGTCCTTGCACCAGTCGCCGCCCCACACCTTGACCACGACGTCGTCGGCCATCGCCTCGAACGTCGCGACGGCGTCCTCGTAGGACTCGGCGTCCCACACCGGGTTCGGCCGCATCGTCTCCAGTTTCATGTCCACCGGTTCGGCGCCGGCGACTTAACCGCCGCGCTCCGGAATCAGATATCCTCGAGGAGGACCTCCCGCAGGGCGTGGTAGTGACACTGCTTGTCGTCGGCCTCGAAGCAGACCAGAGTGACATCTACTGTCGACGACGTCGAGCTAAAACAGTTGACGGCGATTCGAGTCACGTCGGATTGCCGACTACTCGTCGTCCGACTCGACGGTCACTTCCCCGACCTCCTCGCCGTTGAGTGTGAACGTGTACGTCCCAGGACTCGGGGCGGGGTTGGTTCGGACCTCCGTCGTCACCTCCGAATCGGCGGAGACGGTCACCAGCTTCTGTCCGACCACGGTTCCCTCGGTCTCGACGGTCAACTCTATCGAGCCTTCGCCGCCCGAATTCTCGACGGTCGCGAGAATCGTAATCCTATCGCCGACGGTCGCGGTTTCGGACTCCAGACCCCCCGACACCGAAAAGTCGGGCTCCGGCCCCTCGTTGTCACTCCTGTCGATTTCCCCCGGTCCGGTACTTTCCGGGAGCGATTTCCCTGTCCAGGGGCTATTGCCGCCGACGTGTCCGACTCTGTCCGTCGTCGGGACGTTCTCGCTGCAGGCCCCCTCCGGCTCCCCGGTCGCGCGCCCCTCGACCGTGTTCCCGCAGTACACTGCCTGGTGTTCGGGTCCCTGGCCCGCTTCGGACCCCGGATAGAAGGAGACGGCGTCGTCGTCGAACCCGAGAATCTCGTTGCCGTATATCTCGTTCTCCGTAGCGACCTTGTCGCGGAACTCGTCGTCCGGCGCGCTGTCGGTGAATTCCCGCCCGATCTTGAGCCCGTTCCCGTGCCCGTCCTGGAGCCGGTTCCACCGAACCGTGCAGCGGTGCCCCTTGAGAATCAGCGAGGAGGTGTCCCAGTCCACGCTGCTCCAGGATCCTCCGCCGTCGGTACAGTACTCGACCGTGACGTTCTCGGTCCCGGGCTTGGTGTCGACGAGGACGGCGTGTTGGTGACCGGCCGAGTTATCGATATGGTGTACGTGGACGTTGTGGGTCCGGTCCCAACCGGAGTACCCGTCGAACTTGTCGATGGTATTCGGTGCAGTTCCGACGTAGACAATCTCGCCGTTATGATTCTCTTGGTCGGTGAGTTGCCACTTCGCCCCGGCGCGGCCGGTCACCCGGAAGGGGCCGGCCTCGGCGTTCGCACAGAAGCGAAACTTGACGAGTTGGCGGCCGGAGTTACCGATGCCGTGTGGCGCGATGACGGACCCCTGATTGAACTCATCGAAGTCTATCGCGGTGACAAGGACCAGCGGACCGTTGCCGTACGCGTCGGGGTCCTCGGGCCGGCTGGGGTCTGCTAACCCGTCGATGGTGAGTCCGGTCACGTGGACGTGGTCGCCGCCGATTAACGCGGCGGCGGGCGCGCCTGAGGGCCGCCGAAGGATTGCGTCTGGCGGCCCGGTAAGTTCGATTGGGGCATCGGCCGTGCCCCCTTCTCCGATTTCGAGGGACTCCTGATACTCGCCGGGACTGGCGTAGATGGTCTCGCCGGGGTCGACCCGGTTGAACGCCTCCTGAATCGTCGCGAGCGGGGCGTTGGCCGTTCCCTCGGCCTCGTCGGACCCGTCCGGCGCCACGTAAATGTCGCCAAGGTCAGATTGGCCATCCGATTCTTCCGATTCTTCCGTTTCTTTCGTTTCTTCCGTTCCTTCCGTTTCTCCTGTGTCCGTCCCGCTAACTGTTTCTGTGCCGTTTTGGCCTCCTTCACTACAGCCAGCAACGGTACCTGCCCCGCTCACCCCGAGTGTGGCAAGCAGCGACCGCCGGTCGATTGGAGTCGCTTCCTGCCGATTCCGTTCGCCCTTGTTCACGGCCAGCTACTATACTCTCGAATAAAAAGTGCTTTCGACGGACCCCACCCCCTGAATCACTAGCTGAACTGGCCGAGAAACCCGCGACTCACTATCGGCTGCTATACGCACCGGTCTCTTTGTGCGTTAGGTGTGCTCGCGTTGCTCGCACAGCACTTCTTGAAAAACATCGATGTTACAGGCCGTGGGTTGTCATGCGCACCGGTCGGATCCTGAGCAAACACGAGACTACCTTGCGGGTAATAATACGTCACTGTAAGGTACCTTTTTAACCGATCCGGGTCCTTACCGCTCCCCACGGTCGGAGTCGGTTTCGCCCGCGTTCGTGTCGATGCTCGTCGCCCAGTCCTCTGGTGTAGGTTCCGCGCCACGGTCCGCATGCTGATCGCCGCGGTCACGCGGAAGTTCCGTCTTCGCACCGCTCCCGGTCTGTTCCACGTCTCCCGGTCCAAGCCCAGAGTCCGGGTACCGAGTTCCCATATCGTCGAGTTGCACGAGACTCCGCGCGAACCGCCGTAAGTCATCGCGGTGTTCGAGGCCGTGGTACAGGCCGTCGCTGGTTCTCCCGACCAAGCCGTCGTCACGAAGTCGAGACAGTGTCGTTGACGTGGTGCCGCGCGGCAAGTCAAGTAAGTCCCGGATCTCCGCCGGGGTGTACGCGAGGTTCGTGTCCCTGTACAGGAGTTTAATGATCGCAGCTTTGTTCGTCCCGGGACGAATAGCGGGCGCGTCATCCGGGTCGTGTTCACGAAGATCGATGGGCATTTTATAATTCGTATGCGATTGTATGCGGTTGTAATATATAAGTGTCCGGGTCACGATGGGGTGGACCGTTTATACTAAACACGCCTCCAGATTGGTGAACCTCAACTGCCGACCGGGCAGTCGTACCGCCCCAGCGCGATTCGCTCGACCGTGTTCGGTTCGTCGAGGCGGACCGACTCTTGGACGTACGCCATCGTGAGGCGCTCGACCGCGGCGTCGTGGCCGTCGACGCCCCGCCGACAGAGGTAGTCGGCGAACTGCCGCCGGACCGCCTCATTCCGGCGGGCTTCCGAGAGGTACTTCCGCCACCGCGCGGTCGGGTACGTCGCGGCGGTGTCCGGCGGTGGCTCGTCGGCCGTGTCGGCGTGCGGGTAGAGGTCGACCGTCTCGCCTGACGAGAGGCTCCCCCGCACCACGAAGTAGCCGTCCGTCGTCGGCGGGTTCGGGGCGAAGAGCTTCCAGCTGTGCTCCGCGGGGTCGACTGGCGTCTCGGACGGCGCCGAGACGTAGCCGACCGCGGCCGCCTGCCACAGGAGGCCGACGACCAGCACCGTCGCGGCCGCGGCGGG
>PXSE01000101.1 GCA_003022905.1 Halobacteriales archaeon QS_9_68_42
CCAGATACTCGAATCCGAGGAGTTCGCCGAACGGATCGAGGACCTCAGCGACCAGGGCGATGTCGACATCGTGACCACCGGCGACGAGGTGGTCACCGACGTCAGTGGGGGAGACGAAGCCGGTAGCAGCAGCGACTAGCGGGCCGAACTGTCGGCGTTCCTCCTTCTGCACTGCGTCTCCGAGCGATAGCACACAGCGTCTCGTCGCCCGGCACCGTCGATACGGCCACGGACCGGTGATTCCGTCAGTAGCAGAGCTGTGCCGTCGCCCTCCTCGCGGTCGCCCTCCCGGTCGACGCTCGAACCGAACCGCTGATAATGATTACTGTAGTCGTTTCGGTATCGACCGCGCGACGGCGTGCGGTCGTACCGGTAAACAGTTACACTAATCATTATCACGGGCGGTGCCGTCCGCCCGTTCACGTGGATGCCGCGGGGACAGCCGGGCTCCGGGCCGCCGCCGGCCTGCTGGCGGCGCCGGTCACGAAGGTGCCTTACGACCTCTCGACGGCCGTCTTCATCGTTACCCTGGCGCTCCTGTGCTGGCGGCCGGAGGTCAGGTAGCCGGCCGGCGGGGTCTCCCTGCCGCCTCCGGGAAGCGCTCGCCCGCGAACAGCACCCTTTTCGTCACGCCGGTCCGCGCTCCGACATGGTCATTCGCGCCGAGCGGGTGCGGCGCCGCTACGGGGAGACGGTAGCGCTCGACGACGTCTCCCTGTCCGTCGAGGAGGGAACGGTGTTCGTCCTCGCCGGCCCGAACGGCGCCGGCAAGACGACGCTGATCCGTGCATTGACGGGCACGACGAGGGTCGACGGCACCGTCGAGCTGTTCGGCAAACAGCCGTCGGAGGTGTCCGGCGAGCGCATCGGACTGCTGCCGCAGGAGTTCGCCCCCGCCGACCGCCTCACCGCCCGGGAACTCGTGGCGTACTACGGCGGCCTCTACGAGGAGTCCCGCGACGCCGACGCGGTTCTGGAGGACGTCGGCTTGACCGGCGCCGCCGACACCCACTACGAGAACCTCTCGGGCGGCCAGAAGCGCCGTGCCTGCGTCGGGACGGCGCTGGTGAACGACCCCGAGCTGCTGTTTCTCGACGAGCCGACGACCGGGGTCGACCCGGCCGGCCGACGGGAGATATGGACCCTCGTCGAGGGGCTGGTCGACCGCGGCCGGACCGTCGTGCTGACGACCCACTACATGGAGGAGGCCGAGCAGTTGGCCGGCGAGGTGGGGCTGCTCGCGGGCGGCCAACTCGTCGCGCTGGGCTCGCCGGCCGAGCTGCTGGAGCGCCACGGCGGCGCCGACCGGCTGGTCGTCGAGGCCGACGACGAGGGCGCGGCGGCCCGGGCGCTGGAGCGAGCCGGCTACCACGTCCTGCCCGACGAGCGGCGCCTCGCGGTCGCGGTCGCCCCCGAGGAGATACCGGCGGTCGTCGGGACGCTGGCCGACGCGGGCGTCGGGTACGAGCGGCTCACCTGGCGACAGCCGACCCTCGAGGACGTCTACCTGGCGACGACGGGGACGGCTCCGACCGAGGGGGTGGCCCAATGAGCCAGGCCGGCCGGGTCGCCGCCGAGACGCGCGCCGCCTGGTACGCCTTCGTCCGCCGCCGGACGGCGGTCTTCTTTACGTTCTTCTTTCCGGTCATCATCATTCTCATCTTCGGCGCGCTGGTGCGGACCGACCCGACCGGCGGCGGCCTGTTCACCGAGCCGGCGGGCTACTACGTCGCCGGCTACCTCGCGGTCGTGGTGCTTTTCACGCCGCTGTCGCGGGTCGGCAGCGAGGTGGCCCGCCACCGGGACGGCAACCGCTTCGAGAAGCTGGCGAGGACGCCGCTGTCGCGGGCGGAGTGGCTGCTCGCACGGACGCTCGTCAACGTCGTCGTCATCGGACTCGCGGCGCTTCTCGTCCTCGCGCTCGTCGTGGCGCTGACCGGCGCCGGCGTCGCGCCGTCGCCGCTGCTCGTCCCCTACCTGGTCGCCGGCGTCGCGCTGTTCTGCGGGTTCGGGGCGCTTTTGGGCCGGATTGCGGACTCACAGGACGGCGTCATCGCCGCCGCAAACGGCGTCGCGCTCCCGCTGCTTTTCCTCTCTGACACCTTCGTCCCGCCCGAGTTGCTCCCCGAGTGGTTCGTCCCCGCGATGGAACTGTCGCCGCTGACGTACTTCGCCCGCGGCGTCCGGGCGGCGACGTACCGCCGGCCGGGGACGCTCGCGTCGTGGACCGGCTCCGAACCGGGAATTGTCGGTACCGACCCCTACCTCAACCTCGTGGTCCTGTCCGCACTGGCCGTCAGCTTCTTCGCGGCCGGCGCCTCCGCCCTCCCGCGGACGGACTGACCAGGTGCGGTCGGCACCGACCGAAGACGGCGCCCCGGGGGGCCGCTCACTCGGGTCGCAGGCGCTCCAGGACCGGTATCTCCTCGATACGGTCCTCGGACAGCCGCTCCCAGTCGATGCCGGTCGGCTTGCCGCCCTCGGCGTCGGTCCGGACGGTCCGCTCCGGCGTACAAACGACGTCGACCGGCACGTCGTGGGCCTCGGCGCCGACGTCGTCGTCGACGACCTGCAGTTCGTGGACCGTCGTCACCACGGTCGTCCCATCGTCGACGAGGCCGAACGCCCGAAGCATTGCGAACTCGAGGTCGCTGTACCCCTCGCCCTTGCCGATGCGCTCGCCGGATTCGGTGACGGCGACGCTACCGACGACGATGGCGTCAACGGTCGACAGGGCCTCGGGCGGCACCCGGCGGCCGTACGTCCCGGCGTGGGAGACGGTCGGCGCGGCGCCGGTGTCGTCTATCTCCGCGGGGTCCAACTCGAGGAACGGCTCCTCGTCGCGGAGCCGCGGAGCCGCCATGTAGACGGTGGTGTCCGCTTCGAGTAGCGCCCGGCGGAGCGGCAACTGCGGCGCGTCGGGGTTGGCCTTGACCGCCTCGCTACCGGCGAGCTCCGGCAGGTCCATTGCCCGCTCTGCGGCCGCCTCCGCGCCGGTGAAATTGGTGATGCGGCCGTGCGGCGGAAACGGGAACCGCGCCGCGCCGGACTCCTCAAGAGCGTCCCAGACACGTCCCCGGATGGCACCCTTGTCGGCCATCTCAGGCGACCCCGGTGACGTACTCGATGTGTTCGGGCCCGTAGAAGAACGCCAGCATGAGATAAGTGACGACGCCCAACACGAGGCTGACGAGCCACGCGGAGGCGGCGACCCGGCCGACCGTCGCGTGGGCCGTCCCCCGCAGTTCGGCCGGCGTGCGGGTCAGCCCCAGCGTAACCTGGTAGAGCACCAGCGGCACCGACAGCACCGACAGCAGGATGTGGACGCCGAGCATGCCGAGGTAGAAGCTCCGGAGCGGCGCGCCCTCGACGATTTCCTTGCGGCCGCCGCCGCCGGTCTTCAGCAGGTAGAGAACGAGGAACACGAGAATGAGCGTGAAGGCCGCCATCATCGCCGTCCGGTGTTTCCGCACCCGGTCGTTGCGTATCCAGTACCACCCGGCGACGAGACAGCAGACGGTTAGGGAGTTCACCACGGCGATGGCGGCCGCCAGCAGGTCGACCATCGACCGCGAGATGTCGGGGTACAGCCCCACGTCACCGTACAGCGTTCCGATGACGACGACGTAGCCCACGATGGTCAGGACGGCAGTCAACGCCCGGGGGTGGTCCCTGGCGAACCCCGGTCCACGAACTGTCGACATGGCGTGTGGTTCGGCTTCGGCCACAATGGTCCCTTTGCTTTTCCCGGCGGACGTGCCGGTTTCCGGCCGGGACCCGGCTGGTCGCCGCGGGCGGCCGGCGTCGTGTTTAGTTACGCGATAGCCGGCCGACCAGCCTTCCTCGGATGGGAAATCGAAAGGGGCCGACCGCTCGCGGAGCGAGCCGACGCAAGCACGGCCGGAGGCCGCGCGCAGTGAGGCCGAGCGAGCACAGCGAGGGAGGCCTCGGGAAGAAGCGAGCGGGAGGAGCGACGTAGGAAGCGACGACACGGGAGCATGGTTCGAAAGACGGCTCCGCGAGCCGTCTTTCGTCATACCGGAAGAGCGAAGCTCTTCCGTAGATCGCGGATCTCCGATCCGCTCACTCCCGGAAATCG
>PXSE01000102.1 GCA_003022905.1 Halobacteriales archaeon QS_9_68_42
AGCCGTCGGGCGGTCGGACCGGTCGGGTCCCCGCGCTCGTAAACGGTCTCCCCGTCGACGGCGACGCGGATGAGCGTCCCGTCGGGGACGACCGACTCGACGGCGGCCGCGTTGAGGCGACTGGCGTTCAGGACATTCCGGCGTTCGGTGAGCGGGCTATCGGCCGCAATCAGGCGGTCGGCGACCGCGTCGGCGGTCGCCCGCTCGCCAGCGTCCCGCTGGGCGCTCGCGAAGGCGCCGTCGGCGATTACCACCGCGAGGCCGGCGGTCGTGGTGACCACGAGGAGCGCGACCGCGAGCGCCGGGAGATTGGCCTGGCCCCTCATTCCAGGTGCACCTCGAGGCCGCCATCGGTCGACTCGACGCGGACGCTCGTTTCTTCGCCGCTCTCCCAGGTGCCGCTTACGTCGTCGACGCGGTCGGGTAGCACCAGCGGCGCGGTCGCCGCGACCCCCGGGTCGGGGTGGTCCAGGCGGAGTCGCCCGCCGTCGGCTCGGATACGGTAGGCACTGCCGGCGATGGTCGGCGGGAGGTCGACCTCGACCCGGGCGGTTGCCGCGCGCGTCTCCGGCGGAACCGCCCGCTCGACGTCCGTCGCGGCGTCGGCGAGCGTCCGCTCGGCCACCTCCGCGCCCGCGGAACTCCGGTACTCGGGGACGGCACCGCCGTACAGCGCGGCCGTCACGAGGCCGACGTAGAGGACCACCAACGTCGCCTCCATGGCCTTGCCGACGACGGGGGTCATCGCGCGGTCAGCCACCGCCGGACACCTCCGTCTCGAGGTCGTGGACGACGAGGTAGCCGGTCCGCTCGCCGTCGAAGGTGGCGACGACCGTCGGCGGGTCACCGGGTTCGCGGGTGACGGTCGCGCCCATCCCCTCGAACGCCCGCTCCCAGGCCGACGGCGTCGACGTCTCGAGGGCGACGGCGAACTCCCCGTCGCCGAGCGGGCGCCTGTCGTGGCTCACGTCCGTCTCGATCGTCGCGGTGACGCCGCCGGAGCCACCGGTCGACCCCACCTCGTTGCCGAGACGCGGCGCCCCGACCACCAGCACGTCGTCGTCAACGGTTATCGGCGGCGGCGCCTCGATCCAGGCCCGCCCCGGGCCGCCGCGGGCGATGCCGCCCGCGAGGAAGGCGACTCGCCGGTCGCCGGACTCGTAGACCAAGGCGTCGACCTCGACCCGCTCGAGGACGGTCCCCGACTCGCGTATCTCGAGGATCCGGTCGACGGGCCCGAGTCGGCCCTCGCTGAACGTCACGCGTGCCCGGTGGGGACCGGTCGCGGCGACCGGCTGGAGCGCCGAGTCGAGGTCCGTTGCAACACGCTCGGCGTCGGCCTGTCCGGCACTGGACTCGACGACGACGCCGACGGCCGCGGTGAGCGCCCCCATCGAGACGACGGCAACCCCGAGCAGGAGCGCGACGCCGACGACGTTCGACTGGCCGCGGTCGTTCATATCATCCCGGCCCCCGCGAAGACGGCGTAGCAGACGACCACGAGCGCCGCCGAGTGCAGCAGCGCCTCGTACCGGCCGCGGGAGGCGGTGCCGGCGAACCACCCGCAGGCGAGCATCGTCGCCTGCGTGACGAGGTAGAACCGCCAGGCGTCGCGCTCGACGGCCGACGGCGACGTATACGAGCATCGCCGACCGGAGTTCCTTCCGCTGGTGGTAGAGCTGGCCAATTTCCGTCTGCAGGGTCTCGAAGGTAGTCTCGGCGTCGCTACCCGCCTCGAGCGCGCCGGTGACCAGGCCGACGGACTGTTCGGCCAGCGGCGTCCCAACGGACTCGACGAACCGGTCGAGGGCCTCACCGCGCGTGTCGCCGCCGTCGCTGCCCGTGGTGAGCCCCAGCGCGAACGCGAGGTCGTCGATGTCGCCCTGCAGGGAGCCGAAGTCCACCCCGCGAGCCACCGTCTCGACGGCCTGCCCGAATGGCCGTCCGAGGCTGACGTGGCCCGAGACGGCGTGAACGAAGTCGCGTATCTCCCGATCCTTGGCGTCGTCGATGCGCGCTCGCCGGAGCGCGACCCCACCGACCGGGAGGCCGTAGAGGGCGTACCCGAGCAGTAGCGCGTTGGCGGGCCGCTCGCCGAGTAGCCACAGGCCGGCCGTGCCGGCGACGGCCGCCGGGAGACAGACGACGGCGGCGCTCGCCGGGTTCGAGGGCGCCGTCCGGACCACGGCGAGCCCCGCGGGCCGCTCGTAGGTGGGCGTGTGGTTCGACGGCCGGAGTTCGGCGACCACGAGGGCCGTGCCGGCGCCGACGACGAGGACGAATCCCGCGCTGGCGTACACCATGAGCGCCCGGAGCGTCGGCTCGCCCGGCACGGCCACGGTCGCCGACAGCCCCGGCGCGAGCACGCTCATCACGGTAACGATGATGACCAAAAGCGCCGGCAGCACGAGCAACACGATGAACAGTTCCGCCAGCAGTTCCAGGAAATCGCTGGCGCGCTGTCGGGCACGGCTCTGCTGGTGGGAGAGCATCCGCGATTCCATCCGGAGGTAGCCCGTCAGGGCGTCGGTCCCCTGGTTTGCGTGCTCGCGGAATTTCAGGAGAAAGGGCGCCAGAAGCTCCCGCGAGGGCGTCTCGCGGGCGACCCGCCGCAGGCCGGTGTCGAGGCTGCCGGTCAGCGCCGCCTTCCGAAGGACCCGCTCGAAGGCGTCGCTCGTCTCGCCGTAGGCGTCCTGTTCGGCCACCTTCCGGAGCATCTCGTGGCGGTCCTCGCTGCCGTCGGCCAGCGCCCGCAGGTAACGCACCGCGCCCGGGAGCGTCCGCTCGATGGCGCTCCGGCGGGCGTCGGCCCGCCACCGGAGGTAGACGCCGCCGCCCCTGACCGTCACCAGTTTGGCGCAGGCGCCAGTCACGAGCGCGGCCGCCACGGCCACGTACACCTCCGGAATCGAGGGGCGCCGGACCTGGTTGAGCCCCGGCGTCGCGGCGTGGACGGTCCGGCCGACCGCCCGGACCGTCGACTCCGGGAGCGCGAGAACGACCGACAGCACCACGACGGCGACGCCCGCCCCGACCAGCCAGGAGGCGCCATAGACGCGTGCGAGGTACGTGTCGAAGCCGACGTCGAGGGCCGCCCCCCGGTACCGGTCGCGGTCGCGGTCGTGGCGGGGGCGGTCGGCGTGACGCGAAAAAAGGGCGTACAGCCCCCGGTCGACCGCGGTAGCAAGCTCAGTCATGAGTCGCGGCCCCGTGTGGGCTGTCGATTCGCTCGACGGTCGCCGCCTCGTCGGTCCGGAGGTCCGAGAGGAAGCCGAACAGCTCCTCGAGGTCGGTCGTCCCCTCCCGGACGAGGTACTCGACGTAGCCGTGCTTGCGGTGGAACTCCGCCTCGACGACCTCGACCGGCCGGTCGGTCCGCTCGGCGATGCGGTCGAGCGTCCGGATGCCGCGCCGCTCGGTCGGGTCACCCAGTTTCGGGTGATCGTACCCGAATGTCCACTCGCCGTCGGGCGCCCGGGCGAGCACCTCGTTGACCTGTATCGCGTCGCCGTCCTTGCGGACGCGGCGGGTCTCCTCGATGTCGCCGGCCTCCCGCTCGGAGAGTAACTCGACGGCCTCGCCGACGTACCGGTCGCCGTCGACGTTCCGGGGGAAGACCACGAGATCTATCTCACGCAGGAGGTACGTAGGAAGCCCCTTCTCGATGACCCGGTTGACGAGTTTCTCGATGTCCTCGGCGTGGGTGGTCCCGAGCACGCCGTGGCCGGTCTGCAACACCTCGCCGAACGTCTCGAAGGACTCCGGTGTGTTTATTTCTGCGATGACCTCGACGTCCGGGTTCAGGTAGTTCGTCTCGGTCATCAGGTCGGCCATCGAGACGTTCTTGTACGCGTCTTGGTGCTCGCGGGTGGTCAGCGAGACGCCCGTCTCGTGGGGGAGCAGCACCTCCCGGGAGCCCTCGTCGATGCTGACCGGCCGGTCGTCGAACTCGATGAACGGCATGTGGGCGTTCATGAGCGTCGTCTTGCCGACGCCGGTCGGCCCCGAGAAGAGGACGACGCAGTGGTGCTCGTACAGCATCCACAGCAGGGTGACAAGTTCAGTGGGGATGGCGTCGGCCTCGACGAGGTCGACCGGCGTGAGCGCGTCGGGCGCTTGCTTCCGAATGGAGATGTGGGGCCCGCCCTCCGAGATGGTCGGAAGCGCGACCGCACACCGGATGGTCTGGTCGAGGCCCTCGGGGTCGAGGTTCACCTTCGCGGAGGGCCGGCTCGCCGAGAGCTCGACGCCGTCCTTGGCGGCCAGCTGGGTGACAACGTTGACGAAGGCGGCCTCAGAGTCGAACCAGAGGTTCGTCGGCTCGCGGCCGCCGCCGCGGGGGACGATCTTGATGCGCTCGCCGACGCAGTTGGCCTCGATGTCCTCGAGGCTCGGGTCCCGTATCGGGACGGTCAGCTGGCTGTAGCCGGTCAGGTCCCGGAGGACGTAGTACAGCAGGTCCTCAAGACGGTCGTCGGTGAACCGGCGGTCGACGGGCGGCACCGCGAGGTCGTGGTCGGCGAGCAGGTCCCGTAGCCGGTGGCGGGTCGCGTCGAGCCACGCGCGGGTGTTGCGCGCCGTCAGCCGCCGGGAGAGCAGTTTCTCGGCGCGCTTCCGGACCACGGCCGCGCGGTCCTCGAAGGCCGACTCGCTGTCCAGCCCCGCGAGGCCAGCCTCCCAGACGCGCTCCTTGCACTCCTCGATGAGCCGGTCGTCGCCGGGGAGCCGGTCGGGTTCCAGCACCGCGTACTTCCGCTCGAAGGGGTCGCCCCCGAGCGTCCGCTCGCGGTACCGGACGACCGGTACCTCGTAGCCGGCAAAGGGAACGGTGTAGCGCTCGACGCGCTCGGCGCAGAACCGGTCGCCGAACTCGGGGTCCTCGATTCCGGTCTCGGCCGGCGCGTAGTCGGTCAGGTGGACCAGCAACTTGCCGTCGGCGAGGCTCGCGACCTCGACGTTCCCGTCGAGGGCGTGCGGCGTCAACTTGCCGAGGCACTTCAGTTCGGCCAGCGCGTGATACTCGAGTCGGCGACGGCCGGCCCGCGAGCAGTCGGCGAGTCTGTCGATGGCCCGCTCGTACTTGGGGTCGAAGCCGTCCCGGAGCCGTTCGGCGGCCCCCTGTCTGGTTCTGGGGCGGCGCAGTTCGGCATCGGCGAAGTACTCGTGGACGGCCTCGAGGTCGCGTTCGGCCCGACCGGACAGCGACGGCTCCCGAACCTCGTAGCGGAAACCGGCCGCCCCGCTCCGGACCGTGGCGACGACGCCGGAGCCGAGCGCGTACTGGTCGTGGACGCCCGGCGCGTACCACGCGTCCGGCGAATCGGGCGGCCCCGCGGAGCCCCCCGGGACCGTCTCGGTGTGAGCGGAGGTGTTTACGCCTCCGCGCGCCGACCCGCCCGGAGCGAGCGGTCAGCGAAGAAAGCGTCGAGGGGTGAGCACCGACTGGAGCGCAACCCCCGGCGCTTTCCCGCTGGCGTCGAGGGCACATGCACTTTAGCCCGGTAGGAACCGCACCTACCGGGGCGGAAGCCCGCCCGGAATGGTCGGTCGCGAGCGAAGCGAGGCGCGACCGCAGGGAGCGCCTCGATGGCGAACGGCGACCGAAGGGAGCCGTGAGCAAGCAGAGGGCGGAACGCGGCGAGCGGTGCGGGCCGTATCGAGCCACCAATCCAACCGATGGGGCGTGCTGACTCCACAATTGTTCCCCCGGGCGGGACTAAGGGGGCCGGGCGCCCGACGTGCCCCGACGACGCGAGCACTCCAGGGGCGAGGCGCGCAGCGAGTCGTGGCCGTCGAGCGTTCGGGGGCTTTCGTGATGATCTCTACTGACCCTCTCAGCCAGGCGACTCTCCAGAGGACATCCATCCCATCGCTATTTATTGGGTAGAGGGACCTGTTGACGTGACGAGAGTACCCCCAATAGACAGTGACTGGCGGGAGTAATTCGGCCCTCGCTGGCTGTGCCGCCCCGAATGCACCGGCTTCTCACGGGGAAGTCGGTGCCCCGTGTCAGCTAGTTGGGAGCCGCGCCAGGCCACCAGTGTCGCGGTAGGAAACGTACAATGCACCATCGGTCGCTGCCACGCTGATTCGGTGGGACTCTGGATCATACTGCCACCGACGCGACCCGCTGGCAGGATCGTAGGCGGCGAGTTCGTTGTCGCTGGCCACCACGAGGACGTCGCCGACACGGCCCAGCGCCTCGACCGTCCCGCCGATCGCGATGTCGGTCGTCGTCTTCCATTGTCGAGTGCCATCAAGCGCGAAGGCGTCCAGCCGGACGAGGAGGCCACCATCGGGTTCGTCGACCGAGCTCGCAACGAATACACCCTCAGGAGTCGCTGTCACTCTCTCGAGCTCGTACCCGACGCTCCGACGCCACTCGATGGACCCAGTATCGCGGTTGATGGCGACGAACTCGTCTACGCGATTATCACGGCTGGCCCGCACGTACACATGCTCGCCAAGCCAGAGTGGCGGGCCAAAGTAGCTGGTCACCTCGCCGGCCACTGGGGTCTCCCACAGGACGTCTCCATCGCGGGCCCGGCGCATCCGGACGGTGGAATTGCGGACCGTCACGATCCGGTCACCGGTAGCCACGACGCGGGGATAGCCGTCGCGAGCTGGCGACTCCCATAGCCGCTCGCCGCTCGTCGGAGCGAGCGTAACCAGCTCCGTGTCTCCGTCCCCGTCCGTAACGGCAACGATACAGGCTGACTCACTGAGCGTGGGGTACGGATACCTCTGGCCCGACCGCTGGAAGCGACGTGTACCGTCGCGCGCATCATAGCCGGTGACCACATCTCCAAGTGGATCGACACCGACCAGTAGCGAGCCCTGCCGACCGAGCCAGCCGTTCCGTGCCCGCCCCTCCTCGTGCCATCGCTCGGTGCCCGACAGCCCGACCGTGTAGAGGTCCCCGTCGGTGCTGTGGACGTGGACCGGGCCGCCCGATGCCGGGACAGCTGGCCGGGCATCGATTGGACCGCCGGTCTCGAAACTAAATGCCCGCTCCCCGTCAGCCGTGAACGCGTGGAATCGCGTATCCTGTCCACCGACGACGACGTGCTCGTCAGTCGCGGCTGGTGGGCCCGCAGCCGTGGCCGCCGAGAAGTCACGCTCCCAGAGCGGTTGCACACCAGGCATCACCGACTGCAGGCTACACCCGGCTAGCGCAAGCGTACCCACCGATGCGAGCGACGCGAGTGCCTGGCGGCGCGACCAGTTCCGGTTGGTTTGTCGGTGGGTCGCGTACCGTGGCGAGTCGTGCGTATCG
>PXSE01000103.1:0-20401 GCA_003022905.1 Halobacteriales archaeon QS_9_68_42
CGAGGGCCAGCGGTCCATCTCCATCGCCGAGTTCTTCGAGAAGAACAAGCAGATGCTCGGCTTCGACAGCGACGCGAAGGCGCTCGTCACGGCCGTCAAAGAGGCCTGTGACAACTCGTTGACCTGGTCGACGCCGTTCGTCTACCGGTCGAGCGGCGAGACCAAACACCGCCCCATCGGCGAAGCCGTCGATGACCTGATAGAGTCGAACCGAGAAGACGTCCAGGTCAAGCGTGGCGGCGACCTCGAGAAGCTCCGGGTCGAAAACCTGGAAGCGCTCTCGTTCGACGACGGGTACGACCTCGACTTCCGGCGAATCAGCAGCGTTTTCCGGCACCGAGTCAACAGCGATATCTATCGTATCACCGTCGAGGGACGACGAGGGGTGGAGTTGACCGATTACCACAGCGTGTTCGTCCTCCGGGACGGCGAGATACGGTCGGTCGAAACGAGTGACATCAACGAGGACGACTACGTCGTGCTCCCCGACTCGGGGTGGAGCGGCGAACCGAAGGAGCGCATCGACCTGCTGGCCGAACTGCTCGAACTCCCGCCGGAAACGACGGAGCCGGTCGGTCTGTACGGGGTCGAACACCTCCTCGAACGGTACCACGAGGAAATCCTCGAGGCGGTCGACGAGCAGTATCGGATGAGCGATTTCAGAAAGTGTGACCGCCTCCCGCTCGACGTCGTCCGGGAACTCGACCTCGATATCTCGGAGTACGAGGACTGCGAACTCGGGTACCAATTCGGCGGTGCCGCCGTCCCGGCAGTCCTCAAGGTGACGGACGAGCTGGCGGAACTGCTCGGCCTGTACGCCGCCGAGGGATGCGTGACCGGCAGCCGGGACGGACACGAGAAGGTGTACCTCTCGCTGGGCAGCCACGAGGAGGACCTGATTCGGTACGCCGAATCGCTCGTCGAGTCGGTGTTTTCGCTCTCGGCGTCGACCGTCGACGGCCACGAGACGGCGACGAACGTGACGATTCCCTCGAAGATGGTCGGCCTGGTGCTGAAGAGGGTGTTCGAGGCTGGAACGGGAGCCCCCGAAAAGCGGATTCCACGGTTCGTCTTCGACTTTCCGGCCCGGACCCGGGAACGGTTCCTGCTCGGCTACGGGGCCGGCGACGGATATCCGACAGAGGACGTGATTCGAGCCCTGCGCGGCGGCAGTCGAATTTCGGCCGTCGAGTCGGACCGCATTACGTTCGCAACGACCTCCGAACGGCTCGCATCCGGCCTGCGGTATCTCTGCTCGTCCGTCGACTACGATACGACACAGGAGCGAAAGCCGGGCGAGATCAGGACCATCGACGGGCGCGAGGCCAAATTCGACGAGTCGTACCTGCTCCATCTACGCACCGACCAGTCCGCCACGTCGCGGCAGAAGCTCCCCGCCGACGAACTGGTTCGGGACGTCGAGGACCCGAAACTGACGTACAACCTCGACGGGCGGCAGACTTGGGTCGAGTCCGACCACGCGCTGGCGCTCGCGGACGGCGGCGGACTCGCGTTCCGGAACGACGGAAGACGGATAGCCGCCGGAGACCTGACGGCGCTTCCCGTCACCGACATCGAACGAATCGACTACGGGGGCGAGTGGGTGTACGACGTCTCCGTCCCCGGCGACGAGAACTTCATGGCAGGAACGGCACCCCTGGCGTGTCACAACTCCCTCGACGCCACCGAGGAGGCCGGCTCACGAAGGAGCAGGTGCCGAAGGTGTTCGGAAAACTGCTGTACGGCTCCCGTTTTCATGCCCGTGAACAAAAAAGGGGCCAGCAGGGAATCGGTATTTCAGCGGCTGTACTGTACTCTCAGTTGACTTCCGGGAAACCAGCGAAGGTCACCTCCAAGACCGAGAACAACGGCGACGCCCGCTACTTCGAGCTGACCATCGACACCGACACCAACGAACCGGAAATAGACGTCGACGAGGCCGCCTCCTGGGAGCGACCCCACGGGACCCGCATCGAGCTGGAGATGGAGGCCAACATGCGGGCCCGCCAGCAGCTCCGCGACTATATCAAGTACACGGCGGTCGTCAATCCACACGCCCGCATCGAGTTCCACGAGCCCGCCGAGTCGTTCAAATTCGAGCGCGCGACCGACGAACTGCCGCCGGAGACCGAGGAGATACGCCCCCACCCCCACGGCGTCGAGCTGGGCACACTGTTAAAGATGCTGGAGGCGACCGATTCCTACTCCGTCTCCGGGTTCCTCCAGGGCGAGTTCACCCGCGTCGGGGCCAAAACTGCCGACGCCGTCCGCGACAATCTCCGGGACCGCCACTTCGGCCGAGGGGTTGCCTGGCGGCCGCCGCAGACCCACCAAGAGGCCGACGTCGAAACCGCGGTCCGGGGCGCCGTCGCCAACAAGAGCAGCGAGGCGACGAAGGCCTTCGCCGCGGCCGTCGCCGAGGCGGTCGGCGAGACGGACCGCATCGCCCACTCGGAACTCGACGGAATCGTCGGGGAGCACGCCGACGCGGTCGAGGGGGAGTTCGACGAGACCTTCGGCGCGACGGTCCGGGAGAACGCCGTCGAGGCCGCCTGGGAGCAGGTGGTCGACGAGCGGGCGGCCGATTGCTACGAGCTGGTCGACGAGGCGACCACGAAACGGAAGGACGACGCCGCAATCGAGGGGCTTTCCACCCGGCTGGCCGAGAAGTTCAAGAGCATGGACGACGGCCGCAACCGGGTTACCCGTGAGGAACTCCGGGAGTTCGTCGGCCGCGCGGCCGACGCGACCGAGGAGTACGACAATGCCACCTTCGGCGACACGGCCCGCGAGAACGTCACCGACGCCGTCTGGGAGCGCGCCGTCACGGTTCCCGACGAGGTGCCGAAGGTGAGCGCGGTCGCCGACGACCGGGACGCCGCCGCACGCCTGCTGGAGGCGATGCGGGAGACCGACATCCTCGCGCCGCCGACGGACTGTCTGGCGCCCATCTCCGAGGAACTGGTCGACGCCGGCCTGCAGAAGGAGTACGACGCCGAGGCCGGCATCGCCTACGGCGGCAACCTCGAGGACGGCGGCGCCGTCGAGGTGCTCCGCTTCGCCAACCGCGTGCCGCTGGTCTACCAGCGCGGCGCCTGCGCCACCGTCGACGTCGTCAAGGACATCAACTGGCGGAACTACGGTCTCGACCAGCCTGGCGGGACCGGGATGCCGAACGGTCCCGCCGTGCTGATGGTCCACGTCGCCTCGACGAACGTGCCGTTCACCAGCGAGTCGAAGGACGCCGTCGCCAACGTCCCCGAGATAGAGGACGAGATAGAGCTGGCGCTCCGCGAAGCGGCCCGGGAACTGAAGTCCTACCTCAATAAGCGGCGGTCGCTGCAGAAGCGCCGCCGCAAGCAGAACGTTATTGCGGACATTCTGCCGGAGATGGCCGAGAAGCTCTCGGAGGTGACCGACCGCGAACGGCTCGACGTCGAGGACTCGCTGGCCCGCATCATGAACAATGTGCTCGTCGAGCGGACGGTGAACGGCTCGACGGTCGAACTCAGCGTCCACAACTTCGACGACACCGGCGTCGACGCCGAGGTGACCGAGATGGTCACCGCCGACCCCGGCGACCACGACGACGCGACCGTCGTCGAGATGGACGGCGAGTGGTTCCTGAAGTGGTCTCCGGCGGTGGCGGCCGACGAGACGGCGACGCTCGCCTATGAGATAGACGGCGACGCGGAGTTCGACGTCTCCGTTGAGGGCATCGAAGCCGAGAAACTGACAATCAACGCCTAATATGAGCACCGACACCCAACCCGACGTCAGCGACGAACAGGCCCGACAGAAGCTCATCGACCTCGCGGCGGAGTTCTACGACCAGTTCGCCGACGGCACCGTCCCGCGAATGGAGATACCGACCCGGACGAAGAGCAACATCGTCTTCGACGAGGAGGAGAACGTCTGGGTGTACGGCGACCGCCACTCGACGCGGTCGGCCAACAGCGTCAACGGCGCCCAAAAGCTCCTGAAGGCCGTCTACACCATCGAGTTCCTGGCCGACCAGCTCGAGGAGGGCCGCTCGTCGACACTGCGGGAGCTGTACTACCTCTCGGAGTCCTGGGACGAGGAGCGCGCACAGTTCAACGACCAAGACGAGTCCAACCAGCTTGTCGAGGACCTCGAGATCGTCTCGGAGGTGACCCGCGAGGACTTCCACATGCGGCCCGAGGAGTCCGGCGCGACGGTGATGGGGCCGCTGTACCTCCGCGAGCAGACCCGCCGCGGCGAGCGGGAGATTCACTGTCAGAAGGACGTCGGCGAGGGGGGCTACCAGATTCCCAACAACCCCGACACCATCGAGTTCCTCGAGGTCGACGCCGACTTCGTGCTGTGCGTCGAGACCGGCGGGATGCGCGACCGGCTGGTCGAGAACGGCTTCGACACGGAGTACGACGCCCTCATCGTTCACCTGAAGGGCCAGCCCGCCCGCGCGACCCGCCGGCTGACAAAGCGCCTCCGGGACGAACTCGGACTTCCCGTGGTGGTGTTCACCGACAGCGACCCGTGGTCGTACCGCATCTTCGCGTCGGTGTCGTACGGCTCCATCAAGTCCGCCCACCTCTCGGAGTACCTCGCCACGCCCGAAGCGGAGTTCGTCGGCATCCGCCCCCAGGACATCGTCGACTACGAGCTGCCGACCGACCCGCTCGCCGACTCCGACATCAACGCCCTCGAGTCCGAGCTCGACGACCCGCGCTTCCAAGACGACTTCTGGACCGAGCAGATCGAGCTCCAGCTGGACATCGAGAAGAAGGCCGAACAGCAGGCGCTAGCCTCCCGCGGCCTAGACTTCGTGACCGACACCTACCTGCCGGAGCGGCTCGACGAGATGGACGTGCTGTAATCGCCGGGAACGTCTTGCGGGTCCTGCCTGGCCCCCCGTCCTCGGGCTTTTCTTCTCGCCGCACCTCGCTGACGTATGGAGTGGCGCTGTGCGGACTGCGGCCGGGCCCATGACGAGCCTCCGGAGCAGTGCGCCTGTGGCTCCTCGAACGTCGAACCCGCGACGGACGAGGCGGACCGGTACTCGCTGCTCGGCGTCCGCCGGCGCCTGCTGTCGCCGCTGGAGGCCGACCGAAGCCTGGTCCGCGATGAGCCGTACGTGACGCTCCTGTTCCGGGCGGTGGTCGCTCTGACGCTCCTCGCGCTACTGGTGGTCGTCGTCTTCGTCCTCGTCTAGGACGGCGTCGACGCCCCGCGACCGACAGTCCTCGACGAACGCCGCGGCGTCCGTCTCGATGGCCTCGAAGGTGTCGTAGTGGACCGGGACCACGAGTTCGGGGTCCAGCGACTCCGCGAGTTCGGCCGCGGCGTGGCGGTTCATCGTGAACGTTCCGCCGATGGGCGGGCAGAACACGTCGACGTCGAGGCGTCCGTGGCCGTCCAGCACGTCGGTGTCGCCGGGCCAGTACACCGTGGTGCCGCCGAGGGTGACGAGGAAGCCGCAGCCGAACCCCTCCGGGTGGTAGGGGTCGCCGTTCGGCCGGACGTGCGGCCCCTCGGGGTCGTTGTACGCGGGCGTGGTCCGGACAATGGCGTCGTCGACGAGGATGTCCGCCTCGTCGTCGACCCGTCGGACCTCGAAGGGAAGCTCCGCGGGCCGCTCGACGTCACGGTCGATGCGGTGGGTGTTGATTCCCTCGAAGGCGACGAGCATCGCGTCCGGACCGGCCACCGTCCGGACGCCGTCGGTGTCGTAGTGGTGGTCGTGGCTGACGCAGACGATGTCGCCGTCCCCGAGGGCCTGCGATTCCGGCCCGGAATCGTCGGTCGTGGCCCCGGACCCGTCCCCGTAGCCGTCGAGGACGCCGTACCGCCCGGGGTCGAGGTAGACGACGGTGTCGTCCGCCGCGAGTCGGACCGTCGCGTAGCCGAGCCACGCTATCTCGAGGTTGCCGTGGGCTATCACGGGCGGAGGGAGGGTCTCCAGCGTCTCAAGTTCGACGGTCTCCAGATCCGACTTCCGCTTCATACTGGTTGCTGTAACTGCTTACCGGTACGACCGCACGATGGCGCGCGGTCGATCCGGTAACGACCTACAGTAACCGCTATCAGCCAGTCCCGGCCTCGGTGTCCCGGCGTGTAGGCAGAGTCGAGGCTGTTCAACACGAGGCCCTCATTGCCCGCCACAGGCGCCGCCTCCAGCACGGTCATCTCCTCGGGTTCGTCGTCGGACGGTATGGCTCGCGGTGGGGTCGGGGAGACGCCACCGGTCGGCGTCGAAGCGCGGAGCCGGTCGGCCGCGATTCAGTTATCGGGCGAGACAATACCGGCAGAAAACGGCGACTCGGCCGACCGGAGCCGCGAGAGAGTCGAGCGATCTACAGCAGTTCCTCGAAGTCCTTGTGGCCGGCGATGTCGACGCCCTCGTCGGTAACCTCGGCGAGGTAGACGCCGTTGCCGGACCCAGTGTCGCGCTCGACGGCGGCCCTGACGGCCGACGCGGCGACCTGCTTTGCCTTCTCGTTGGACATGTCCTCCTCGTACTCCCGCTCGAGGGTGCCGTAGGCGACGGTCAGCCCCGACCCGGTGACGGTGTAGTCGTCGGCCATGACGCCGCCGGCGGGGTCGATGGAGTAGACGTGGTGGCCGTCGTCGTCGATCCCGCCGAGGATGGGGTTGATGGCGAAGAACGGGCCGCCGCGGGCGAAGTTGCCCGCCAGCGTCGCCAGCGCCTCGATGGAGATGTCCTCCCCGCGGCGGGCCTCGTAAAGGTTGATCTCCGCCTCCAGCGAGCGGATGAACGACTGGGCGCCGCCGACGGACCCGACGAGCGTCAGGGCCGCGTTGGGGTGAATCTGCTCGACCTTCTGGACGTTCTTGTTGGAGACGAACCGCCCGCCCAGCGACGCGCGCATGTCCGTGGCGATGACGACGCCCTCGGCTGTCGTGATGCCGACCGTCGTCGTCCCCGTCTTGTTGACGCTCTTGAGGTCCTCCTCGGTGAGGTCGTTGGAGGGCACCTCGCCGAGTTCGGGTTCGTACGGCGAGAGCGTGTGGTCTTGGCCGGTTCGCGGCAGGGAGGAATCTGGCTGTCGCATTGCCCGCAGATAGAAACTGACCGCTGATAAAACCTTCCCGGTCGTGCCGTCGGGCGTACTGCCTGAAGCTGTTCGTTGCTTCGGGATGTCGGAATTCCGTCGGAGCTTACGTTCAGCAGAATTAGGCCGCGCCTGCCCGCTCGTAAGCCGCTCCGAGTCGGTCGACGACCCGGTCGACCGGGAGGTGAATGCCGGCCCGTTCCGCGACGAGCGCGACCGGCAACAACACGATGCCGAGGGCGATGCTGAACTGGTACAGGGCGAACACGAGCGCCCGGTACGGATTGAATCCCATGTACACCGCCGGAACCGACCGACGTACATAACGTTTGCTCCGATTTCGAGCGGGGAATAGTAAATCATGCGGGATTGTGGCGCCGCTGTCGTGCGGTTTTCGGAGCCGCGGGTTAGTGTAAGCCGGCAGTCACGAGTCACGGGTCGTTCGGATAGCAACCGTACGTGCCCCGGTCAATCCTCATAAGTTATGACGATGATGACGGTGACGTGCGCGGCGTCGAGCGGCCGAAAACAATAGTGCTATCCGTC
Source organism: Halobacteriales archaeon QS_9_68_42 (assembly GCA_003022905.1). The sequence goes on from PXSE01000103.1 coordinate 7,602, forward strand.
CCGCGTCGTTGCACCGAGACATGAGTAACTACCTCGTCGCGATGGAAGCCGCGTGGCTCGTTCGTGATGTCGAGGAGATAGACGACGCCATCGGCGTCGCCGTCAGCGAGGCGGGCAAGCGCCTCAACGACGCCGACATGGACTACGTCGAGGTCGAGGTCGGCGCGACGCCCTGCCCGGCCTGCGGCGAAGCCTTCGATTCGGCGTTCATCGCCGCCGACACCGCCCTCGTGGGGCTCCTGCTCGAGATGGAGGTGTACAATGCCGATAGCACCCAGCACGCCTCCCGGATTGCAAAAAGCGAGGTCGGCGGCGCGCTCCGTGACGTTCCGCTGAAGATCATCGAGACGGTCGAGACCGACGAGGACCCGGACTAAGACATGTGGGCGGCGACGTCGGCTTCGGTGATGATACCCGCCAGCTGACCGTCGTCGACCACCATCACGGCGTCCTGGTGGTTGAGGTGTGCGTTCAGTTCGTCGAGCGTCGCGTCCGGCTCGACGGTCGTGATAGCCTCTCGCATCGCCTCGGCGACTGGTAGCCCACCCGCATCCTCCGAGTCAAGCTGTCTGATGTCGGAGTTCGAGATGATGCCCTGTGGCCGTCCGTCCCGGACGACCGGGAGCTGTGAGTAACCCTCCTTGACCATCACGTCGATAGCCTCGCGGACGCTGTCGTCCGGCGCCACTGTGACGACGCCTTCGTGCATGATGTCCGCGGCGTGCATCACGGCGCTTTCGGCCTCGTCGAGCGCGTTGACGATACGCCGGAGCGTCGACAGCCGCGGGTCGACGTCCCCGCCCTCGATGCGGGCGATGAGCGGCTGGGAGACATCGGCCCGCTCGGCGAGTTCGCTCTGGGTCAACTCCAGGTCGGTCCGGCGCTCCCGCAGGTCGGCCGATGTCGGCAGGTCCATGCCCATGCCGACGGATAACCCCGAGTTATACAAAAAGCTTCGGCCGGAACAAGGGTTCAAGTACCGGGCCGGGACCAGACGCCCCATGACCTGACGAGCATCGGTCGGCCCCCGAGGCGGGAGCGGAGGGAGGGGCCGACCGGAGCGGACCCTGCCCGGCCGCCAGCCCCGGCCGCCCTCCCTGTTCGCTACAGTTCCAGTCCACGGACCGCCACGCCGTCTCCCTCTTCGACGTGGCCGATTATCCGGGCGTCCTCAAGCACCTCGGCCACCTCCTCGGCGTCCGCATCGGGCAGGGCAGCGACGAATCCGGTGCCCATGTTGAACGTCCGGTGCATCTCCTCGTCGCTCACGTTCCCTTCCTCCTGGACGAACTGGAACATCGGTTGCGCGTCGAATGGGTCATCAACGACGTACCGGAACTCCCCCATCCGGGAGAGATTTGTCCACCCGCCGCCCGTGATGTGGGCGGCGGCGTGGGTCTCTGCGGCGTGAAGCGGCCCGAGCGCCTCCCGGTAGATGCGGGTCGGTTCCAGGAGGACCTCCCCGATGGTCCGGTCGTCGTACGGGAACGGGTCCGTGTACTTGTGATTCGTGGTCACCGCCTCTCTGGCGAGTGTCAGCCCATTCGAGTGGATGCCGGAAGACGGCAACCCGACCAGGGCGTCGCCCTCGCGGGCGGTGCCGTCGAACAGTTCCGACTCCGTCGCCAGTCCGGCGCAGGCGCCCGCGAGGTCCAGGCCTCTGATGACGTCCGGCATCACGGCCGTCTCCCCGCCGACGAGCGCCAGTTCGGCGCGCTCGGCGCCCTCGGCGAGGCCGTCGCCGACCCCCTCGGCGGTGGCGTCGTCGGGTGCCTCGACGGCCAGGTAGTCCACGAACGCGACCGGCGTCACGCCCGTTGCGATGAGGTCGTTGGCGTTCATCGCGATGCAGTCGATGCCGATGGTCGAGTAGTCCTCGAGCGCCTCCGCGACGAGCAGTTTCGTCCCTACGCCGTCGGTCGCAAGCGCGAGATACCGGTCGTCGACCTCGACGAGACCGGCATAGTCACCCTCGAACTCGCCGACGGCGCCGACAAGCGCCGCCGTCGCCGCCTCGCTGGCATCGATGTCGACCCCCGTCTCGGCGTAGGTGAGTCCCTCCTCGTCAGCGTCGTCCGTCATACCACAATCGGTGGCCGACCGGAGCAAAAACGCGTCGGTTGGTGTTTTCTCGACCGTTCTCGGGACGGGACGCCCGTCTCAGACGGACGGGAAACCGATGTTGAGCAGGGCGAGTGCCGCGAGGCCGACCGTTCCGGCCAGGGTGACGCCGAAAACGGCCAGGTTCCAGTCCTTCACCTTCCGGCCGTCGAGCGGACCGAACGGAATCATGTTGAACGCGGCCAGTACCGCGTTGATGAGCACGCCGAACTCGCCGACGCTTCCCAGGAACCCCCCGAGGAAGACGAACGGGAGGAAGACCGCTGTCAGGAGGACGTTTGTGAGTGGACCGGCAACCGCCACGAGGCCGTTCTGCCGTTCGGTAATCCGGCCCCGGTGGTAGACGGCGCCGGGGGCGGCGAAGAGAAAGTTCGCCAGCGCCGCCCCGATACAGAGTGCGAGCATGCCGTAGTCGGCCCTGAACGCGGCTATCTGACCGAACCGGACTGCAACCACCTTGTGGGCGAGTTCGTGCAGCAGGAACCCGACGCCGACGGTCACCATGCTGAGCAGGAAGATGGCCAGGAACTCCGGTGACGATATCGCGTCGAACAACGCCGGCGATATCGGCGGGTTGAGGATGAAAATCGCAAACGCGACCCCGAGAGCGACCCACGCGACCGCGAGGTCCCGCAGCTCTTCCGGGTAGAATCTGATGCCACCGAACTCCAGTGCGCTCACGTCAACGCCTCCACGATGAGGTCGATGCTGTTCTCGGCGCCGGCGAGCATGAGTCGAGCGACGCCCTCCGCGCCCTCGATGCCGGAGCCCGCAAACAGGTACGGGAGCATGACCGTCGCAAAGAGGACGCTGCCGATGAAACTGCCGATGTTGGTCAGCGCTACTACCATGATGAGCCGGAACAGCGGCACCTCGGTGAGGTCGCTCCACAGCTCTCGTAGCGGGGCCTCCTCGTCGGAGACGATGTCGTTTAGCTTCGAGATGTCGCCGACGTTGACGTCGAGGTAGCGCAACTCGACGTAGCCGGCGAACCACCCGGGCGCGAGAAGCGGGTTCACGCTCGTCAGCCAGGCGACGCCGCCGCCGACGCCGGCCGACTGCCAGTGGGCGCCCGCGAGCTTCGCGAGCCCGAGGGCGATGATTCCGTTGATGAGAAACCACGCGGCGAACAGCTGGAACAGCAGTTCACTGGAAGTGCCCTCCACGCCCGTGTACGTCGCGATGGCCAGGAGTGCGAAGAAGACGAGGAAGCCGAGCGTGAAGAGGTAGCCGAACAGCTTGTACAGCGAGAACCGACGGCCGGACGTCCGACCCGTCAGTTCGGACATCGCCGGCAGTCGCTCGGGCGTCTTCAGGTACCGCTCGATGCCCTCCCGGTGGCCGGCGCCGACCACCGCGACGACGCGGTGGCCCTGCTCGCGGAGCGCCACCAACTGGTGGGCGATGTAGGCGTCCCGTTCGTCGATGAGCGCCTCGGCGCCGCCGGGCGAGAAGCGGCGGAACTCCTCCATCATCGCGCCGACGACGTCAGTGTCGGTCATCCGCTCGATGTCGAACTCGTCCATCTCCTCTTCGTCGGGCGCCACGAGCGAGAGCCCCACGACCAGGAGCAATCCGAAGACGAGTCCGAGGGCAAGCCCGACCAGCAGGGTGTCGAGGACGCCGACCAGGAGGGTCGGCCCGAGGCCGGCCGGGACGACGAGTGGCCCCCCTATCACGCTGACGGGAATCGCAATCATGAGCGCGAGACCCAGGCCGGCGCCCATGCCGACCTCGCGCGGGTCGCCGAGTCCGACGGCGAGGCCCCCGACCAGTTTCAGTTTCTCGAGGAAGGACAGCCGCGCCCAGAACCGCTGCATCGTCACCTGGATGTCGCGGTCGACCAGCGCGACGTCGGTGCCCTGCGTCTCGGCGGCGTCGATGGCCGCCTTCATGTCCGCACCCGGTTCGATGTCGAACCGGTCGCCGAGTCGCGCCTGGACGTACGACAGCATCCAGTACGCGAGGAACTGAAACACCGTGTTCCCCTTCAGCAGGTCGCCCGCGTCGAGGTTCTCCGGGTCCTCCCCTTTCAGCTGTCGGTACCGCCCCTCGTCGAGTTCGACCGCGACGACGTCGGGGCGCTCGGCGTCGATGACCGCCTCCACCTCCTCGACGCTCGCCTCGGAGACGTGTGCAGTACCGACGACACGAACGGAACCCCCCTCGACGGCTTCGCTCATTGTCGGCACCTGTCGGGCGAGGGCTTTACGTGTGTCGGCACGGACTGACGGCCGCCGGCTGTCGGCAGGTCATTGTGCTCGCGCGGGCGAGGGCGCCGGCGGATCAAAGGGACCTTCCACAGCCGACGAGTCGTGTCGCACATGGGGAAACGACTGGCCGACTCGAAGGCCGAGATGACCGAGATGGTGCTGCCGAACGAGACGAACAACCTCGGACGCGCGCTCGGTGGCACGGTCCTCCACTGGATGGACATCTGTGCAGCCATCGCCAGCATGCGCTTTGCCGGGCACCAGTGTGTGACCGCGTCGATGGACCACGTCGACTTCGTCACCCCCATCGATCTCGGCGAGGTGGCCGTCATCGAGGCGTACGTCTTCTCGACGGGGCGGGACCAGCCTCGACGTGAAGGTCGATGTCCACACGGAGGACCCCCGGGAGGGCGGACGCAGGCTGTCGGCGTCGTCGTTCTTCACGCTCGTGGCTGTCGGCGAGTCCGGCAAGCCGACGGAGGTGCCCGACCTCGAGTGTCCGACCGACGCCGAGGCGGCTCTCCGGGAGGCGGCCGTCGAGGAGCGCCGTGAACGGCTACAGCAGGTCGTCGACCGACTGGAGGACGGCTGAGACCCTCACCTGACGACGGTCTCCGTCGCGAACGTCGGGTCGTAGGCGTCCGTGACCTCTTCGAGCATCGTCTCCGCCGATTCCTCGACTTCCCCGTACCAGTCCGCCTAGTAGCCCGACAGTGCCGCCTCCGGCGGCGCCTCGTAGCCCGCGCACGAGGTCGAACACGTGAATCAGGGTGATTTCGGCGCCGTCGTCCCGCCCGTGGGGTGTTCGGCGGCCTTCTCCGACAGTCCCGACCCGTCGTAAGGGACCAGGACCCGCATGAGCGGGTCTACTTCCAGGATTCAAAAGCCCGGTGGCGGCCCGCCTGCCGCCGGGAGGTGTTTATTCCCCGCTCCCGTACCGGCGGCCATGAGCCTGGAGGACGTCGACCCGCCCGCGCCGCCGGAACTGCCCGAGATGGACGCCGACGCCTACGATGACGTCGAGGTGCAGGGCGAGGACTACCACCGCGAGGACCTGGAGGGGTTTCTGGCCGAGGGCGCCTGGGCGGAGGCCTTCGGGACGTGGGCCTGCGAGACGGACCTCGAGAAGCACGGCTTCGAGATAGCCCGTGATCTGGGGCTGTTCGAGGAGTTCGACTTCTTCTGGGACGACTTCGCCGATAGGGTCGGCTACAACGCGCCCGGCATCCCCGAAGACTGGCGCGAGCGAAACCTCCACCCCGACCTGGAGTCGTGGGACACCGTCTCGGGAATCAACGCCGCGCTGGCGGAACTGGGCGACACGGTCAGCCGGACGCTGAAGGCCGACTACGTCGACTGGGAGGCCGACTACGAGGCCCCCGACGACCTTCCCGACTTCTAGAGGCGGTCGTAGGTCGCCGTAAAGCTCGTGCTCGAAAGCACGAGCGACTCGGCGGCGTCGTCGAAGGCGTCCCGGGTGGCCCCGGGGTCGATGTCGAGTTCGGCCTCCAGTGCGAACACGCTAAAACGGTACTCGTCGTCGCCCTCCGTTTGATGACACGGCGAGCGGTAGCCGAGTTCCCCCTCATCGTTGCTTCCCTGTGTCGCGCCCGCCGGGTCCTCGAGGCGCGCTTTGGCCGGCCGGTCGGCCGGAATCTCCAGCGGGTCCTCCGGCGGGAGGTCCCACAGCAACCAGATGGTCCCCGGGTCGTAGCCGCGGAGCCACTCGCCGACGACGGCCAGCGATTCCGTCCCCTCCGGGACGCCCCGGACGGTCAGCGGCGGCGACTCGCCGGTCCCGTCGCAGGTGAACCGGACCGGTATCTCCTCGTCGAAGGCCGGCGAAGAGAGCGTCAGGTCGTCCGGTTCGGGCGGTTCGCCGCCGATGGTGCACCCGGCGCCCCCGGCCAGCAGGGTTGCCGGAACGGCCGTCAGAAGCTCCCGGCGGCGCATACGTATGCTTCGGGCCGGGCGCTAAAGACGGATGCGGTCGCGGTCCGCCGTGCGGTTGATTACGCTGGCCGCCCTCGAACGGGACATGGACGGCGAAATCGTTCCCCCCGAGCGGCGGTCCTGCGAACTCTGCGGCCGGACGGACGTCTGGGACGAGTCGGCCGAGAACTGGGTCATCGCCGTCGAGGACGGCGAGCGACGGGTCGGTAACAAGCACTGCATCCACGAGTGGGACATCAACGGCCGGTACAACCCCGTCGTGAGCCGGTCGGACGGCGAGGAGTCCGGCGGTTGACCGTAGCTACCGTGACCGCCTATCGGTTCGGCCGCACGGGAGCGAGGTCAGTACGGGTACGGCGGGCAGGAGTCACAGCACCGGCAGTAGTCCCTGCTCGAAGACGCCGGCGGTGTCGAGCAGCGCGACCAGAAGCGTCCCGACCAGAATGGCGACGGCCGGCGGGTCGAGGTGGGTGTCGGCGTGCGCGTAGAGGAGGCGCTGGGCGGCCTCGCCGACCACGACGGTGAGGACGCCGAAGACGGCGCCGACGGCGACGGCGACGGTCAGGCTCACGTCGCCGGTCGCCGCGCCGGTGAGGCCGACGACCGCGAGCGAGGAGACGAGGGCGGCGTGGTGGGTCACGGGGAACCGCTCGACGCCGACACAGAGGAACAACAGCGAGGCGGCCGCGACGCCGAACGCGAGGAACGGGCTACCGGTCTGGTGGGTGACGAACCCGCCGAACACGCCGACCACGGCGCCGAGGACGGCGACCTCCTCCCAGGCGTACTGGTGGGGCAGCCACGGTTCGGTGGCGAGGCGCCGGCCGCTGCCGGCCGCGCCCTCGGGGTCGATTCCGGAGCGGTCGGCGACGCCGCCGTCGGCCCGCGGGGAGCGCCGCTGTCGGCGCTCGAACGGCGACATGTCGAGGACGTTCTCGCCCGCGACCCGTCCGACGACGGGATACCCGAGCGCGACCCGGTGCAGCAGGCCGGAGGCGACGATGCTGAACGCGATGGGGTCCCAGGGCAACCCGAGTCGTACCGATCCGGCGGCGAGGCCGACGCCGACGGCGCCGAAGACGCCGCCGACCGCCATGACGTCGAGTCGCGGACCCAGCGCGTAGGTGACGTTCTTGGCCTCGTGGTACTCGAAGTCGGTGTCCATGTAGCCCTGTCTGGCGGCGAAGGCGGCCGCCGCGGCGCCGCCGGCGAAGGCGACGTGCGGACCGAAGAAGGGGCCCAGTCCCAATGTCGCGGTGAGACCGGTCGACCCGAGCGCTGTCAACTCGCCGGCCGGTCCCGGCGCCCCGGGCCGGAGGAGGGCGGCCGCCTCGCCGACCACGACGAGCACCCCGGCCAGCGAGAACGCCTCGAGGGCCCCGATGGCGGCGCCCAGGGCGCCGCCGGCGAACGCGACAACCACGAGCGCCAGCAACTCAGCCACGACGACCACCTCGGGGGCGCGAGCACATTGCCGACCGGTGGCACCCCGACCCGCATATCGTTGACGGTTCCCCGCGCCGTTCGGCACGTCACTTAACCCTCACCGGGGGATTCTTGACCCGCCGACGACACCGGTCCCGCATGCATCCGCGCGCCGAGGAGTTCGGACGACAGGCGGCCGATGAGCACGGCTTCGAGGTGGACATCCACGAGTTCCCGGAGGGGACAAAGACCGCCGAGGACGCCGCCGAGGCCGTCGGCTGTGACGTCGCGCAGATAGCCAGCGGCATCGTGCTGTCGGCGGACGGCGACCTGGTGGTGGTCGTCACCAGCGGCGCCAACCGCGTTGACACCGCGAAGGTGGCCGACCTGCCGGGAGTCGACGACAGGGCCGTCTCGATGGCCGACGCCGACGACATCAAGGCGACCCTAGGGTGGTCCATCGGCGGCGTCCCCCCGTTCTGCCACGAGGCCGACGTTCCGATGTTCATGGACGAGACGCTGACCCGCCACGAGGAAGTGTGGGCTGCCGCCGGGACGCCGGAGGCGGTGTTCCCCATCGACCCCGGACGGCTACGGGACCTCTCGGGAGCAACCGTCGCCGACATCGCCGAGTGACCGACCGCCGTCAACGCCGTCGGCATGACCGACGCCGACGGCATGACCGACGCCGACGTCGGCGCGATGCTGGAAGCGGGCGGCCCCACAGGATCTGACCGGGTATCGCGGACCGCTCGCCCGTGAGCCGAGCGCTCGCCCGGACAGTTTTGTCGTCGTCGGCCGTTCCTCCGGCATGAGCGAGATGGCCGAGAGCGCCACGCGGGTCGTGTTGAGCTACGACCCCGCCGGAATCGACGAGGTCTCCCGGTTCTGGGTCGAGGACGAACTCGGGAGCGACGACGTCGCCGAGCACCTGCGGGACGCCCACGGAACACTCGCGGAGGGCGACGCCGTCGAGGAGTTCGTCTCGAAGGGATGCGGCGTCCCCGTCAGCGTGACCCTCCGCGTCGAGCGCGTCGATGGCGGAGCCGAAATCGGCAACGAGACCGCAATCAACGTTCGGCCGTGGGACTGATGCCTGCAGTCGACGACGGTTTCGCCCTCCCGGTCCCCGTGGCCGCAGGGCAGTGGCGTCGGGGACCGGTCGAGAGTACCGCCTGACGGGCCGGTAGCCGTTGGCTACCGGTCGACCACAGAGTTATATCGCTCGCGGCCCTACCTCCGGGCGGAGCCTTTCGGGCTCCGTAGTGTCACAGAGGGGGTTCCTCCCCCATCTGTTTGTGCGACGGAAGTTCGGCCGCCAGCTCCGCGTGTGAGTCCATCCCGGAGAGCGCCGTCTCCGGTAGCGTGTACACCGGACAGTCGCACATCCGCTCGAGTTCGTCGGGGTTGGTCCGTTCGGCGACGGAGGCGCCCTCGTAGCGGTTCAGCGCGACCCCGAGGACGGGCACGTCGCGCCGCCGCGACGCCTCGACAGTCAGCGCGGTGTGGTTCAGCGTTCCGAGACCGGAGCGGGCGACGACCAGCGCCGGCGTCCCGAGGTCGGCCACCAGGTCGATTATCTCCCGGCGCGGGTCGTTCGACAGCGGCACCCGGAGGCCGCCGGCACCCTCGAGGACGCCGACCTCGCTCTCCGCGAGGGCCGCCCGCGTCTCCTCGCGGAGCGGGCCGTACTCGACGGGGTCGTCGGCCCGGCGTGCGGCGACGGCCGGCGCCAGCGGCTCGCCGAAGCTCCGCAACCGGACCGCGGCGTCCTCGTCGTCGCAGACCTCGCGGACGTAGCCGGCGTCGTCGTCCTCCGGGAACCCGGTCTGGACCGGCTTGACGGCGCGGGCGTTGACGTCGTCGCGCCGGAGGCGAGCGACGAGCGCGGCCGTGACGACGGTCTTGCCGACGCCGGTGTCGGTCCCGACGACGGCGACGTTCACGACAGGTCGACCTCCTCGGCGGCGGCCTCGAAGGCCGACAGACAGCGGTCGACATCGGCGCGAGTGTGGGTCGCCTGCGGGGCCAGCCGGATTCGGCTCGTCCCCTCCGGGACCGTCGGGGGGCGGATGGCCGGCGCGACGATGTCCGCGGTTCGGAGCCGTTCCTCCAGCGCCAGCGCGTCCTCGCGGTCGCCGACCACGACCGGGAGGACGTGGGTGTCGCCACACACCTCGTAGCCGAGCGCCTCGAGGCCGTCCCGGAGCCGTCCGACGTTCTCCCACAGCGGCCCCCGGCGCTCCGGGGCGAGGTCGAGCGCACGTTCGGCGGCCGCGGCGGCCGGCGGCGCGAGTCCCGTCGAGAAGACGAATGGCCGGGCGGCGTTCAGCAGGTGCTCGATTAGCACCTCCGACCCGGCGATGAAGCCGCCCTGTGCACCCAGCGCCTTCGAGAGCGTCCCCAACTGGACGTCAACGCGGTCGGTCAGGCCGCGCTCGCCGACGACGCCGCTATCGTAAACGCCGGTGGCGTGGGCCTCGTCAACCATCACCCACGCGCCGAACTCCTCGGCGGCGTCGCAGACGGCCGATAGCGGCGCGACGTCGCCGTCCATCGAGAACACTGAGTCGGTGACGACGAGCCACGACTCCTCGGGAGCGGCCGTCTCCGCCCGGCGGGCCATCGCGGCGGCCAGCGCCGCCGCGTCGCAGTGGTCGTACACTTCGACGTCGGCGCCCGACAGCCGGACGCCGTCGACGATACTGGCGTGGTTCAGCTCGTCGGAGAACACCACGTCCGGGTCCAAGGCGGTGATAGTGCCGACGTTCGTGGCGTACCCCGAGGAGAAGGCGAGGGTGCGCTCGGTGCCCTTTTCATCGGCGAGACGGCGCTCCAGCGAGCGGTGGCTCCGGGTGTCGCCGACCACGAGACGCGACGCGCCAGCACCGGTTCCGACCTCGCGTGCGGCCCGGGCGGCGGCCTCGGCGACCCGCTCGTCGCCCGCCAGGCCGAGGTAGTTGTTGGCGGCGAGAACGAGTCGTTCCTCGCCGAACGCCGGGGAGTCGCCGCCGGGGTCCGGCGCCATTCGGGCGCGAGCCGCGACCCGGTCGACGGGCCGGAGGTCCCGGCGAAGGCCCGCCCGCTCGCGCTCGCGCAGTCGACCCGACAGGTCGAAGCCACGGTCGTGCTGTAGCGACATCAGAAGCCGGGCATCAGGTCCGCGGGCCCGAAGACGCCGTACTCGCCGGCGCGGTTCCGGCGGACGCCGGCCTTCAGGTAGCCCAGTGCTGGGCCGTTGACGTTGGCCTCCATACTGGTGGCGTCGTCGAGCTGGAAGGTGTTCGTGCCGACCTCGCCGTCGAAGGTCCGGCCCGTCACCCGGACGGTCGTCGTCGTCGGCTTCTCGTCCGAGCGGAGGTCCAGGATTCCGCCGACGGTGACGTCGTCGGCGTCGCAGATACCGGCCCGCTCCAGCAGGACATCGTCGGCGTGCTCCATGTCTTCGAACTCGATACGGCCGTCGTGTTCGTCGACTATCTCCTCGATTTCCTCGTCGGTGAGGTTGCGCGCCGTCTCAATGTCGTAGCCGTCCAGGTGGGCGATGTCCTCGCGGACGGTGCCGCGGTTGTCCTCGTAGCCGGACTTGAGGCCGACGCCCCACCAGATCTCGACCGCCTCGATTTCGACGAACGACTGGGCGGCAAGCGCGGCCGCGCCCGTCAGGAAGCCGGGCGTGGCGCCGGCGCCACAGACGAACGTGATGCCGGACTCCTCGTAGGTCTCCTCGCGCTCGTCGAGGATGTCGATGACACGGGAGCGCTTGAGCACGTCCACGAGGACGCCCTCGTAACCGGCCTCGGCGAACCGCTCGCCGATACGCGGGATGAAGTCGTGTTCGAGGTTCGGAAGCGCGACGAGGACGGCGTCGACCGCGTCCGATTCGGCGATTACGTCGTCGATTGGCGTCTCCGTGGACTCGGCCTGCGTCGAGGCCGCGACGCCCTTCATCTCGCCACTCTGTTTAACCGCCGTTGTGCCCCCATCGCTCGCGATATTACCTTCCGTCGCCGCCAGTAGTTCGTCCACGTCGAGGCCGTCGTGGTCGACGGCCGCGCCGTGGCGGTCGCAGGCCGCGACGGGCGTGAGATGTTCTTTCTCCGTGGCGTATTCGAGTGTTCGTCGTCCGATGCCGCCGGTGCCGAGAACGGCGAAGTTGATGTCGTCCATTGTGTATCGTGTCAGTCGTCCAGTTCGGTCGATGCGTTGCTCGTTGCGGTGCCGACGGCGGTGTCCGGCGCCGGGTCGCGGTGGCGCTCCTTGACCGCCTCGGGGTCGAACTCGTTGACCTCGCGGTTCGGTTCCAGCCCGGCCCGCTCCATAATGTCGATGTCGTCGCCGGGGTCCTGGCCCTCCGTGGTGAGGTAGTCACCGGTCAGGATGCCGTCGGCGCCGGCCTCGAACGGCAGGTGCTGTTCGTCCGGCGCGAGGTTGACCTCGCGGCCGCCCGTCAGCCGGACCAGCTCGATTGCGGCGTCGACCCGGTCGGTCGGGGACTCGCCCATCCCGAGAATGACGCCCGCACAGAGGTCCATGCCCGCGGCCTTCGCGCGCCGGAGCGTCTTCAGGCGGTCCTCGAAGGAGTGGGTGCCGACGACCTCCGGGAAGTACCGCCGCGAGGTCTCGATGTTGTGATTGTAGTGGTTCAACCCCTCCGCGGAGAGGATTTCGGCCTCCTCCTCGGTCAACAGCCCGAGGGAGGCGTCCACCTCGACGTCGGTTTCGTCGCGGACCAGCCGGATGGCCTCGACGATTTCGGCCCACTCGTCGGGCCGGTGCTCCTTCGAGACGCCCTTCTCGGCGACGACGATGCCGAACCGCTGGGCGCCGTCGGCCTCGGCCCGCTCTGCGGCCTCGAGGACCTTCTCGGGGCCGAGGAAGCCGTAGGTGTCGATGCCAGTGTCGAAGTGCGCCGACTGTGCGCAGAACCCGCAGTCCTCCGCACAGTCGCCGGCCTTCGCGTTGACGATGCTGCAGGCGTCGACGGTGCCGTCGGAATAGTGGCGGCGGACGATGTCGGCGCCGGCCGCCAGCGCGTCGGCCGGCTGGGCGAGTAGCGCCAGCCCGTCGGTCCGGTCGAGACGCTCG
>PXSE01000103.1:20537-25995 GCA_003022905.1 Halobacteriales archaeon QS_9_68_42
CCGGCGGGGCGGGTCAACGGCTTTCCGGACCGCTAAACCCGTCGATGAGAGGTAGGCGGTCGGGGTCAGGCGTGCGCCGCTATCTTCTCGCGGAGCGTCGCCTCGTTCTGGACGCCGACCATCCGGTCTGCGGGTTCGCCGTCAACGAAGAGGTACAGCGTCGGGACGCCCTGAACCTGGTACTGTTCGGCCAGGTCCTGGTGGACGTCAATGTCGATCTTCAGCACGGCGGCGTCCGTCTCGGCGGCAATCTCCTCGATGGTCGGTTCGAGCATCTTGCAGGGACCGCACCAGTCGGCGTAGAAGTCCACGAGCACCACGCGGTTGTCCTCGAGCAGTTCCTCGAGGTGGTCGCCTCCCTCGACGTGGACGGGGTCGTCTGGGGGGCCGGCCCTGCTCTGGAGCTCCTCGCGCTTCCGTTCGCGGATGTCGTCGATGTCTTCAGCGTCGCTCATGGCGGCGGTTAGCGGAGTATCGGGGTTAACTCCTTCGGGGGGTTGTGCGGACACATCGAAAAGCGTGGGTGAATCCCCACAGGGCGGCGGTCGGGCCGACCCCCGCGCAGTGCCGGAACTGTCAGAGGCACCCGGCAGAACGCCTTCCGACATGAGTATACTTTACTTCATCTGCTCGGAACTATCTCAATGCTCGAAAACCCACATACAACCCGGGTGTATCACAGAAGAAAGAACGGAGTACGGAGCGTTTCTGTCGCCGGCGGCCACGCGTCCGGCTGACTGCCGGGGGCTCGACCTCTTATAGTGATTGCTGTAACTGTGTACCGGTACGACCGCACGACGGCGTGCGGTCGATCCGGTAATGACGTACAGTAACTATCATCAGATACCGAAAACAGTTAAGGGGAGCCCACACCACCGGCCGCTATGGAGTCAGAGTCCGTCCCACAGGAGATAACATCGCTCGTCGGCCGCGAGGTCTACTCGAACAGCGGCGTGTTCGTCGGCGAGGTAGAGGACCTGCAGCTCGACATGGACGCCGAACGGGTCACCGGTCTCGCGCTCGGCGAAATAAACCCCGAACTGTTCGGCGCCCGGGTCGACGGCTCCAAGGGTGTTCTGGTCCCGTACCGCTGGGTCCGGGCTGTCGGAGACATCGTGCTCGTTAACGACGCCGTCGAGCAGATAAAGGAGACCGACGACGAGTAGTTTTTAATTGCCGTTCGCGCTCTCGCCGCCGCTCTCGACGCCCATCGCCTCGAACAGCTTCGATCGGACGGCCTCCTCGGTGAGGCTCAGCAGCGTCTCCCGGTCGTCGCCCGTTATCTCCAGCCCGGTGAAGATGCCGAGCGGAATCTCGGTGGAGGCGTCCGTCGAGTGGCCGACCACCTCGCCGACGTCGTCGAAGGCGTCCTGCAGTACCTTCCCGATGTTTAGCCGGATGTCCTTCGAGCGGGCCGCCAGGTAGATGGTGTCGTCGGCAATGGCGAACACCGCCGAGGTGGTGATACCCTCGAGGTTCAGAAGGTGCTGGGCGGCCTGCGAGAGGGCGTCTCGGTCCCGGATGAACCCGGCGTTCGAGACCAGGTGCGAGCCCTTCACGTCCCGGTTGCGGATGGCCTCCGCGAGCACGTCCAGCGTCTCGGGGCTCATCGACGGTGATTCAGGCGAAGGGGTAGAGGTACGCCGCCGCCGTAAGGTCCGCGGGCGTCGTGTCGCGCTTGAAGTCGAGCGTCTCCGCGCGTATGCCGTACAGAAGCGCCGTTGCCACCTCCTCGGGAAGACTGAGGTCGAACTCCTGGACGTACTTCGTCAGGATGGTCGACGTCGAAGAGACGTTCGGCCGGATGTCGCTGAACGCGGCGCTGTACTCGACCTCCGGTTCGAAATGGTCGATGAAGACGTCAACGTCCGTCTGGACGACCGGTTCGGAGGCCTTCGCGCAGTCGACCAGCGCCAGCGTGTCGTGGCTCTCGAGGTCGGCGTCGTCCAGCGAGGTCAGCTCGATGCCGAGCAGGTTGACGAACGCCCGGTTCTCCTGGTGGCCGATTTCGCCCTCGTAGAGGATGTCGGCCTCGACGTCGCGCGCCTCGGCGACGGCCTGCAGCGCGACCGCCGACGCGATGGAGTCGGGGCCGGGCGAGCGGTGCGCCAGGATGGCCAGCGTCTCGCCGCCGTCGATTATCTCCGCCAGCTGGGCGGCCTTGTACTCGAGTTCACCCTGCTCGAGGGCTCGCAGCGCCGAGTCGGCGATGACCGCCGAGGGGTTGATGACGATGTCCGCGCCGCCGTTCCTGAGTTCGTCGGCCGTGACGGGGTCCGACGCGCGGGCGATGATGAACTCGTCCCCGGCGCGGCCTCGGATGTTCTCGACGGCCGTCTGGTTGGCCTCGGCGTCCGACGACAGGACGAGCACGACGTCGCGGTCGGCGACGGCGTCGACGACAGCGGTCTCCCGGATGTCGGCGGTCCGGGCGTCCAGGTCCTGGTCCCGGAGCGCCTCGACGCGGCCCTCGTCGCGATCCAGGATGAGCACGTCCTTCTCGCCCGCGACCAGTTCCTCCGCAACGGCGTGACCGACGCTCCCGCACCCGAGGATGGCGTACGACGACATCGAGGCCGCAGAGACGGCGCTTTTCATACTGCTCGGGGCGAGGGACGGCACCCACTTAATTGGCTCGTACTCTCCTAACCGCGCGACCGCGGGCCGCCGCCACGTCGGGAACGCAACCTATATCAGGTGGTCCCAGCTACGTTATGATGCGGGCCGATAGCTCAGTCAGGGAGAGCGACGGCCTCTTAAGCCGTCGGTCGGGGGTTCAAATCCCCCTCGGCCCGTGCAACGAGACGGTAAGCGGAGCGAACCGTCGAGTGAACCGGCAGAGCGGGATTTGAACCCTGAAAGACGCAGTGCCGAGCGGAGCGAGGCGACCGTCTTCCTCTAGTTCAAATCCCCCTCGGCCCGTACAGCTGCCGCGAACGGACGTGAGCGACTGCTGAATGTCAGAGAGGAATTTGAAGTAGACCACGAGCAACCGGAGGGAGCGAGTGGGCGTAGTTCAAATCCCCCTCGGCCCGTGCAACGAGACGGTGAGCGGAAGATTCGGAGTTGTTTCCCCCCGGCAAACCTACTGCGGAAAGTATGAGGAAGTATAGTACAATCCAGTGCGGGTTAGACCCAAACAGTTATGCAAGATTTTGAAAATACGTATTTAATAGATGAGTTCAAGAAATTTGTGGACAAGAATCCCAATCCGAGTTCAAAATGTGAGTATAGCAGTTATAGCCATAGTCGGGGCCCACATACTCTACTCCATCGTCGTCGGGGTACATTATAGCCGATGGCCAGCGCATCAATTGGCCAGGGATACTACCAGATTTTTCGGTTGTTATAGTCTCGTTTGTGCCCCAATAGATGTTTTCCTGACACTGCTGTATCTGAGCTTTACTGCCATTGCATTAGCTTATATTATACAAAGTATCCGCAGGTAAGTCGACTTCTAATAGGCCCGCTTCAGGTCTCCGGACTGTAGTTCGGCGCTTCGTCGGTGATGACGACGTCGTGGGCGTGGCTCTCGGTCTGGCCGGCCGAGGAGACGCGGACGAATTCGCTCCGTTGCTTGAACTCGGGGATGGTCTCGGCGCCGACGTATCCCATCCCGGACTGCATGCCGCCGACGAGCTGGTGGAGCTCCGATGCGAGCGACCCTTTGTACGGCGTAGCGGCCTCGACGCCCTCGGGAACGTACTCGTCATCCTTGGGCTCTTCCTTGAGGTAGCGCTCGCCGCCGCCGTCGTTCATCGCGCCGACGGAGCCCATGCCGCGGTACTGCTTGTACCGCTTGCCGTTCATCGTGATGACGCGGCCGGGCGCCTCGTCGGTGCCGGCGAAGTACGACCCGAGCATCACGGCGTCGGCGCCGGCGGCGATGGCCTTGATGGCGTCCCCGGAGTAGCGGATGCCGCCGTCGGCGATGACGGGCACGTCGTGGTCGACGGCGACATCGGCCACCTCGGCGACGGCGGTGATCTGCGGCATCCCTGACCCGGAGACGACCCGGGTGGTGCAGATGGAGCCCGGCCCGATGCCGACCTTGATGCCATCCGCGAAGTCGACGACGGCCTCGGCGGCCTCGCGGGTGCCGACGTTGCCGACGACGACGTCAGCCTCGACCTCGGCCTTGATGTCGCGCGCCGAGTCGATGACGTCGAGGTTGTGGGCGTGGGCACAGTCGATGAATAACACGTCGGCGCCGGCCTCGTCGGCCGCCCGCGCCCGCTCGGTCTCGAAGGGGCCGACCGCGGCGCCGACGACTAGCGACCCGTCGTCGGCCCGGGCCGCGTCGTCGTACTCGCGGCGGGGGACGGTGTCGTCATCGTCGACGACGGGCGCGCCGGAGACGCCCTTCCGCTCCATCATCGCGTCGACGTCGCGGACCCGCTGGTCGGGGTCGGCTGTCACGACGTCGCGGATGATGAGTTCGTCGGCGCGCTTGACCGTCTCTATCTGGTCGGCCATCTCCGCCGTGTCCATGTTGCGATGGAGAACGCTGAGGCCGCCCTGGCGGGCCATTTCGACGGCCAACTCGGCCTCCGTGACGGTGTCCATCGCCGCCGACAGCACCGGAATGTTGAGCGTGACGTTCCGGGAGACGCGGGTCGTCATGTCGGCCTCGTCTGGTTCGACGCGGCTCTCCTTCGGTCGGAGCAGCACGTCGTCGAACGTCAGGGCCTCGGGTACGTGGAGTTTCTCCGAGAAGGGTTCGTCGCTTTCCATGTAAACCGTGGGGCGCCCCCGGGCAAAAGCGTTGCGAGAGCCGGGGGTCTCCCGTCATTACGACAGTCCGCCCGTAACGGACGAACCTGTTCACCGACCGACATGGATGGGAATTCGTCGGTGTCATTCGCCCGCCGATTGGTTTCACAATCTATCGGGCGGCGGTCCGGCCGGTCGTCGGTTGCTTGGGGACACCCCTCACACAACACTTATGACCCGCTCAACGCTTGCATATCGTATGGACTCCGCCAGTCCCATTGCGATGCGTATCGCCGGACGACCCCGCTTCTTCGCCGGCATCAACTTTACATTCGCCAATGGGACCACAAAAGCGGAGAACATCGCGACCCGATGGCTCGCGCTCGCGCGCCGCAGAGGGTATCGCGACATCCAACGCCGACCCCACGGTGAGGGCACGTTAGCCTGACGCATGAGCACGTCACGCCATCCGATAGCTCTACGCCTCGAGCAGCAGGTGGGCGAGGGGACCCGCCTCCTGGCCACGGTAATGGCCCTGCCGCTCATCGACGGCATCTTCGCGGCGCTCGTCATCGCGGGGGCCGTCTCGACGGTCCTCGGCATGGTCGAGGTCGGCCTGCTCATCTTCGGCGGCAGCGCCACCCTCGCCGTCGTCCTCGCGGAGATGGAGGGCACCCGACGCCGGCAGATTCGCAACGTCCTGCTGGTCGGCGCGCTCGTGGTCCCCATCGCCGCACTGCAGGCC
>PXSE01000104.1 GCA_003022905.1 Halobacteriales archaeon QS_9_68_42
CGCGGAGATGAAACCCGACTCGAAGAGCTTCGACATCAAGCGACGGTAGATGGAGTGTGGACTGCTGTTCAGCGGCGGGAAGGACTCGGCGCTCGCGGCGCTACTGCTCGATAGCTTCTACGACGTGACGCTCGTGACCGCCCACTTCGGGGTCACCGACGACTGGCGACACGCCGCCGAGGCCGCCGACGCGCTGGGCTTCGCGTTCGAGGCCATCGAGCTGGACGAGTCCGTGGCGGACTCGGCGGCCGAGCAGATGCACGAGGACGGCTACCCGCGCCGGGGTATCCAGCAGGTCCACGAGGCGGCGCTGGAGGCCGTCGCCGCCGGGTACGACGTCGTTGCCGACGGCACCCGCCGGGACGACCGGGTGCCGACCGTCTCACGGGCGGTCGCACAGAGCCTCGAGGACCGCCACGGCGTCGACTACGTCGCGCCGCTGTCGGGGTTCGGCCGCGGCGCCGTCGACCGACTCGTCGAGACGCACCTGGAGGTCCGCTCCGGCCCCAGCGAAGAGGTTCCGAAGGGCGACTACGAGACCGAACTGCGGACCCGACTCCGCCAGCGGTGGGGTGCCGCCGCGGTCACGGAGGTGTTCCCGGTCCACGAGCAGACGCGGGTCGTGGGCCGGAGCAACTCCCCGACTGCGGGCGGCGGGCGGCCGGAGCCGTCCGGGGGCTCGTGAGCGGACCCGTCGTTGCGGGCAACGACGGGCACACACCTTTTTGACCTGTCGTGTTCTACTACGGCCAATGAAGTTCGTCATCGTCGGCTACGGTCGCGTGGGGATGCGCACCACGAACATCCTCACCAGCGAGGGACACGAGGTCGTCATCGTCGAGCAGGACGCCGAAAAGGCCCAGCGGGCCCGCGACGACGGGCTGGAGGTCATCGAGGGCGACGGAGAGGACGAGCGGGTCCTCGAGCGGGCGGGTCTGGAGGACACCAACGCCTTCGCGGCGCTGTCCGGCGACCTGAACGTCAACTTCACGGCCTGTATGGTCGCCAACGACTACGGCTGCCGGACGGTGCTACGCATCGACGAGGACTACCGACAGGACATTTACGAGAAGTACGCCGCCGACGTCGACGAGGTCATCTACCCCGAGCGCCTCGGCGCGGCGGGCGCCAAGACCGCCCTGCTGGGCGGCGACCTGAACGTGGTCGGAGTCGCGAGCCAATGACCGTCCCCATGCCGCGGACGGCCATC
Organism: Halobacteriales archaeon QS_9_68_42; assembly: GCA_003022905.1. Next base: position 1,211 of record PXSE01000104.1, read on the forward strand.
GAAGAAGGCGACCGCATGGCGCTCATCGCGGAACCGGCGGTGCTCGACGACGTTCGCGGGACGCTACGGGGCTGACGAAGGGATTCGAAAGGTCGGGCGCGCGATGGGGAGGATGGGGAACGTTTGAGGCCGTCGATGCGCGCCCATCGGGTGGCATGACGAGGGAGCACATAAATCCGCGTCAGACGGGCGCGTGACCACCCTTCGCGTGCCGGCCGACCCCCGGCGGTGACGCCCTGCTTGACCCGGGCGCGGCCACGCTTCCAACCGGCCACCGGAATAGACGTAACCGCGAACGGTTTCGACTCCACGGCGTGAAATGCCCAGCGGTTTCCGGAAAGCCACATGTGTCCGGACGCGAAGGAGGACATGTGGCGACGGTATCGACCGAGCGACGCAGGTTCGAATCGGGCGTCGGCGAGTTCACCGGCGCGATAGGGGATTCGATTACTGTGCTGCCGCTGGTCGTCGCCCTCGGGCTGGTGACCCCGGCGTCGCTCCCGCAGATGTTCGCCGGGTTCGCCGTCTTTCAGGTGGTGTGGGGGGCGGCCTACGGCGTGCCGCTGTCCGTCGAACCGATGAAGGCGCTGACCGGCCTCGTCGTCGCCGGCGCCATCGGCTACGGCGCCCTCGTCGCGGCCGGCCTGCTCGCTGGCGTCGTCCTCCTGGCGGCCGGCCGCCTGGGCCTGCTCTCGCGGGTGGCGGCCGTCGTCGGCGAACCGGTCGTCCGGGGCGTCCAGTTCGCCGTCGCCTGCCTGCTGGTCGTCGCGGCCGCCGACCTGGTCGTCGCCGCGCCGGCCGTCGCGGCGGCCGGTGTCGTTCTTGCGGCCGGTGTCGCCGTCATCTCCCCGCGGGCCGTCGCGGCTGTCGTGCTCGCGGCCGGGGGACTGTGGGCCCTCGCCGCCGCCGGCGCGCCGGCCCTCTCGGTGCCGGCGCTCGAGTTCTTCCCGGCGGGCGGTCCATCGCTGTCGGCGGGTGTCCTCGAGGGCACGGTCGCGCAACTGGGAATGACGGTCGGGAACGCCGCCGTCGCCACCTCGCTGTTGCTTTCGGACCTCTACGACGTCGACGTCTCCCCGGACCGCCTGGCCGAGAGCATGGGCGTGATGAACCTGCTCGCGGTGCCGCTCGGCGCCCTGCCGATGTGTCACGGCTCGGGCGGCCTCGCCGGCAAGCACGCCTTCGGCGCCCGGACGGCGACCGCCAACGCCGTCGCCGGGGGGCTGTACGTCGTCCTCGTGGTCGCCTCGGGGCTGTTCGAGGCCTTCCCGATGGCGCTCTTGGGCGTCCTGCTCGTCGTCGTCGCCGCCTCGCTGGCCCGGGTGGCCCTCGCGTCGACGGACCGGCCGCTGTTCGTCGTCGGCGTCGGTGCGCTGGCGGTGGCGACGAACGTCGGCGCCGCCTTCCTTGCGGGCGCCGTCTGGTGGCTCGCCCGGACGCGGGGTTTTAGATGAGCCGACGCCAACCGCCGGGCATGTCGTGGCGGGAGCTGTTCGAGCGGGCCGACGACCACGGGGGGAGCCTCGAGGCCGTCTTGGCGGCGCTGGAGGAGCGGCGAGATGAGTGACTCTGCCCCCGAACACGCACGAATCGTCGCCGACGCGGACGTGCTCGCGGCGGACCTGCTGGTCGGCGGGTCGGCCCGCGAGGCGCTGGACATCGCGCGTCGGCACTCGTGGCTCGAGTCCGTCGTCACGGACCCGCTCCTGAGCGATGCCGAGGCCGTCATTGCAGATCTCGTCGACGACGAGTTGGCCGCCGACTGGCGGCGCCTCATCGAGAAGCGTGCGGTTGTGGTCGACCAGCCGTCCGGCGACCACCCGGCGCTGGCGGCGGCCTACCGCGGCGAGGCGGCCCACCTGCTGTCGCTGGACGGCCGCCTCCAGAGCCCCGAGGCCGGCACGGACCTCCGGGGCGTCATGGATGTCAGCGTCCGGTCGCCGGACGCCTTCGTCTCGGTGTTCGACCCCGCCGCCGTGTACGAACTCCTGTTCGAGGAGCCGTACCCGGGGCCGGACCGCGACTGAGGTCCTTCGCGGACTTCCGGGTGAACCGGTTCGGCAGGACGTTCGAGAGCTTCGTCAGGAACCTGTACTTCCAGCCGGTGACGACGACAGTGTCGCCGCCCTGGAGGCCGTCGTAGCCGGCGCGGGCGACCATTCCGACGTCCTGCATCTCGCCGCTCCCGAGCGGGGTGTCCTCGTTGTCGGCCCGGCCCTGGAACTCGGTGTCGACCGGCCCGGGACACAGCACCGTCACGTCGACGCCCTCCTCGCGGAGCTCCTCGGCGACCCCCTCCGAGAAGGTCTTCATGTAGGCCTTCGAGGCGTAGTAGACAGCCATGAACGGCCCGGGGAACCATGCGGCCGTCGAGGCGACGTTCAGAACCCCGCCCCGGCCGCGGTCGGCCATCTCGCGGCCGTAGATGTGAGTCAACTGGGTCGGCGTCACCACGTTCAGCTGGAGCTGGTCCAGTTCCCGGCCGAGGTCGTTCTCCACAAAGGCGCCCTGCGTGCCGATGCCGACGTTGTTCACGAGGACGTCGACCTGAACGCCCCGCTCGTCGGTCGCCGCCTTGAGTTCGTTTGGCGCGTCCACCGAGGCGAGGTCCTGGTCGATCGCGTAGGCCCTGATGCCGTGCTCGTCCTCGAGGTCATTTGCCAGCGCGTTCAGTTCCGTCTCGCGGCGCGCCACGAGCACTACGTCGTGTCCGTTGGCGGCGAACTCGGCGGCGAGCGCGCGGCCGATGCCGGCCGAGGCGCCCGTCACCAGCGCCGTCCCGTCAACTGTCATAACTTCGTATGGAGCTTTAATAACTTATGAGTACGGTCTCCGTGGAACGCTCGGTCTCGCTGGTATCACTCTGATGACGGTTTGATTGATTGAGACGGTGGTAGGCATAGCCAGCTAACCCGGCACGTAGTCAGAATTATCACCGAACACGCGGCTCCGTCTGCCGGCTCCGGCAACTGTCAGTGCATTTCGGAAGGTGAGAGCCCCCGCTGGGATCTCGACGGGCGGACTCGTCACTCCGTTCGGCCTCGAAACCACCGGCAGAGCGAAGCTCTCCCGGGATACGCCTCACTACTGCTCGGGGTACTTCCGAACAACGGTCCTGCTCGCCTGCCGGCTGCGCGGGCTACGTCGTTCGACGTTTCGAGCCCTCACTCCGTCCGGCCTCAAAACCACCGGCAGAGCAAAGCGCTCCCGAGATACGCCTCGCTACCGCTCGGCGTACCACTCTCCAAACGACGCCAGCGCCCGCCCGCGGTGAGAGATGGCGTTCTTCTCGGCCGGGTCCATCTCGGCGAAGGTGGCCCCGTCGTGCTCGAAGATGGGGTCGTAGCCGAACCCGCCGTCGCCGCGCGGTTCGACGATGCGGCCCGGAACGGACCCGGCGAACAGCTTCACCGGCAGGCCGCCCTCGGCGACCGACTCGTCGGTCGCGGCGGTGGCGCGCTCCGCCGCGGCCAGGTCCTGGCCGCGCCGCTCGTCGGTGTCGACCGGTTCCGGCGAGGCCTCGAAGCGGTCGCCGTCGCAGTAGGCGATGACACACCGAAACCGCGCGCGGGTGGCGTCCTCCCGGCGGGCGAATCGGCCCACGCGCTCGACGCCGAGGCTGTCCTCGACGTACGCGGAGTACGGCCCCGGGAAGCCGTCGAACCCCTCGATGAAGAGGCCGGCATCGTCAACGATGACCGGCGCGTTGACGTGTCGGTAGGCGGCGCGGGCGCCCTCGGCGGCGACGGCCTCGATGGAGTCGGCCTGTATCTCCGGGTAGTCGTACTCGAGTGCAGTCACGCCGTCGAGGTACTCCTCGGCCTCCCGGACCTTCCCCTCGTTCGTCGTCACGTAGCGGAGCATGGAGTTGCGTTGCGGACGGCGGGAAAAAGCCCCACCGATACCGGGGCGACCCGGAGGCTTATGCCCATGTGAACCCAACCCAGGGCAAATGACCGACGCGGACGACGACGGCCTCCGGGAGGTGCTGTTGGACCACTCCGACCACCAGGCGGTCCGGAACGTTTTCGGGGCCTACACCGGCAGCGATACGACGACGCTGGACGACTATGTCGAGGCGATGCGGGCCACCGACGGGGCGGTCGCGCTGGTGGCCGACGACGGCGCCGCCGACGTGTACGCCCGCTGGAACGGCCGCGCCGGCCGCTTCGAGCACCTGACCATCTGGCCGCCGTGGTCCATCGGCGGCTTCGACCACAAGGACGCCGACCGGCTGGCGGCGTTCCTCGACGAGAAAGACGACGTCCGGCCGACGCCGCACGGAGCGACCCCCTTCGAGGACCAACAGGTGCTGTCGAGCCTCTCGCACCGCATCTGGCCTTGACATCCTCCCCGGCCCTGAAGGGCGAGGCTTTCTCCTGGAATCTCCGCAATCAGCGTTCTCGAAACCTCATTCGTTAGTAAGTCACAGACTGTCGCGAAAAATTGATTACGAATTACAATCAACTGTCTACCGAGGTGACGTACAATGGCGCTACCAACTGATCCAGCCAGCTCGTGGCTTTCCGGCACCGGCAGTCAATCACGTCTGTTCGGCACCGGTTCGGACGACTACGAACTCTACGAACAGGACGGCGAGTTCGTCACGAAGGGCGTCTGACGGTTGCGGCCGAACACGAGGACGACCGCCGTGATCGAACGCGGACCTATCGACGGTCCTTCCGGATGCCGAAGGAGATCGACGACGACAACATCAGAGCCCGATACCAAAACGGGGTCCTCGATGTGTACCTCCCGTCCCTCGAAGGCACCACGACGAAAGGGAAGACCATCCCTATCGAGGAGTGATCGAGACGACTCTCCTCGTTAGTCAGGGGCAGACGTCCTCGAATGGACGGGCTGTCCGTCAGCCACCCCAACGTCGGGGGTGCTGAACGCACCGCTCCGACTCCCGTGCTGAAATCCGCCCGAGAACGTCCCGTCTTCGAACGGAAGGGGCGTGGGGCTTTCCTGTGGGAGCGCAAGCCCGGGAGTCCACCAATAAGCCCGCGAGTTTACTTATGAGGAGCTGACACGAGAGCCATCTCTCGTTTCAAGCAATGCCGAAAGACGCCCGCGGCGTCTTTCGGGCCACGGCGGAGCCGCAACGTGGGCACCGCAGGCACCCCGCACAGAAAGTGGGTGCGTTAGTTCGGCGGCTTTTAGTTACGCGAGAGCCGGCCGGTCACCCGGCGTCGGGCGGGACCTCGAGCGGGAGGGGGCGTTCGGAAACGCCGCCATCACCGCCGAAGGGGGCTACTCCCTCGTAACTACACACTACCGTCAGTTTCCGACCTGCATCGCCCGCTCGACGACCTCGGCGCTGTACAGTTCCGCGAGATCGTCGTGCTGGTCGGGGCGGCTCTCGTAGACGTCTTGGAACAGGTCGATCGGCGTCTGGAGCGCCTGGTAGGTCGCCTCGTCCCACATGCGGTCGGAGGCGACGTCGACCTGCACGCCGTCGATATCGACGGTCGCCGACCGGGTCATTGCGATGGCGCCCTTGCCGGCCGCCTTTGCGGCCTCGAACTCCTCCATGGAGTCGACGACATCGTCGAGGCTCGGCACGTAGTCGAGCAGGTCCAGCAGTTCGTCGACGAGTTCCTCCTCGGTCTCGACGAACAGTTCGTCGCCGCCGACCTCGAGCTCGTAGCCGCCGTCGGCCGCCTCAAGATCGATGCGCTCGCCGGTGTAGACCTCGACGCCGTCCCGGCTCTCGAGCTCGACGGTGCGGCCGTCGGCGTCGACCGTCCAGTAGCCTTCGGCCGGCGGCAGGGGGCTCTTGTTGGCCTCGACGACCTGCCCGGGCGTGAGCGACCAGATGCCGAGCATACCCATGGCGTTGTTGGCGGTGATGCGGTCGTGGTAGCCCTCGACGTCGCGGATGTCGTCGTAGGGGCCGTCGATGGCGATACAGCCGGCCGCGGAGGCCGCCCGGGAGGTGTTGTGCCGCAGCTCCTTCCACCCCGGCAGGCCGCCGGTGGGCGTGATGGCGCGCAGGTCCTTGGTGTAGTCGACCTCGCCGTCGACAAGCAGGAACAGCCGCTCGAGGTTGTTGGACGGCTTGCCCATCTCCTCGCGGAGCTTCCCCATCGCCAGTTCGGCCGACCCGGACTCGACGATGACGCTCATCGCCAGCGACCCCTCCTCGAGGCCGTGTTCGTTCTCGATGATGGTGAAGAACTCGTCGGCCTTCTTCCAGTCGTCGACGTCGCCGACCTCGGGAACCACGAACCCGTCGATGTGCTCGACGGCGCCGTTCGACGGGTCGGTGATTTCCAGCATGTGCTGAAAGCCCCTGTACCGCGTTGCGGGGCTGTCGCGGTGCCAGACGACGCGGGGGTGGATTTCGCTAGGGAAGTCGGCGCCGCCCTCGGCGACCACCTCCGCGATGTTCTCGGCGCCCTCGTCGCGCATGTTCGGCGCGGTGGCGTCCTCGTTGTCCGGCACCCAGACGTCGGGTGCCTGCATCCCGCGCAGGCCGATGGCACTCCGGAGCTTCTTCGCGGAGTCGGCCTCGCCCTGCTCTGCGGTCGGCGTCGTGAAGAACGTCCGCACGAACGTGCGGTCGTGGGTTCGCTCGTCGATTGCGCTCATCTCGCCGGAGGGTTATCTCGGCGAGTATTAAAGCTGGTCGAAACGGCTCTATTGGCGGTAGACAGCCTGCTACGCGGAGTTACGACTGGTCGCACCAGAAGGAGATCCGGGCCGCCGCGGCGCGTCGGTCAGTCGTCCTGCTCGGACGTGAGCGGCTCGTTCTGGTCCTCGGTGAAGCCCTCGGAGGCCTCCATCCGGGCCTTCGCCTCGGGGTCGTACTGCGCTTCGATGTCCTGGAACCGCGAGACGAAGGAGAGCTCGTGGTGGCTCTCGGTCTCGTGGCCGAGGTAGCGGCCCTCGAGGTCGAACTGCGCGCGCTCGTCGTTCTCGGCGAGGCTCTTCATGTCTTCGTAGACGGCGTGAGCGCCGGAGTGCAGCGCGTACAGCGTGATGAAGATGTACTGGTAGCCGAGGTCGCCCAGCTCCTGGAACGTGAGCGGGTCCTCCTCCTCGCTCCAGGCGAAGCTGGAGGAGTAGTTGAATGCGAGGTCGACCTCGGGGTGGGTTTCGTGGAGTGCCTCGGCGTAGGCGACCGCGTCTTTGCGGGAGGGGTCCGGCATCTCGGGCCACACGAGGTCGACGCCGCAGTCGGCGTACAGTCGGCCGCGTGCGACGTGTTCGTCCCAGTCGCCGTTGGCGGAGCCGTAGGCGTCCGTGCGGGCGATGACGATGGTGTCGTCACTCTGTTTTGCGTCGACGGCCGCCGAGAACCGCGCCTCGGCGTCCTCGCGGGAGACGATCTTCTTGCCGGCGATGTGCCCGCAGCGCTTCGGCGTCGTCTGGTCCTCGATGTGGACGGCGGCGACGCCGGCCTTCTCGTACTCGCGGACCGCCCGCCGGACGTTGTGGATGCCGCCGTAGCCGGTGTCACAGTCGGCGACGACCGGCAGGTTGGTCGCCTCGACGATGCGCTTTGCGTTCTCGACCATCTCGGTCATCGACACCATCTCGAGGTCCGGGAAACCGAACTGGCCCAGGACCGTCGAGTAGCCGGACATGTACGCCGCGTCCAGGCCCGCCATCTCCGCCAGCCGGGCGTCCAGCGCGTGGTACAGGCCCGGCGCGAACGTGAAGTCCTGCGACCTTGCCGTCGTTGTCGTGTGCCATGGTTATCTCGTAGTTTGGCCGACGCCGGGCGCCGATCCGCCCGGACGTCGGTGATCCCTGAGCGAGCACAGCCGGTCCCGCCGGCGTCGCGTCGGCCGGTTCCGGACCGCGTCCGTGGGTCGCCCATCGTGTGCGTTCGACCGGAGCAGCGATGACTACAAAACCTTTATGATTTTTAATGTTAATACTCGTTAGACTGTTTTCAGTCCTTAAGGGAGTGAGAATCACTAGCACCACAGACGGGGGCGGCCCGGAAGCGAACCGCAAGACTGCGACGCCACGGCCGCTCAGTCGGCCGCTGCGGGGTCGTCGTCCAGCGCGACGAGTTCCTCGACGCTGGGGACGGCGGCGTCGGCGTCAGTGATAATGTCGATGCGGCGGGTGAGCTTCTCGCGGGCGTACTCGACCAGCGGCATCGGGTCGACCACCTCGTCGGTGGCGCTCACCGTCTCGGCGACGAACGGCATCAACTCCTGGAGGGTGTCCCGGACCACCTGCTCGTCGACGCCGTCCTCCGCGAGGTGGGTCTGGACCTGCTGCATCCCGAACCCGACGTGGCGGCCCTCGTCGCTCCGGATGTGGGAGATGCCCTCGACGAGGCCCTCGAGGTGCGGCAGGTCCCGGGTGGCGACGTCGTCGTCCCCGCGGGGCGACACCGAGGAGGTGATGCCGTAGTAGCCGGTCTGTGCGAGAACGGACTCGACGACGAGGTGGTAGTGGCAGTACGCCCGGACGCGGTTCTCGGGTGTGTCGTCGGTCAGGAGCCGCTCCATCGCCGTCTCCGTGCGCTCGAACAGTTCGACGTAGCCGTCGGGGAAGAACCGCTGGTCGGTTGGCGCTACCCGCTCGAAGTCGCGCGCTTCGGCGACCGGGAACACCACCTCCCGCCAGTAGCGGTCGAAGAACTGGGTGTGCTTTGCCTCCTCGTATATCTGGCTGGAGATGAACATCTGGTCGTTGATATCCTCCAGTGCGACCGAAAGCGGCGCCAGGTCCTCGGTGACCGACTCCTCGCCGGCCCCGAACAGCGCGAGCGTCTGCATCAGGTCCTCGAACTCGGCCTCGCCCAGCGCGTCGGTCGGGTCGATCAACCGCTCGCGGTCCTGCTCCAGCAGTTCCTGGGGGATGTCCTCGTAGGGGTCCCAGTGGTTGTAGACGGCGTGCTTGAAGTAGCCGCCGCCGACAGTGTCGGGTTCGATCCGCATCTCGCGGTCCGAATCGCGTATCTGCGTCATGCCCGGTGGTTGCGGCCCCGTCTCAATCGTCCTGTCGCCCGCGATTCGAGGCGGGCTTATACCGCCGGCTGTAGTTCTTTCACAGTTTCTCGGCGATATCCGGTCGGACTGTCGCCCGGAACCCCATCCTTCCGGACAGGACCGCGTCACGCAAGTACAGCCGGCAGTATTGAGCGGTGTGCCAGCAAAACACGTAAACCGCTTCCGGGCGAGGGCGAGGTATGCGCTACGCGACCGTCGTCATCGCGCCGCAGGGCGGCGGCCTCCAGCCGGCCGACCGGGCGCTGGCGGCCGAGTCGACGGCCACGCGCGACCGCATCCACCAGATAAATCTGTTGTCGGACGGCACCTGCGTGACGCTGTACAGCATCCGCGGCGACCTCTCGCGGGCGGCGGCGCTGCTTGCCGCCCAGGACGACGTCGTCTCCCACGATGTCTCCGGCGACCGTGAGGGACTGGCCTACATCCACTTCCAGCCGACCGAGACGGTCGCCCGCCTGCTGTCGATCGTCCGGGACAACGAGATAGTCCTGCAGACGCCCATCAACTGCCTTCCGGACGGCGGCGTCCGGGTCACCATCGTCGGCGACAACGGGACCATCCAGCGGGTCGTCGACGCGATTCCGGACTCGCTGACACTGACGCTGGAGGGGCTGGGCGACTACCACCCCGACTCCGAACGGCTGTTCTCGGTGCTGACCGAGCGCCAACGGGAGATATTGGAGGCCGCGGTCGAATCGGGCTACTACGAGGAGCCGCGCGGGGCGACCCACGAGGAGATCGCCCGCAAGGTGGGCGTCTCGGCGGGCACCGTCGGCGAGCACCTCCGGAAGGTCGAGGAGAAGGTTCGAGTGGACGCCCGCCAGGGCCGCCCTCGTGATTGCCGCGCTCCTGACGGCGGGCATCCACCTCGCGCTGGCGACGACGACGGGCGAGAACGTCTTCGCCGTTCTCGGCCTCGGCCTCCTCGTTGGGTTCGTCATCTTCCTCACCGACCTCTGGGAGCCGGTCCTGTACCTCGTTGGCGCCGTCTACGTCGGCGTCACGACGACGGTATGGGTGCTGGCCGGCATGCCGCAACCGCTCCTCGGCGCCGTCGACAAGGTGATACAGGCGGTATTGTTCGCGCTCTTCATCTACATGCTCGTCAGCGAGATGCGGACCGACGACGCGGACTCGAGCGACTGATACGGACTGCTGTGCCCGCGTATCACGGCGGTCGGCGTACCTCCGGACTGCAGCGGTCCGTCGCCGGCGCCGGGGTCAGCCGCTGAGCACCCACGAGAAGCCGCACTCCCCGCAGACGGCCTTCGCCCACGACAGCCCGGAGTTCTTCGTCAGCGACCCCTCGCCGCACTCCGGACACGACGGCGCCTCGAGGGCGTCGATGTCCGCGTCCGCCAGCAGCAGCGCGTGCCGCTCGCGGTACCGCTCGAGCGTCTCCTCGACGGCCTCGAGCCTGTCCTCGAGCTGTTCGACCCGTGCGTCGATGCTGTCGTCGGTCACGGCCGATACAGAGGACTGCCGACACAAACCCATTCCGGCGGTCCCAGCCTCCGGTGCTCACACGGGCGTCGGAGCTACTGACGGTCGGTCGTCGATTCTTTGGGAGAAGAGCCTAGGCCGGGATTTGAACCAGAGGAAGGCGGTCCGGGCGTGCGGCCTCCTTTCAGTCGGCCGTTCCGGGCTGCGACTTCCAGGGCTCAAATCCCGTGTCCGGCTCGTCTCGCTCACGGACTCGCTCGTCGCTGTCGCTCCTCGCTCGTGAGTTCGCGAGACAAGCCTAGGCCGGGATTTGAACCCGGGCTCTCGTCCTTACCAAGGACGCGCTTTACCGCTAAGCTACCCAGGCAGGCACCCGACCGTAGCTGGGATGTGCCGTTAATCGTTTCGATTCAACGCCCGACCGCCATCGACTGACAGGGCGGCGATTCGGTCCCGGCGGGCGTCGTCGAAGAAGGCGTTGACGGCGTCGAAGCGCGGGCCGTCGGGGGCGAACTCGGCGGCGAGGCCGGCGGCGTCGTCGGTGCGGCCGCCAGCGGCGGTGACGCCAGTGGTGACGGCCAACTCGAGGATATCGGTCTCGAGGCGGCGGTCGAGGCTGGTCGCCCGGTCGCCGGTCGCGTCCTCGCATTCGGTCTGGTCGCGGCCGAACGCCCGGACGACGGCGACGGCGTCCTCGGCGGCCTCCGTCCGGGCCAGGAGGTAGAACCCGCGGGAGACGAGCACGTCGGCCGCGAGGATGGCCATGTCGGCTTCCTCGCGGCTCCGCTCGGCCGCGACGCCGGCCTCCGCCCACGGGTTCGACTGCACGATGTGTCGGGTGAGCCGCAGTCCGTCGTAGATCAACTGGACGCCGGCGGCCTGCTCCGTGAGTCCGTCGGGGTCCTCGCCGGTCACCACCCGAGCGCTCAAGAGGGTCAACACCCCGGGGACGACCGAGTCGTCGGCGACGTAGTCGTCGATGGTTTCGCGAAGTGCCTCCGGTACGACGTCCGCGGTCGCTTCGGACGCCGCCCGCCGGACGGCGGCGGCTTCCTCCATTGCACAGTGGTAGGACAGGCAATGGCAAAGACCTTTGGAAACGGCGATGTCCTGCCTACATGGTCGAGATCGACGACGACGGCGACCTCCGGGTGGTGACGCTGAACCGGCCGGAGCGGCGCAACGCCCTGACGCCGGCGGCCCTGTCGGATCTTGCCGACGCGGTCGCGGGCGCCGACGCGCCGGTGGTGTACTTGCGGGGCGCGGGCGAGGCCTTCTGTGCGGGCGCGGACCTCTCGGTCGTCGCCGAACTCGCCGACGACGGAGACATCGAGTCGTTTGTCCGCCGGGGTCAGGCGACGGCGGACGCCGTCGCCTCGGCGTCGTCGGTCGTGATCGCGGGCATCGATGGCTCGGCACGGGGTGGGGGCGTCGAGCTCGCGCTGGCCTGCGACCTCCGGGTCGCCACCCCAATTGCGACGTTCGCCGAACCGGGTGTCGCGTTCGGCCTATTCGGCGCCTGGGGCGGGACCGCCCGACTGCCGGAGGTCGTCGGTCTCGGCAACGCGATGGACCTCTCGCTGTCCGGGCGGGTCATCGACGCCGAGGAGGCTCTCCGCGTCGGGCTGGTCTCGCGGGTGGTCGACCGCCCGCAGGCGGTCGCGCGGGATCTGACCGACAACGACGCCGCGGCGATGGAGCGCCTGAAACGACTGCTGCGGACCCGACGGCCGCCCGGAGCGCAGGCCGACGCCGAACTCGACGCTTTCGAGGCGCTCGTGGCCGCCCACGCCGACGAGTTGCGGAAGTTCGGGGAGTGAGGGGCTGTCGGTCCGGTGTCGATGGTGTCGTGGCGACTGCCGTACCCGTGTTCCGGCGCGACCGAACGGGGGCGTTCGGTCGGTATCGAGGTGACGTACAGGGGTCAGTATCTGTCATCGTAAAGGTTGAGACCCTCGGCCGGATAGGGTGAGTGTAGGAATGCCAGAGTGTGACTACTGTGGCGCCACCCACGACAGCGAGGGGGCGCACTTGGACCACCTCGAGTCCGAACATTACGACGAACTCGGCCCCATCGACAAGCGCCGGGTCGACGACCGGGGGTCCGGGTTCGATGTTCCGGTCGGCCCCATCGCCATCGGGGTGGTTCTCGTCGCCGCGGCCGGCATCCTTGGATACGTGGTCTTCGTCGCCGGAGGCAACGGGAGCCAGGAGGTCGGGCCTTATCAGAGCGACCACTACCATGGCACGATGGAGATGACCGTCCTCGGCAACGATGTCGACTTCTCGCAGTCGCAGTACCAGGTCAGGGACAACCGGTTTCACTTCGAGGGCGGCAACGGACAGCGGTGGCACGCCCACGCGACGAGCGTCACCTTCGGGTACGCGATGAACGCCCTAGGGTTCGACGTGTCGACCGACCCGAACACACTGGTCTACCGCGGCGACACGTACACCGACGGCGAGGGGTACGAGGTGGTCCTCGAAGTCAACGGCAACTCCGTCGGCACCGACTACGTCCTCAAGCAGGACGACAACATCCGGGTCGTCGTCCGGGAAACCTGATACTAACTACTGTACGTCATTTTGGTATCGACCGCAAGAAGGCGTGCGGTCGAACCGGTACTAGTCACCGTAATCAGTACGAACCCGACCGTTATGTCAGCTTCCCATCGGCCACCCGACTCCGAGTGCAGGGTCCGAGGGAGTCTGTACGACGCCGCCTACAGCGGGTCCGGCGCGGGCGGCATCGCGCGCTTGTGTTTGCTCTGCTCGTACAGTTCCGCCACCCGCTCGATTGCCTCCTCGGAGATGTCGAGGGTCCGTCTGGTCGCCGACTTCGAGAACGGTCCGTCAACGTGTAGCGCCAGAATGGCGTCGACCTCGTCGTAGCCGAGTCCCATCTCCGCCTCGTCGGTCTGGCCCTCCCACATGCCGGCGGTCGGCGTACGCGTGACCAGGTCCTCGGGGACGCCGAGCTGGCGCGCGAGCTGGCGAACCTGGCACTTGTAGAGGTTGCCGATGGGGTTGCAGTCGACCGCCTGGTCGCCGTCGGGCGCGGCCTCGACGAACGAGTCGACGACCGGGTTGATGTCAATGACGTCGTACTCGATGCCGAGCGCCTCGGCGACCCGCTCGGCGTCCGTCTCGTCGGCGTCTGCGTTGACCTCGCTCGGCATCAGCAGGCCGTGGAGGCCGTCGGCTCCGAGCGCCTCGACGGCCAGGTAGGCGGTGGTCGTCGAGTCGATGCCGCCCGAGAGCCCGAGCACGGCGCCCTCGGCGCCCGCGTCATCGACGATGTCGGCGATGAACTCCACGATGTGGTCGCGGCGGGCTGCTAGCTCCGACTCCGAGAGCAGCAGGTCGACGTTCGTTTCCTCCAGTAGCGGCGAAGCTTCCATCATCAAGTGGCGGTACGGGCGCTCGGAACTAATAACCCCCGTCGCCCCACTCGTTTCTGAACGGCCGTCCGCTTCCGCGGGCGGCGCCGAGGCGCTACGTTCAAGTGGCGGCGGACGGTAGCGCGGCGTGGACGCGTCGGACGGCACGGACGCCGCTCGGTGCGGGAACGAGGTGAGTGCCATTGGTGAGCGACCGGACGGTTTGCGAGCCGTGGGGCATGAGGAGCGAAACGACGAACGCGCCGTTGGTCCAGTGGTAGGACAGTGGCTTCCCAAGCCACTAGCCCGGGTTCAATTCCCGGACGGCGCATTTCCTGCGAACGATAGTGAGCAGTGAAATCGCCACGGGAATTGAGCCCTGCCAGTCGCAGCGCTCGAACGGAGTGAGAGCGACCGTCTGGCTCCGGTTCAATTCCCGGACGGAGCACTCCCGAGGTCGTGCCCCGTCCGACCTCCCGCTCGCTCTGCTCGCGGGAGTCCCGGACGGCGCATAGCGAGACGCGACCGCAGGGAGCGTCTCGAATTGTGAACGGCGAGGCCGAGCGAAGCGAGGCCTCGACAATGCGAGCGGGGAACGGAGTGATCCGCGAGCATGTCCTGCGAACGAACGTGAGCAGCGAACCCGACAGCCGAGAGCCGCCGTCTCGCTTTGGTTGATGAGGTTCGTCCACCAGCCAACCGGCCCGCGGAACCGTTTACATCGTTTGAACTGTTCATATCGGGGCCCGAAGACGTGGACGTTCGTCCGGGTTTATACAGGTACGGGGATGCTGTAGAGACGGAGTAACACACGATGTCAGAGAACCAGTCCGGGTCCGGGGAGACCCTCCAGAGCCTCGTGGGGGAACTGGACGGGGCCGGGGACGCCGACTCCCGCACCGACCCGACAGAGCGCACCGAAGCAGTCGTCGAGGAGACGGCCGACGCCGTCTTCGACGGGGGCCGACTCGCCGTCAACGAGGGCCTCGTCAAGCAGTCGCTGCCGGAACTCCTGACGGCGCTCGTCGAGCTACGAACCAGCGAGACGCACGGTAAGAGGGTCATGGACGACCTCGAGGAGTTCTTCGGCGTCGACCTGAGCCCGGGGACGGTGTACCCGGTGCTCCACGACCTCGAGGAAGAGGGTCTGCTGTCGATGCACGAACTCGTCCAGACGAAGGAGTACAGCGTCGAGGACCCCGAAGCAACCGCCGAGATGCTCCAACGGACGATGGGCCAGCACCTCGCGTTGGGGCTGGTGTTCCAGCGGGCGCTCGAGGAATTCGGGGCCGGCGATGACGGCAACGACGACGTTGAGCTCTGAAACCGACAGCGGTCACCCGAACGGTCGTTTTCTGTCGCCGCTGTCGTGCAGTTCCAGCAGCGTCTCGGTGCCCTCGCGGTCGAACCGCATCGGTCGGCGCCACCACGGTCCCTTCCCGGAGTCGCTGGACAGGTCCGTGACGAGGCGGTTGGCGTCGACGCCGGCCTCCCGTCCCGACAGCGGGACCGCGGTCTCGTACAGCGCCGACCCGGGCGCGTCGCCGCACAGCAGCACCTCGGCATCGAACGTCGCCCGCTTGACGTGAGCGTTGGTCTCGAAGGCGGTCCGGCCGGGCGCCGAGAGGTTGCGGTACGCCGACGCGGAGACGGGGTCCCGCGAGAGCCGGAAGTGGCCGATGACGTAGGCGCCCCATTCGGGGGCGATCCAGTCGGCCGAGTCCTCGTCGGCCGTCGACAGCGTCGCGTAGAAGAAAACGTAGTCGCCGGCCTCCAGTTCCAGCAGCGGCCGGGCCTTCACGCCGTGGGGGTCGCCGTAGGTGTAGCGGTCACAGCCGTGGACGCCCTCGAAGGTGGGGTCGAGGTGGACCGGCGTCTCCGCAACCGGCGTCACGTCGATGGAGAGGTCGAGATCGACGTACGTCGGCACGTCGACGCCGTCGCGGGTCGATTCGGACTCGGGGATGGGCACGTACTCGAAGCGGCCGTCCGCGCCTATCGGGCCGCGGAACCCCGGTTCGTTGGTGTTCGCCCCGACGTTGATAGCGACGCTCCGCATGGGCGGCGTTCGTCGCGGAACGGCAAAACCGCTTTCCTCGGGCGGTCGGCGGTGAATCCCTGCCGGAGCGGTGGCGACCGAACCAGCAACGGTTTTGAGTGTCCGACGCCTGGCCCCGCCAATGCGACGACAGCGCGTCCTCGCTCTGAGCGCGGTCCTCCTCGTCGCCGTGGCCGCCCTCGGCGGGCTCGCGGTCACCGCCGACGACTCCGTCGAGACGTCCAAGGGAGAACCGTCCCCGGGGGAGACCCTGGTCAGCGTCCAGGCGTACGGCTGGTTCGGCAACCACAACGGCGACGCGTTCATCGTCAACAGCGGCGGCGAGCGGATCTGGGAGTATCAGCCCGACGACGCCGCCGTCTTCGACGCCGAGATGCTCGACAACGGCAACGTGATGGTCTCGTTCGGCCAGAAGGTGCCGGACGCCGACTGCCCGGAGCGGTGGGCCAACACCTCCCGGGACCACTGCATCCGCAATCGGGTCCAGGAAGTCGACCCCGACACCAACGAGGTGGCCTGGGAGTACACCTGGTACGACCGGTTCATGTCGTACCACGAGGTCCACGACGCCGACCGTCTCGAGAACGGCGAGACGGTCATCATCGACATGGCGCGCCACCGGACGTTCACCGTCGACCGGTCGGGGAACGTCACCTGGGAGTGGTCCGCAACGGAACACCTCGACGAGGGCAGCGAGTTCTGGGCCGACCACGTCGAGGGCACCGAACGCGAGGACCACGCCTACACCGGGCCCGAGCAGGACTGGACCCACATGAACGACGTCGACCGCCTCGAGAACGGCAACTTCCTGATGTCCATCCGGAACTTCGA
>PXSE01000105.1 GCA_003022905.1 Halobacteriales archaeon QS_9_68_42
CCCAGAAGATGACGAAGGTGATGAACGAGGGGTGGGCGGCCTACTGGGAGTCGATGATGATGGCTGACGAACGGTTCGCGGCCGCCGACGAGTTCGTCTCGTATGCCGACCACATGGCGCAGGTGCTCGGCTCGCCGGGGCTGAACCCCTACAAGCTTGGGTTCGAGCTGTGGCAGTACATCGAGAACCGCCGCAACCGCCGTGAGGTCGTCGAGCACCTGCTCCGCGTGGAGGGCGTCACCTGGCGGAACTTCCCGGACACGGTCGACCTCGACGCGGTGATGGAGTTGCTGGAGCCGGACCCGGTCGTCGCCGACCCGACCGCCTACATCGAGGAGTTGGACCCCGAGGACCCGCGGGTCGACGCCGGGAACCTTGCGGCCGCCCGCGACGGCGACATCGACGCCGAGACGTACCCCTGGAAACTGTTGACCTACGAGGGGCTGGCCGAGCGGCACTACTCGCTTGCGAAGGCCCAGAACCGCGGGTTCCTCAAGCGGGTCGGCCAGTCGGAACTGGAGCAGACCGCGCGGTACCTGTTCGACACCGAGCGGTACGGCTCCGTCGAGGCGGCCATCGCCGACGTCGACCGGACGGCCGGCTGGGACCGCATGCGCGAGGTCCGCGAGAGCCACAACGACGTGACCTTTCTCGACGAGTTCCTCACCCCCGAGTTCGTCGACGAGAACGACTACTTCACCTACGAGTACACCCACACGACGCGGGACTTCCGGGTGACCTCCTCGGAGGCCGCCGACGTGAAAAAGAAGCTGATGCTACAGTTCACCAACTTCGGGAAGCCGACCATCGCCGTCCACGACGGCAACTTCCGGAACCGCAACGAGCTGCTGCTCGCTCACCACTACAACGGCGTTCAGTTGGACCTCCGGGAGGCCAAGCAGACCCTCGAGCGGGTGTTCGAGCTGTGGGGTCGGCCGGTGGCGCTGAAGACGGTGGTGAAGGAGCTCGACGAGCACGACATCGAGGTGGCCCGCCGCCGGGACAAGGAGCCGGAGCCGACCGAGCAGGGCAAGCTCGTCCGGTTCGACGGCGAGTCGTTCGAGGAGGAGGACCTCACGGACGAGGAGATAGCCGACATCCGAGCCACGGCGGTCGACTACGACACGAAACCCGACGATTGGCTGTGATGCTGACTGTCTTGAGTCGTTCCGGCACCGATCGCACGCGTTCAGGCGGTCTTGCCGGTGAACGGGCACGGTAATCATCATGAGAGAGATACTTTCTTGACACCCCGTTCGAAAGAGAGTCCCGTGTCGACCGCCAGCGAGTCGGGGGAGGAACTCGACGAGGGCGAAATCCACGAGATGCTCCGGAACAATCGGCGGCGCCTGGCGCTGGAGGCGCTCCGGGAGGGCGGCGGCGAGGAGTCCGTCCGGGAGCTCTCCGAGCGCATCGCGGCCCACGAGACGGGAGAAGACCCCCCGCCGAAGAAGAAGCGCCAGTCGGTGTACGTCTCGCTGCACCAGACGCACCTGCCGAAACTGGACGAGCTGGACGTCGTCGAGTACGACACCGAGGAGCGGGACGTCTCGCTCGGCGACCGGGTCGAGGACGTAGAGGTGTACATGGAGGTGGTTCCGGAGTACGGCCTCTCGTTCGGGGAGTTCTACCTCGGGCTGGCGCTTCTCGGGCTACTGACGACGACGGCCGTGCTGCGGTTCGTCCCGGACGTCTCGGCGCTGACGCTCGGCGCCGTCGTCGTCGGGTTGTTCGCCCTCCAGATAATCGCGGCGGCGTACTACGTTTACACCAAACAGGACCGCATCGTCTTCGAGCGCATCTTCGAGCGAGCATGAGCACGTTCACCGTCGACACCGACCGGCGAACACAGGTCCTCGACATCACCGACCGGGTCGCGGCGGCGCTCCCCGAGAACGCGTCGGGAACGGCAACGGTGTTCGTCCGCCACACCACGGCCGGCGTCGCGGTCAACGAGGCCGAAGACCGACTGCTGGGGGACGTCGAGGCGTTTCTCGGCGACGTCGTCGCCGACGAGGGGTGGAACCACGACCGACTGGACGGCAACGCCGACGCCCACCTGCGGGCGCTCGTCGTCGGCGCCTCCGAGATGGTGCCGGTCGCGGACGGGTCGCTCGACCTCGGCACCTGGCAGTCGATGTTGCTCGTTGAGTGCGACGGGCCGCGTACCAGGACCGTCGCGGTCCGGGTGTGAGAGGCTCCGGGGCCGCGTCGAAGCTGACGAGCTGAGTTATCCGAAAGGCCTAAGCGCGTATGTTGGGTTGATTATCGTGATAGACGCCGGTTCCCTTCCCCGAAAATGCGATATTTCGACCTGACGCTGACCCCGGAAGACGGTGCGATACACCCCGTAGACCGGGCGATAGCCGCCAACGCGGCGGTCACGCGGCAGGCGATAATGCACTTCGACGCCCTCGGGGACGGGTCGGCCATCCTGCTGTACCGCCTGCTGGCACACGACCTGATGGACCTCGAGGACGATGAGTTCCATCTGTACCTCCACGTCTCCCCAGAGGGGTCCGCCCGGGCACTGATGGACCTCGCCGAGAGGTACGCGCTCATCATCGAGACGCCCATCGAATTCATCTACAGCAACTCCGTCCAGATGACGGTCATCGGCGACCACGAGATGCTCCGGGCGGCCATCGACGAACTCCCGGAGTCGCTGACGGTCTCCGTCGACCAGGTGGGCACGTACACGCCGGACCGCCGGGACACGCTGTCGGCGCTCACCGACCGCCAACTCGAGGTGTTCCGGACGGCCGTCGAGTCGGGCTACTACGAGATTCCGCGGCGGGCGACCCACGAGGAGATAGCCGACCGGCTGGAGTGTGCCCCCTCAACGGTCGACGAACACCTCCGGAAGGCCGAGTCCCGTGTGTTGCAGTCGCTCGTGGGCTGACGTCCTACGCCGCCGTCTCCTCGCCGAGCTTCACGTAGAGAGCGGCCGCGAACCCGACGGCGAGTGCCGTGCCGACGAGCATCGGCGTGACGCCGGTCGGGTCCGGACTGAGCAGAAAGCCCAGGCTGAAGCCGCCGAAGAGGCCGTGCGGAGCCAGGGCCGCGCTCGGTCAGAAGAAGACGGTGCCGTGGTGGCGGGGCCGGTCGTCACGTTGCTTGGTCCGGTAGGTGTCGAGGCGGACCTCCAGTTGCTCCCGCAGGTCGCCGGCGGGGATGAGCTCGTCCACCTGCATCTTGCTGGCCTGCTTCTCGATGTCAATGTACTTGTCGAACTCCCCTTTCGCGGACTCGATGAAAGCGTCCTTGGCGTCGCCGTCCATGTCCGCTATCTGGCCGCCGAACAGGGCGTGAACGGCGGCGTCGGGGCCCATGACGGAAATCTCGGCCGACGGGAGCGCGAGCGTCGCGTCCGGGCCGAAGGAGGGACCGGCCATCGCGTAGATGCCGGCGCCGTAGGCCTTCCGCGTGATGACACAGAACTTCGGCACCTGTGCGTTGGAGGTGGCGTAGATGAACTTCCGGCCCTTCCGGAGGACGCCCTCCCTTTCGACTTGCGAGCCGATCATGTAGCCCGGCGTGTCACAGAGGTACACCAAGGGGATGTTGTAGGCGTCGCAGGTCCACACGAAGCCCGACCCCTTGTTGGCGGAGCCGGGGAAGATGGCCCCGGAGACGTGCTCGGGGTTGTTGGCGACGACGCCGACCACCTGGCCGTCGATGCGGCCGAGGCCGGTGACGAGTTCGGGGCCGAAGTCGGGCTTGACCTCGACGAACGAGTCGCGGTCGACCACACGGTCGACGACCTCGTGGACGTCGTAGGCCTCGTTCGGTTCGTCGGGGATGACGTCGTCGAGGCTGTAGGGGTTCTTCTTCGGCGGCTTCGGCGCCTCCTCGGGGGGGTCCTCCGAGTAGTTCTGCGGGAGCAGGCGGAGGATTTCCTTCGCCTTCTCGGCGGCCGTCTCCTCATCGGGCACGACCAGGTCGGCACTGCCGGAGTGCTGTGCGTGGACCTGCGGGCCGCCGAGTTCCTGCATGTCGACGTCCTCGCCGGTCATCGCCCCGACGATGCGGGGCGAGGCGATGGCCATGCCCGCAATGTCCTCGACCATGATGAGGTAGTCACAGAAAACGGGCGTGTAGGCCGACCCGGCGACGTCGGGGCCGTACAGCACGCCGATCTGGGGAATCTCGCCGGACATCCGGCACTGGTTGTAGAACATCTTGCCGCCGCGGTAGCGGTCCATGTGGGTGTCGCCGGGTTCGCGCTCCTCGGCGTTGAGGCGGGCGCCCGTCGAGTCGACCAGCCGGAGCATCGGGATGCCCAGCTCGAGGGCGCGCTCCTGGATGCGGATGACCTTCTCGACGCCCATCTGACCGAGCGACCCGGCCTTGACCGTGTAGTCGTTGGCGGTGAAGGCGACCTTGCGGCCGTCGATGGTGCCGACGCCGGTGATGAGGCCGTCGGCCGGCAGGTCGTCGTCGTCGCTGTGGCTGGCGAAGGTGCCGTCCTCGTACTCGATGCGGTCGAAAATCATGTCGAGGCGGTCCCGGACGAACACCTTCCCGAGGTCCGCTATCTTGTCGAAGCCGCGCTCGGGACCGCCGGCGAGGACGTCCTCGACCTGCTCGCGGACGGCCTCCTCCCGCTCGGTGACGACGGCGCCCTCCTCGCTCCAGTTCTCGCCGGCCTCCGCCAGCGTGCCGCCCTCGCCAACCAGCTCGACGCCTCGCCCCAGGTGCTCGGACACGGCCGTGGCGATGGCCTGCGCGATCTCCTCGTCGGTCTCATTGTCGATTTGTATCTCCATGGTGTCTCCGGGAAACTCTCTGTAGGTTTAGAGTTTCCAGCGCGTGCGCATGGCGTGATACATCAACGCAGATAAAAAACGTTGTGGGTACGGCTAGGAGCCAACGGAGTAAGCCCCGGCCACGCGGTAGCGACTGCCGGCCACCCGGTGAGCTATGTGGCCGGCGGACCAACATCGAAGCGTATGACAACTGCGCTGTTCGTCGTGAGCGAGGAAGGCTACTGGGGAGAGGAGTGCACTGAACCGCTGACGACGCTCGAGGCCGCCCAAATCAACGTGACAGTGGCGACGCCAACCGGCTCGCCGCCGGTCGTCGATGAGCGCTCGGTCGACCCCGACGAGGTCGGCGAGGACCTGGCCCGGGAGGTGCGCGAGGTCGACGACACCCATCCGGAACTGAACGACCCGATACCGCTCGCGCGCGCCTCGCCGGGCAAGCACGACGCCGTCGTGTTCCCCGGCGGTCACGGCACCGAGTGGGACGTCAACCAGGACCGCCACGCCCGGCAGTTGCTGCTCGACGCGGTCGCCGGCGAGGACGGCGTCGCGCTGGTGGTGTGTCACGCCGTCGGCATCCTCGGGTTCACCCGGGAGGCCGACGGGTCGTTCCTCGTGGACGGTCGGTCGGTCACCGGCTTCCCCAACGAGTGGGAGGAGGGCATCGTCGACGAGGACGACCAGATGCCAGACGGCCGGAAACTCCCGTACTGGGTCGAAGACGAGGTGAGAGCCGCCGGCGCCGACTGGGACGCCGAACTCGACGCCGATGTGAGCGTCACCGTCGATGGCGACCTCGTCACCGCCCGCGGGCCGGGGTCCTCGGCGGCCGCCGCCGAGACGCTACTGGACGAACTCGAGGATTGAACCGCGCCCTCGGGGCCTTTCACTGGAAATCGAAGCTAACGTTATCGGCGGGCACCTCGGGGTCGACTTCCCGGCCGTCCTCGAACCGGACGAAACCCAGGTAGTACGGCTCGCCACAGCCCTCGCCGTCCGTCTCGGCGGCGCCACAGATGATCTCGACGCCGTCGGCGCCCTCGTAGGGGTCGCCCTCGTCGGTTCCGACGGCGTCGTGGGCGTTGACGTAGGACCACCCTTCGAGCGGGTCGGGGGTGACGCACTTGTCCTCGAGGTAGGCGCCGCGCTCGAGTTCGGCGACGGCGCCGCATCGCGGGCAGTGATAGGAGACGATAACCATGTCAGTCGTTCGTGCCGAACCGCTATAGGGGCGTCGGACGGCCCCGAAGGCATATGAAGACGCTGACCGAACTCCGTGGCATGATAGACGAGACCGTTGAGGAAATCGAGGAGATGCGGACCCACTCCTCGTCCACGGTCGCCATCAAGGCCGCCCGGTCGCTACGGGAGTTGCTCGACCGCGAGTTCGCCACGACCGAGGAGTACCTCCAGTCGCTGGAGCGGAACAGCAACGCGCTCCGGCGGGCCAACACCTCCCACGCGTCGCTGTTCACGACCCAGCGCGAGGTGGTCCAGCGCGTCCGGGCGGGGGGCTACGACTCTTCTCGACGACGGTGATGGAGGCCATCGAACTGGCCGCCCGGGAGGGCCACCACCTAGACGTGTACGTGACGGAGGCCCGCCCGCGGTTCATCGGCCGGACGGCGGCCCGGACGCTGTCGGGCATCGACCGCGTCGAGACGACGCTCATCGTCGACAACGCCGCCGGTCATTACCTCGACGAGTGCGATCGGGTGGTCGTCGGCATGGACTGCATCGTCGACGATACCCTCTACAACCGGGTGGGGACGTTCCCCATCGCCGCGACGGCCGCCGAACTGGCCGTCCCAGTGTCCGTGTTCGGCTCCAGCGCGAAGCTCATCGACGAGGGGTTCGCCTTCGAGAACGAGTTCCGGTCGGCCAGCGAGGTGATGCGGGAGCCCGCAGAGGGGTTCGACGTCGCCAACCCCGCCTACGACGCCACGCCGACTTACCTCCTAGACAGCGTCGTGACGGACGAGGGCGTTCACAAACTGGAGTAGCGGCCGGATCAGTCCGGAGGGACCGGTCTCCTCTCCGGCGTCGAACCGCGGCTGGCTGACGACGGTCTCGCCGCAGTTGAGGCACTCGACGTCGGCCCGGTTGCCCGCGACGCGGTTGATCGACCACGCCCCGTCGTAGGGGCCCTCGTGCCCACAGGCCGGACAGAACAGGACGGCCTTCCGGTCCGTCTCGACCGCGGTCGGGTGGCTCTCGTCGATCATCGGAAACTAGTTTGACAGGTTCGCCTAAAATCCTGGTGCCTCTCAATGGAGGCAGGAGGTAGAAAGAGGCATTTTACGACATAAAACGGGGAATCTGCGCGGAGCCGGCCGGTTCCTACTGGAAGGTCCGGCTGACTTCCGGTTCGTCGCGCCCGCCGCTGGGCGTGAACTCCTTTTCCATCTCCTCGTAGCGCTCGCGGGTGTCCTCGTCGACGCTGGCGCCGACCTCCTCGAGGGCCTCCTCGAAGTGGTCGGCGGTCACGCGGACGTTTCCGACGCTCGTTGCCGCCTCCCCGGGGTCGACGCTGTTGATGAACTCCCGGGTCGCGGCCATGGAGGCCTCCCGGCAGAGCGCCTCCAGGTCGGCACCGACGTAGCTGTCGGTCCGGGTCGCCAGGTCGTCGAGGTCGACGTCGTCGGCCAGCGGCTTGTCACGGGTGTGGACCTCGAGGATGCGCCGGCGGGCGTCCTCGTCGGGCACCGGCACGTGGACGTGGCGGTCCAGCCGCCCCGGACGGAGGAGCGCCGAGTCGATGAGGTCTGGCCGGTTGGTCGTGGCGATGACCACGACGTCCTCCAGTTCCTCGAGACCGTCGAGCTCGGTCAGGAGCTGTGAGACGACCCGCTCGCTGACGCCGCTGTCGCCCATCCGCTGGCCGCGCTCGCCGGCGATGGAGTCGATCTCGTCGAAGAACACGACCGTCGGGGCGTTCGAGCGGGCCTTCTCGAACACCTCGCGGACGCCCTTCTCCGATTCGCCGACGTACTTGTTCAGCAATTCGGGGCCCTTGACCGAGATGAAGTTCGACTGCGCCTCGTTGGCGACGGCCTTGGCCATCAGGGTTTTGCCGGTGCCTGGCGGGCCGTACAGCAGCACGCCCTTGGCGGCCTCGACGTCCATCGTCTCGAACACGTCAGGGTACTCGAGCGGCCACTGGATGGTCTCCCGGAGCCGCTCTTGGGTGTCCTTGAGGCCGCCGACGTCGTTCCAGGAGACGTCGGGCACTTCGACGAACACCTCCCGGAGCGCCGAGGGCTCGATGCCCTTCAGCGCCTCCTTGAAGTCGGTCTCGACAACCTGCATCGACTCCAGCATCTCAGCGTCGAGTTCGTCGGCTTCGAGGTCCAGCTCCGGCCGGATGCGCCGCAGTGCGTTCATCGCGGCCTCCTTGGCGAGGCTCTCGAGGTCGGCACCGACGAAGCCGTGAGTATTCTCGGCGTACTGCTCGAGGTCGATGCCCTCCACCAGCGGCATCCCGCGGGTGTGGACCTGGAGGATCTCCTTGCGGCCCTCCTTGTCGGGGACGCCGATCTCGATTTCGCGGTCGAAGCGGCCGCCGCGCCGGAGCGCGGGGTCGATCGCGTCGACCCGGTTAGTCGCGCCGATGACGATGACATCGCCGCGTTCGTCGAGGCCGTCCATCAGCGACAGCAACTGGGCGACCACCCGGCGCTCGACGTCGCCGCTGGTCTCGCCGCGCTTGGGCGCGATGGAGTCCAGCTCGTCGACGAAGATGATCGCCGGGGCGTTCTCCTCGGCCTCCTCGAACACCTCCCGTAGCTGCTCTTCGCTCTCGCCGTAGTACTTCGACATGATCTCCGGCCCGGAGATGTTCGTGAAGTAGGCGTCGATCTCACTGGCGACGGCCTTGGCCATCAGGGTCTTGCCGGTGCCCGGCGGGCCGTGCAGGAGTACGCCCTTGGGCGGCTCGATGCCGAGCTGCTGGAACAGCTCGGGGTGCCGCATCGGCAGCTCGATCATCTCGCGGACCTGCTCGAGCTCGTCGTCGAGGCCGCCGATGTCCTCGTAGGTGACCGAGGGGGTGCCGCCGGCGGCGGCCCCCGCGGCGTCGCCGCCGCGCTCGGCGATCTGCTCGGCAGGCTGTTCGCTGATTTGGACCTCCGTCGAGTCGGTGACCACGACCGTCCCGCCCGGGTCGGTGTCGGCGACCTTCAGCGGGATGCGCTGGCCGCTGCGCGACGACAGCGGCCCCAGCCCGAG
Organism: Halobacteriales archaeon QS_9_68_42; assembly: GCA_003022905.1. The sequence continues at coordinate 8,994 of PXSE01000105.1, forward strand.
CGAGAATGGCACGTTCTGGCCCTTCGTGACCGCCTGGCCGCTGAGCTTGTCCCGGATGTGGGGGCCGATGTTCCCGCGGATGCGGAGGTTCTGCGGGAGCGCGACCGTCACCTGCTTTGCGGGGCTGACGTCGGCGGCCTCGACGGCCACGCTGTCGTCGATGCCGACGTCGGCCTCCTGGCGGAGGCGCCCGTCGATGCGGATGACGCCGTTGCCCTCGTCGTCGGGATAGCCGGGCCACACCCGCGCGACCGCCCTCGAGTCGCCGCTGTCGAGGACGATGTAGTCGCCGTTCTCCAGGCCGAGCTCCTCCATCGCGGCCCGGTCGATGGCGGCCAGCCCGCGGCCGGCGTCCTTCTGCTTGAGAGGCTTGACGGTCAGCTTCATTCGGTGTCCTCCGGTTCGACAGTGACGGTTCCGTTGTTCATAATTGCACGGGACGCGCCTGCGGGTACGTCAAACTCGTGGTGCCCGCCGTCGACCACCTCGGTCGCCGTCCCGCCGATACCGCCGCGAACCGACTGTGGATTATCGACCATCTTAACCCGGGGTTAGTGTTAGTGGTATATAAATTTTGCTCTATATTGCGTCCAACTCCCCCGGATTATGCATAGTAGTACAATTGCGGTTCGAACTCTGTCGGAGCACGAACGGACCCCTCGACTGGCCGAGGTCGGGAAAACGTGCGGGTCGCTCGCCGGCGGTCCCTACGCCGACATCTCGCGGAAGCGACGGATGCGCTTCTCGGTCGGCGAGTGCGTCGAGAACAGCACCGCGAGCAGGCCACGCTCGCCGCCGAAGATGCACATCGACGCCGTGGCGCTGTCGACCTCTGGGGCCTCCTCGTGGGCGCCCACCTCCTGTATCACCGACAGCGCGTTCGCCATCGCGTCGGGGTCGCCGGTGTACTCCGCGGCGTCGGCGTCGGCGACG
>PXSE01000106.1 GCA_003022905.1 Halobacteriales archaeon QS_9_68_42
TCGAAAGACATCGTTGAGCGGTGCGTTGAACACGATGTTGGCACGCTCGTTGTGGGCGACCCGAGTGGTGTAGACGAAGATAATTGGGGTCGTCACGGCAACAAGCGATTGGACAATTGGGCGTACAAGCGGCTGATGAACCTCATCGATTACAAAGCGCGTGAACAGGGTATTGAGGTTGAAATGCCGGACGAACGCGGTACATCGTCGTCGTCGTGTAGTGTCTGCGGGCACAAAGATGATGACAGTCGTGTTGAGCGCGGGTTGTGGAAGTGCGACCGCTGTGGAGTAGTCGTTCACGGTGACGTGAACGGTGCGGATAACATCAGACAAGAAACGCTAACCATGACTCCTCCATTGGGGGATAATGGTAACGGCTGTTTGGCTCAGCCACGCGTCATCCACTTCGACCGGACTCACGGATTCCAACCGCGAGACTCCCGTACGGGTGCCGCGAAACCCTAATATCCCAACGCTCGGGATTCCTCCGCGTTCACGCGGAGGAGGAAGTCAACTACCGGTTCGACCACATGACCTCGCGTGATCGATACCGGAACGACTCACGGCAGTCACTATCGCACGATGCCTGCGGTTCCGCGACCCCGGCGGTTGAATAGCCCCGGGCCGTACAAACGGGTATGGACGCCGACGCCGAGGCCGAGTCCGACGGTATCGTGGCCCGCTATCGGGAAACGGACGAGGAGCGTCTGCTGGAGTTCGAGGCCGACGGCCGGACGGCCGCCGTCGCACAGAACCGCGAGGGGTACGCCATGCTGAAGGTCCGGACGGCCGCCGACGGCGACGAGCTGGAGCGGTACTACGGGTTCGACATAGCGCTCGACCACGCCGCCGAACTGCTGGGCGTCTCGCCGTCGGACCTCCCAATCCCCGAGGACGCCGCCGACATGGGAATGTAAATTTCGCGGGGCTCTCCGACGGATCGAGGGTCGTGCTCGGCGCAAGTGTTAATCGCGTCTAACTCGGAGTGCCGACATGCCCAGTGGGACCCGCCTTCTCATCGTGGACGACGACCCCTCCCTCGCAGATCTGATGGCCAACCAGCTATCGGAACTGCGGGAGGCGTTCTCCATCCGCGTCGAGACGGACCCCCACGACGCGCTAGACGCCGTCGAGGCGGGCGACGTCGACTGCGTGCTCAGTGACTATCAGATGCCCGAAATGAACGGCCTCGAACTCCTCCGGTACGTCCGGGAGATGGAGCCCGGCATCCCCTTTATCCTCTTTACATCCCAGGGAAGCGAGGAGATAGCCAGCGAGGCCGTCTCGGCGGGCGTCACCGATTACTTCCGAAAGCGCCGCGGCAGCGAACAGTGGGAGGTGCTTGCCAACCGTATCGAGAACTCGGCGGCCAGATACCGCGCCGAACGGGCGGTCCAGCGGCGCGAGGCCGCGCTCCGCGACCTCGCTCGCACCGTCATCGACAGCGTTTCGACGCCCATCGAGGAACTGCTGGAACTCGGCCGGGAAACCCTGGAGACCGAGTACGCGGCCCTCGTGCAGGGCGAGGGCTCCGACGCGGAGCTTCTCGTCGAGAGCGTCGACGGCGCCGCGCCGCTCGGCGCCGACGGGGAGGTGCCGCTCTCCGGAGACCTCGAGGACCTGACGGTCGACAGCGGGAGCGTCATCGTCGGCACCGTCGAGGACCCCGGTCCTGAGGAGTTCGGCTCCTACGTCGGGAGCGCCATCTACGTCGGCGACCGCCGGTACGGGACCCTCTGTTTCTGCGACAGCGGCGACCGCAAGGAGTTCTCCGAGTGGGAGCGCACCTTCATCGAGCTGCTTGGCGACTGGCTCGGCCACGAACTCACGAGCGAGTGGGCCCGCGAGCGCGACGAGGCGGTCCGCTCGGCGCAGGACCGCATCGGGCGCGTCCGCCAAGCCATCGAGGAGGGCGACGACGCGGCCGCTCGTGAGGAACTGGACGCCGTCGAGTCGCTTCTGGAGCGGGACCCGCCCTCGACGACCGCCGTCTCCATCGAACTCGACTAAGGGGAAAGAGTGTCATAGAATATATCGCACACCTCGTGGTACGGGGTGAACAGAGCGATAGATACAGGGTATGTATGGTACGGCTGATTCGTACTGAATCGTGCTGCAACGAGTCGCAACACCTCGAAAGCCCTCGGCCGGCTCCAGTCGCGCGGCTCGCTGCGCTCCTCGGCCATCGACCTGCGGTGCTTGCGTCGCCGTGCTTTCCGGAGCTGGCCTCGCCCTTTCAGTCCGCCAGGACCCGGCTTTCCAGCGGACTGTCCCTGGCGGACTGAAAGGGCGAGCGGCGCTCGCTCCCTCCCGGGCGAAGCAAGCACCGCAACGGAGTGAGGAGCGCAGCGAGTCCCGGAGCGGTCGAGCGCCGTGAGGGCTTTCGAGGTCCTCATGCCGAGTCGAAAACTGACCCATCGAACCACCCCATACACAGGCTATCCCATCGGCCGACTTACGCCGTCAGCGGTGAAAGCAAATCCGTGCCAATTACTCTATAATACCTTCGACTAGCGGAGCAGTTCGACGAACTCCTCGGGGTGCTCCGCGTGGACCAGCAGGTCCGCGTTGTCGAAGACGACGAGCCGTGCGTCGGCCGTCTCGGCCAGTTCCCGCCCCCGTTCGAGCGGCGGTAACTCGGCCTCCCGGCCCCACACTATCGTCGTCGGAACCCCCGTCGCCGCGAGCCGCTCCCCTACGTCGACATCCAGGTCGAGGAAGCCGCTCAGGAACGATGCCGGCACGAACCGGGCGCCCGGCTGGTGGGTCGTCTTCCAGTCGTACTCGACCCACTCGTCGGGTATCGCCGCCGCCTCCGAGAAGCCGTGGTCCGTCAAGAAGTATCGGATCGAGGGTTTCGAGGTCAGCAGGTTGTACAGCCCCTCGCCGACGACGGGTGACCGGGCCAGCGAGCGCAGCCACGTCCGTTGGCCCGGAATCGATGAGGCCGTCGGACAGACGAGAACGAACTCCGAGGCTGACACGTCCCCGGCGGCGGCGACGTAGGCCGCCGACAGCGAGGAGGCGACGACGACGGGGTTCTCCGACAAATCCTGGATGAAGTCGCCGACGAAGGCGACGTACAGCGACCCGGAGTACAGAAGCGGCGGCCGGTCGGAGTGGCCGACCCCCGGCAGGTCCGGCGCGAGGACGTGGTACTCCTCGGCCAAGGCGTCGACCACGTAGCGGAACTCGTGGCTCGACCCCGCCGCGTTCATGCCGTGCAACAGGACCAGGTCGGGGTTCGAGGAATCGCCGGCTTCGGTGTATGCGACGTCGAACCCGCGCCAGCGGTAGGTCTCGGTCGGTCGCCCGAGCGGCGGGTCCAGTTCCGCGGGGTTGCCCCGTAGCGCGCGGTTCCCGACTGCGGCCGCCCCGAGGCCGACCGCGGCACCACCGACGACTCGTTTCAGGTTCATACGCCAGCCGACGGCCCTCACGCGCTTAGACTTACCGCCTGCGGCTACTCCTCGCGGGACTCCCGGACGCAGTCGGCGACCGGTCCGACTATCTCGTCGACCACCGAGTAGGGGTCGGTCTCCTTCGCGGTGACGGCTTCGACGTAGGCGTCGAGGCCCCCCCGGTCCTGCAGTTCCTCCTCGACGAGGGCGGCGCTGTCCTCGCGGAGCAGGGTCCGAATCTCGGCGGCGTACCGCTCCTCGACGCCCTCGCCGGTCTTGGCGACTGTCTCGACGATGGGCGGTTGCCGTTCGTCCTCGTCGTCGATTTCCTCGTCGCCCTCGAGGTCGACCGCGCCGGCGCCGTGGTGGCCCGCCATCGGCGAGGCGTCCCGCATGTGGATCATCTCGCGCAACTCCTTGACCGTCCGGTCTGCGCCATCGATGTCGGCTTTGTTGACCACGAACACGTCGGCGATTTCGAGGATGCCGGCCTTCAGCATCTGGACGTCGTCGCCAGACCCGGGCGGCACCAGCACCGCGACGGTGTCGGCGGTCTTGACGATGTCGACCTCGTTTTGACCGGCGCCGACCGTCTCGACGATGACGCGGTCCTTGCCGAAGGCGTCCAACGCCTTCGCCGCGTCCGTCGTCGACGTCGAGAGCCCGCCCAGCGTCCCGCGGGCGGACATCGACCGGAAGAAGACGTCCATGTCGCCGACGTTGGACGCCATCCGGATGCGGTCGCCCAGCACCGCGCCGCCGGTGAACGGTGAGGAGGGGTCGATGGCGATGACGCCGACCGTCTCGCCGCGCTCCCGGTAGGTGGCGGCCATCTTGTCCACAAGCGTCGACTTGCCCGCCCCCGGCGACCCCGTGATGCCGACGACCTGGGCGTGGCCGGTGTGCTCGTGCAGCTCCGAGACGAGGTCCCGGTACCCCGGCGAGCGGTTCTCTATCTTCGTTATCACCCGTGCGAGCGCGCGGTGTTTGCCCGCCAGTAGCTCGTCGATGAGCGACTCGTCGCTACTCATCTATCGTTCGGGGGCGTTCTCGCGGACGAACTCGATGGTTTCCTGCATGGTGGCGCCGGGACCGAAGATTTCGGCGACGCCGAGCTCGTACAGCTCCTCCCGGTCCTCGTCGGGGACAATGCCGCCGACGATGACCAGGGTGTCCTCGAGAGCGTCGTACCCCTCGAGGCCGTCGATGATCTTCGGAACGAGAGTGTCGTGGGCGCCCGAGAGAATGGAGATGCCCAGCACGTCGACGTCCTCTTGGACGGCGGCCTGGACGATCTCGTCGGGCGACTTGTGCAGTCCCGAGTAGATGACCTCGAAGCCGGCGTCGCGGAACGCCCGGGCGATGACGTGGGCGCCGCGGTCGTGGCCGTCGAGGCCGACCTTCGCCACCAGACACCGGATGGTCCGCTGTTCCTGCTCAGTACTCATACCCCCATATTTCGCCGCAACCCGCTTGACTCTAACGGACAGCGGCGCGCTCGCGGTCGATTCGGCCGGACGCGACCGCGACTGGCGCCGAAACCGCCGGACGTGAACGCCTCGCGCGGCCGCCCGCGGTCCGATGGGTTTATCAGGTCTACTCCGGTACGGTGTACTGCGTTCGAGGGCTCGTAGATCAGCGGTAGATCATCCCCCTGGCACGGGGAAGGCCCCGGGTTCAAATCCCGGCGAGTCCACCGGCGAGTCCACTGGATTTTCGCGGCGCAATGCAACGAGCGACGCGGAGCAATAGCGACGCGCTGTGAGCAATCTGCGTCGGGAAACAAGGTCGTCGAGGCCCGGATTTGAATTGGAAGGAAGACGGTCCGGGATGCTCGCTCACTACGTTCGCTGCGCTTCCAGGTCTACGACTTCCAGGGATTCAAATTCCGAGAGACGCCGAGGCGTCTCTCGACGGTCCCGCAAGCGCCGTCTCCGGCGTTCGCTCAGTCCCAGCGTCCACGCGAGCGGAGCGAGCGTGGGCTCGGGAGACGAACGAAGTGAGTCACCCGGCGAGTCAACTGAGTTTTCCCAACGTAACACGGCGAGCGCCTCGCCCGGCGCATCGACGCCGGGTGCGTCTACATCAACCAGCTCGTCACGTCCGACCCCCGGGTGCCGTTCGGCGGCGTCAAGGAGTCGGGCTACGGCCGGGAACTGTCCGAGTCGGGTATCCGGGAGTTCGTCAACCGGAAGACTGTCTGGGTCGAGTAGCGGCCGGACTACTCCCCGTCATCCGGTTCCGAACTCCGGTCGGCCGTCGAGCAATCCCTCCGGGAGTGCCTCGATGCCGCCCGGCCGTGGCTCGCGAGGGCGCCGCCGACTCGCTCGGTATCACCCCCGGACGTTCTACCAACACTGGCGGAACGCCGTCGCCCGCGTCCTCGGGGCGCTCGCCGGCGACTAATCCCGTCGCTCGACGCTGTCCTCGACCCTCGTTGCGAGTTCCTCGCGGCTCATCTCGCCGTCGAGGTACGCGTCTATCCAGGACTGCTCCATCCGCCAGGTGGCGACTACCTCGCCGTCGATGCGGGCCGCGGCGTCCAACCCGGAGACCCCCCACTGGCCGTCGTAGGCCCGGTCGAAGAAGGCGCGTGCGACGTCGTCGATGCTCTCTCTGACCCCCTCCTCGGTCGGCTCCCGCGGGGTGTACGCCAGGGCGACGCGCTCGCCGACCGATAGCTCGCGGACGGCGTGGCCCTCACTCTCGACGGCGTCGCGGAGCGCGTTCGCCTTGACGCCGTCCCCGCGCTCGGTCGCCGTCTCCGCCCCGTCGTCACCGCTACAGCCGGCCAGCGGGAGACCGGCGGCGACCGCGAGGAGGTAGCTCCGGCGTCGCATATGCCCGAATGGTTGCCAGCCCCGCGTAAGTGTTCTGCCGGCGATAGGCGGCTCCACGGTCGGACGGACACCCTCATTACCCCGGCGGGACAACCGCTGGCCATGTCGGACGAGCGGTTTAACCTCCGCCGACTGTGGCCGCTCATCGGCACGCTGTATCTGATTTACCTCGCCCTCCAGCCCCCGCCGGCCCGGTACGTCGGGATGCTCTGTCTCGTGGTCGTCGCGCCCGTCGCCGCGGGCTGGTTCGCCGGCAACGTCCTCGGCGTCGGCCCGCGGGCGAACTAAGGCTTGTGGGTGAAGATGAACGCGCGCTCGCCCTCGACGCCGACACAGAGGTCCAGTTGCTTCGAGAGGTTGAGGCTGGTCGGGCTCTCCTTGCAGACGACCAGATCGTCGAACGGCTCCTCGCAGGCCGGACAGGCGACCGAGACGGTGTTCTGGTAGGTCTTTATCGCGGAGTTTTCGTCTCTCGGAGTCAGTGAGGCGAGCAGTTCGTCCGTGTCGATGTCCATACCCCCTCCAGCGGTGGGTTCCTAATCAATTTCGGGGCCGTGGCTGGCGGGGTAACTTCCGCGAGAAGTGGGCCGACTCAATCGTCCTGTTCGTGGCCCCGATCCCAGACGTTCGAGACGGAGTCGCCGGTCGGTGGTGTGTGATTGACATCGCCCAGTGTGTCGTTTTCTTCCATCGTGCCACAGAGTAACACATCGAGTGTACTTAACGGTTGCCTGAATCCAGTTATAAGACATTATACCGTATTAATTCGCAAAGGGGAAGCGGAGGTTGCCCCGTGGTGACTGCTGTGAGTTACACTATCGGTCATACGTGCGTGACCCGACGGTCGCAGAGAAGGGCTCCGTGTGGCCCGGGTTCGGCGAGGTGACGATATGGCTCCACGTCACTGAGAACCGCTCGGGGTTGAGCTATCTTAGTCAGGTCAGTTCGACCCCGATCTGGACCTTCGAGACGGCGAGTTTGTCGGCGTTGAAAGAATCGCACTCTATGACCGCATCGGACCCACCAACCGACGTGTTGCCACAATTCCCGGCCCAAGAAGAGTTAGCAGCCGCTATCTGTTCCTCGTAGTACTCCTCCCAGACCCCCGCGCGGTCCTCGTGGGTCTGCATCTTGATTACGATGTCTTCTGGACTCGACCCGTTGTTGACGAGCACATCGCTGCTCGTTCGCTCGGCCCGGACCAGCACCGTCGTCGAGGTGCCGCCGATGCTCTGGCCGCCTCCTTTCAGCTCAATGTACCTGATGACGACGGTACCGTTGTCGAACAGGAAGTCCGGCTCCTCGAGCATGACCGCGTTGCCGTTATCGACGCGGATGACGGCGCCGTTCTCGTACACGATGCTCGTGTCGGTCCCCGGGTTGTACCGTATCGTGGAGGAGGAGGAATTGGCGTCGGCCGGGTCCACCCCGTCGGCGCTGATGTTCACTTCCCGCTCGGTGCTGGTCGAGAGCTGGGCCTCCGCGAGCTTCATCTCCGTGGCCCGATTGGGGGCCTCGCCCCGTGCCATCTGCTGGAAGTTGTTCGCCAGTACGTCGAAGGCCCGCTCGGCGTTCGTGATGCGCTCGGCGTCGCGGGTGTTGTCCAGCCCCGAGATGCCGCTCGCGTACACCAGCGTGATGGTCCCGAGCACCAGCGAGAACACCAGGATGAACCCGACCACCTCGCTGACGCCGCGGGTATCGGTCGGGTCAGCCATTGGTCACCTCCAGCGCACTGCCGTTGTAGCTGATCTCGATTTCGCCGCCCCCCACCGCGGAGTCGGCCACGTTTGTTTCGTTGGCGACGCCGACCTCGACAGTCACGTTCGGCCGGGCCGTTGTCAGCCGCAGGTACGCATCGGTCGGACCGTTGCCGTCGCTCCGGACGAACACCGTGTACTGGGAGCCGACGACGCTGTCCGGCAAGTCCCGCTTGATGACGACGTTGGTGGCGCCATCGGTCCGGTGGAGCCGGTCCGCCGCGGCGATGTCCGCCGACACCTGCTGGCCGACGACCTGGAGTGTGTTCTCGGTCGTCCGCTCGCGCTGGGTGTCGACGAACCCGGTGGCGGCTATCAGGAGCCCCGACATCAAGAGCGTCGAGATGCCGAGTGTCAGTACGTAGCCGAACACCGGCGAGATGGCGCGTTCTCCGGTCACGCGACCACGCTCCATCTCGCGCTGATGTCGTCGCCCGTCACGGCGGCGTTGGACCTGTCTACGAGCGGAGACGGTATCGGTACCATTTGTGCCCGGTCGCGGCGGCTCACACCCGCCACACCGTCACCTCCACGCGGACAACGTTGTAGACGCTGTTGCCAGAGGCGTCCTCCGGCACGGCATCGCCGAAGTTGTCGGCGCTGGTCACATTCGCCTGGTTGCTGGGTGGTAAGTTGTCGTCGTCGTAGATGGTCACTGTCCGGCTGGCCGAGACGGCGTTGTCGCTTGGTGCCCCCCGGTAGACCATCCGGGTGGGCTCCTTGCTCTCGTTGTAGTGTATCAGCACGTTCACCGCCAGCCCGCGGCCGGCGAAGGCCCGTTTGATGATGTTGCCGAACTCGTTCGGTGGGTCGCTGGTGTAGTATTCACGCTGTCCGGTGACGTTGTGGAACTCCCTCTCGCTGTCGTTCCAGTACAGCACCGCGTCCTTCAGGGCGCCGGCCTCCTGGGCCGCCGTCAGCACGCCCGAGGCCGAGGCCCGCTGCTGGTTCTCGATGTGCTGGTTGGAGGTGCTGGCCGACAGCGGCGTTACCGCCGTCACCTGCAGGGCGAACACCAGACTCGACACCAGAAGCACCGACGCGATGACCGCCTCCAGCGTGTAAGCCTGTCCCCGCATCACCACACCTCCACCCGTAGCGTGACGTCACACGACTCCGTGTCGAACGTACAGCCCGGAATCGTGACGATTCGGCGGGCGACGACCACGGAGTCGTCGGCATCGGCCGTCTCGCCGACGACGAACTTGTTGGGGCAAGAGCTGGCCCTTTCTGTGTGGTTCACGTCGCCGTTGCTGTCGATGCAGACCGTCCGGAACCGGTCATCGCCGCTCGCGTCCGGGTCGACCTGTTCGATGGTGACGTTGACCTGCAGGCGGTCGGTATTGACACCGACGTACCCGCCGAGGTTGCTCCCGCTGTAGCCACAGGATGGGGGGATCGAATTGTTCGACTCGTCGAAGAACGGCCTTGCACAGTCATCGTCGACCACGAACGGCTCTGCGGGGTCGCCGAGCGCCCCCTCCGCGAGATGGCTGGCGACCCGGTCCGCGGTGGCGCTTTTGTCCTGGTCGTCATCGATAAACGGCGCCGTCAGCGACGGGATGAACGTGAAAACGAACGTCACCGCGAGCAGGAAGATGCCCATTGCGATGGCGAAGTCGAGCGGCGTCTGTGCGCGGTCCTGTCCGGTCATAATCAGATCATACTGAACACCACGAGCGCGAGTGTCGGCAGAATGACGATGAACTTCAGCCCCGCCATCAGGCTCACGTCCCGGATGTACCCGGCGATGGTCCCCGAGATGATGCCCTGCAGGGTGACGGCGTGGAAGAACAGCATCGTCAGCATGTCGATGTCGAGGCCGCCGCCGAACTGCCCGCTGTCGGAGGCCTGCTCGGTCAGCCCGGCCATCGTCTCGAGGAACTCCACCTTCAGCAGTGCCATTACGCCCAGAAGTGTCACGTAGGTCATGATGATGATAACCATCTGCATCCGGGTGCGGGACTTGCGGTCCCGCTCAATGTCGTCTTGGTTCTCGGAGGCCTGTGCGGCCGTCGACAGCACCTCGGTGATCTGACTGGAGGCCTCCTGTGCCTTGGTGATGAGCTTCACCGTCCGCGCCAGCCGCGGGATGTGGTACTCGTTGTTGAACTCCCGCAGCGCCGTCTTGAGGCTCGTCCCGTAGTTGACCTTCGCGTACATCGTCCGGAACTCCTCGGCGAGCCGTCCCGACGACGTTTCGGCAACGACGTTCAGCGACTCCAACAGCGTCATTCCGGTGTCGTTGGTGCTGGAGAGCTTCCTGAGATTGTCCGAGAGCTTGTTCGTGATGGAGTTCCGCGAGCGGACGTTCCACTCGTGGAACACCGTCAGCGGCACGAGGTTGATGTACAGCGGCAGGTACAGCAAGAAGAAGGTCCCGAGCACCGGGTCCGAGACCATCCCGTCCATCGAGGTCGGGGCGAAGCCAGCTATCACCGAGAACGCGAGCAACACCAGCGAGATAGGCGCGGTGATGGCCAGCACCGCCATCGGGTAGTCCCGGAAGAACAGGTGCGGCGCCTTCAGGACGCTCACCGTCTTGTGGACGCCCTCACGGGACTTCACCCGGTCGAACACCGCGTGGTCGCCGGCGTAGTCGTCGGCCAGCCCCAGGTCGAACATCGCGTCGGATTCCCCGATGACCTCGCCGTCCTCGCCCCGGAGGTAGCCGTCGCCCACCTCGTCCTGGACGACCGTCGAGACGAGAACGAGAAAGCCCACCCCGATGAGCGGAATCAGCCCGTACACCGTTCCGTACAACAGTGTGTCCTGGGCCTCTCCGAGCATCGACATGATGACGAGAATGATGATGAGAAGCAGGGGGAAAAGCGACAGCGTCATGTACATCTCACCAAACAGCTCTAGGGTCTCCAAGACGAGTTTCTGCTCCTGTTTCGAGGTTCGCATGTGCTTTTCCTTCTGGTCCTCGAGGAACTTCTCCATGTCACCCCCGGAGTTGATTATCGACAGCATGTCAGTCAGGAACTGGCTCAGCTCGCCGGAGGGCGTCTGGACGGCCTGGTTCCGGATGGCCGTCCGGTAGTCGGTGTCGAAGTACTCCGTCTCGAGAACGATTGACTGAAACTCTTTTGCTACTTCGCCGTAAGTATCGTCGGCCTTCGCCATCGCCTGCAGTATCTCCAGCTGATTGAGGCCGCCGACCGACAGCGCGTACATGAACGAGACGGAGTCCGAAAGCAGGACGTTTATCTCGCGCTTCCGGGCGCTCGCGTCGAGGTACGGCTTTCCGATCATGCCGCCGAAGCCGGCGCCGAAGCCGATGGAGCCGAACAGCAGCCCCGAGAACACCACGATGAACGGTATCTTGAGGCTGTTGACGACGCCCAGGTACTGCTCCGGTAGCGGCAGCCCGAGGAACGTCGGCGGCCCTGTGACGACGAATGTGATGACGGCCCACCCGAGGAGCGTCCCGACGAGCCACAGCGCCGCCCCGACGATGACGCCGACCGCCAGCGCCCGCGAGAGGTATATTTCGACCGTCTGCGGGATGCGCGCCTCGGCCAGTTTCGACTCCACGTTGGCGACGAAGTCGCTGTCCTCGTCGAAGAGGCGAACGTACAGGGGATAGAAGACGTCAGCAAGCAGGTTTCGCCCGGAGCCGGTGTCCGCGGTGCTCGCCGACCCCAGGCTCATGTCTCCTCACCGTCGAACCCGAACTCGTCGCTCGCCTCATCGCTGTCGGACCGCTGGCCCGACGAGGCTCGGCTCGCCTCGCCGCCGTCGGTCGTCGCCTCCCCCTCCTCGGGGCCGCCGCCGGCCTCGAAGGAGAAGCCGCTGTAATCGAAGTCCTCTTTCTCGTCGGTGTCTTCGGGCTCGTCGGTGTCGTCCGGCTCGATGTCGTCGGCCTCGTCTATCTCGAGGGCGTCGGTGATGTCCTTCTCGACCGGCTCCTCGCGGTACTCCTCGAGCATTTCCTCGGCGTCTTCGAGTATCCGGCCCGTCTCTTCGAGCATCTCCTCGCTGGCCGAGGGGCGCGGCACCATCGCCTCCTTCTCGGGGTCGATGTCGATTTTGACCGACTCCATCTCCCGCAGGTCCTCCAGCGAGCGCTCCAGTCCGTCGGTGGCGATGAGCCCCAGGATGGACTCGGGGTCGTTGATGAACGCCTGCAGCGTCGCCGCCACCTGGGTGTAGGTGTTGAGACCCTTCTCGATGAGGTACGCCAGCACTATCTGCCGGCTCAGCATCTCCCGCTCCAGCCGCTCACGGGTCCACCCGCGGTCGAACTGTATCTCGTCGAGCGTGTTCGACTCGCCCATCTTCAGGAACTCGTCGGTCTCGGCCTGCCACTGGTAGACGTCCTGAACGTTGATCTCGTCGTTCTCGGGGTCGTAGTGGTTGATCTCGGTCAGCGACTTGTTCCGACGGACCTTGTTGCCCTGCACGCGGGTCTGGGTCTGGATGGACACGAGGTCCAGCGCCGTAAACATCGTCTTCGAGACGTTGATCGGGTCGGTGGTGAACCGTTTGATGACCTCGCCGACGGAGTCGGCGTGGAACGTCGTCAGGGTGGTGTGGCCCGTCGACATGACCTGGAACAGCGTCCGGCCCTCCTCGCCACGAATCTCACCCATGACGATGTACTCGGGCCGCTGTCGCAGTGCCGCTTCGAGGAGGTCGAACTCGTCGACGTCGCCCTTGTCGCCCTCGCTGAAGGAGGGTCGAGTGACGCTCGCGATCCAGTTGCGCTGGGGCAACTCGACCTCCCGGGTGTCCTCGATGGAGACGATTTTCGCCTTCGAGGGGATGAAAAGCGAGACGGCGTTCAGACTCGTCGTCTTCCCGGACGCCGTACCGCCGGCGAAGATGAGCGACTTGTGGTTCTCGATGCACAACCAGAGGAACGCCATCTCCTCGAGCGAGAACGTGTTCCAGTTGACGAGGTCGACCGGCGTGAACGGGACGTCCTTAAACTGCCGGATGGTGTAGTTGGTGCCGTGGTCCGACACCTCCCGTCCGAGGGTCAGCTGGGACCGCGACCCGTCGGGCAGCGTCGCGTCGACCTGGGGGTTCCGCTTGGAGATGCCCTTCCCGGACCGCTGTGAGAGCTTCACCACGAAGCCGTCCAGTTCCTCCTCGCCGTGGTAGACGTTCGAGATGATCTGCTCGTAGTCGGAGTGGTAGACGAACACGGGCGAGTTGTAGCCGTCACAGGAAATGTCCTCGATGTTGATGTCGTGTTTGATGCCGTCGATGCGCTCGAAGCCGATGAAGTCCCGCTTCAGCAGGTACAGCAGTTTCTCTATCTGGTACTCGGTGAGCGTGTCGGGGTCTTCCTCGAGCACCTCCGGCTCCGGGCGGATCTCGGCGCCCTGTAGCCGTCCGGCACCGTCCGAGCGGCCGCTGTCCTCAGAGCCGACGACGCTCTTGAGTCCGTCGAGAACGCCGCCGTCGTCGGGACGTGCGCCGTCGTCATACAGGTCGTACCGCTCCAGCAGTTCGTGGGTCTCCCGCTCGATGACGCCCGCCCGGGCGTCCTCGCTGCCCTGGACGACCACCTGGTCGCTGGAGTACTTGATCGCGGTCTTCAGTTTCTTCCCGAGGAAGTCCTTGAGGTCCGCCTCGATTGGTGAGAGGTGCGGTTCGATGAGGTAGTACTTCTTCTCGTTCTCCTTCTCCGAGTGGAGGATAATAACGAAGGCGTAGGGCTCGTTCACCCAGTAGCGCTCGACCTCCCGGAAGTGACCCTTCTTCTCCTGGGGAACGGCCCGCTCGAGGTCGTACCGGTTGACGACCGTCGTCCCGCCGTCCTCGGCGGTGAAGAAGGCGTCCTCATCCAGCTCCGGGTTGACGCGGACGGTTCGCTCGTCGACCGTGTCGGCCAGCCGTTCGGTCGTGACGCCGGCCCCGTCGAGCAGTTCACGGACGTTACCGCTGTCGAGTCCCTCCGCCGCGGCCGCCCTGAGCGAGTCGAGATCGAACTTCGCGTCCTCGACAGCTGCCCCACCGGCCGTCTCCGTGCTCGCATCGACCTCGGAGTCCGGCGTCGGCTTTCCCCCACCGGCCGCTTTGCCGTCCGAGTCATCGATAGCCATTGGTACGAAGTTCATTCCAACCGTGAAAAAAGGTTTAGTCAGTATCTAATCCTGAAACGGCCGCGAGAGAGGTCGGCTCCGGGGGATTAGCCGTTCTAAACAGCTCCCTGGAAAAAATTCATGAGACGAATCGCTCCAGCCGGTTCATCGCCGTCTTCAGTTCGTCGAGTCCGGTCGCGTAGGAGGCCCGGAGGTGCCCCTCCGCGCCGGCGCCGAAGGCGGTCCCCGGGACCATCGCCACCGACTCCGCCTCCAGCAGGTCCTCGGCGAACGCTTCGGCGTCCCCGCCCGGACACCATCTCCTCGAAGCGCGACAGCACGAAGTTCCGCCGGCGGTCGTACTGGGCGCGCATCTCCCCGATCTCCGCCCGGCAGTTCTTCAGCGCCTCGATGGCCGCGTGCTGGGCGGTCGTCGGCGCCGACAGCATCGTGTACTGGTGCACCCGGTTCATTGCGGTGATAACCTCACTCGGCCCCATCGCGTAGCCCAACCGAAGGCCCGTCATCGCGTAGGCCTTCGAGAAGCCGTTGAACACAACTGTCCGCTCGCGCATGCCGTCGAACTCCGCGATGGAGACGTGCTCACCCTCGTAGGTGAGGTCGGCGTAGATCTCGTCCGAGAGAACGTCGACGTCGTGCTCGCGGCAGAACTCGGCGACCGCCGCGAGTTCCGACCGGTCCATCGTCGCGCCGGTCGGGTTGTTCGGGTAGCAGTACACCAGCAGGTCGGCCTCGTCGGCGCCGGCCTCGTCCAGCACCTCGGGCGTCAGTTTGAACTCGTCCTCGACCCGGGTGGGGACGTCCAGCACCTCGCCGCCGGCGAACGTGACGCCGGGGGTGTAGGAGACGTAACAGGGCTGGGCGACGGCGACGGTGTCGCCGGGGTCGACCAGTGCCCGGAAGGCGACGTCGATGGCCTCGCTGGCGCCGGCGGTGACGAGCACCTCCTCGTCGGGGTCGTACTCGAGGCTCCACCGCCGGGCATCCTTGGCGATGGCCGCCCGGAGTTCCCGCTTGCCGCGGTTGGCGGTGTAGGAGGTCTGCCCGCGTTCGAGGGCGGTGATGGCGGCCTCGCGGGCGGCCCACGGCGCCGAGAAGTCCGGCTCGCCGACGCCGAGCGAGATGACGTCGTCCATCTCCTCCGCGAGTTCGAAGAACCGCCGGATGCCGGAGGGTGGCACCGACGCGACCCGCTCGGAGGGGGTGAACGTCATGGCGTGACCGACAGGCGGTCGTCGTCGCCGCCGTCGTCGAAGCGGTAGCCGCCCTGCTTGTAGGTCTCCATAATGTAGTGGGTGACCGTCTGGGTGATCTCCGGCAGCGGCGCCACCTTGTCGCTGATGAACCGCGAGACCTCACGCATGGAATCGCCCTCGACCTCCAGGGCGAAGTCGTAGTCGCCGGAGACGAGCCGCAACCCCCGGACCTCCGGAAAGCCGGCCAGCCGTTCGGCGACGTCCCGGTAGCTGGTCTCCCGGTCCAGCGTGACGTTCAACTCGACGTGGGCCCGGATCCGCTCGTCGCCGACGGCGTCCCAGTCGACGATGGCGGTGTACCCCTGGATGACCCCCTCGGCCTCCAGTTCGGCGATGGTTTCCTCTACTTCCTCCGCGCTCAGGTCGGTCAGGCGAGCCAGGTCGGCCGTCGAGTGGCGGGCGTCCTCACACAGTAACTCAAGGAGTTCCTCGGCGTGGTCCATAGGATAACAGGACGGTAGCGAGGACTAAAGGGTTGGGAAGCCCCGTCAGTTCCTGCCACGCCGCATAGCATAACAGTCCTTCGTGTGGCCGGACATATTAGGTCATGGGTTGACGTATTATCTCTCGATACTATTATTATGTCCGGTGTCGCAGGTGGTCGCATGCAGCAGCACGCGTTGCAGACGGCGCTGACACTATACCGGGGAGGCACACTCGACCTCGAAACGGCAGCCAGACAGGCCGGCGTGTCCGCAGAGCGCCTCCAGCAGGCGGTCGACCGCGTCGGTGGTCCCACCGCCTCCCCCGACGTCGAGTCCGGGCGCGTCAGCGTCGGCGCCGACTAACGGGATTAAGTCACGGCGGGGCCAACCCCTGCCGTGTCGCGCAACGCGCCGTTCGTCGTCGCTCTCGTCTCCGGGTCCCACGTTGTCAACCACGCGTATCTACTGCTGTTCGCTCCTGCCTTCCCGCCCCTCGGCGCGGAGTTCGGCGTCCCGGTTGCGGCGCTCGGCCTCGCCGTCGGCCTCGTCAACGCCGTCGTCACCGCCGGGCAGTTGCCGCTCGGCTACGTCTCCGACACCTACAGTCACGGAGCCGTCCTCGTCGGCTCGCTGGCCGTCGGCACGCTCGGTGCCGCGCTGGCCGCCCTCGCTTCCTCCTACCGCGGTCTGCTCGTCGCCGCGGCGGCGATGGGCACGGGCGTCGCCGGCCACCACCCCGCCCACTACCCGCTCATCTCCGCGACGGTCCCCGACGCCTACCGGTCGCGGGCGTACAGCCTCCACGGCTTCGCCGGCGCCCTCGGACTTGCTCTCCCGTTCGCGGCCGTCCCCGCGGCCGTCGCGCTCGGCTACGGCTGGCGGGCCGCCTTCGGCGCTATCGCCGCCCTCGGCGCCTGTTACACCGTCGTTGCGGCCCTCGCCGTGTGGCGGCTCCCCCGCGAGGTGGCCCGCGCCGGTGCGGTGGCCCGCGACGAGACCGGGTCGGCGGCCGACGCCCGGTCGCTCGGCGAGCGGTTCCACGCGTACCTCCGGACGGCCACCACTCCGCTCATCGTTCTCCTGACGGCGCTGTGGTTCGTCAACAGCGCCGCCGCCTGGGGCGTCCGCACCTACGCCGCGACCGTCCTGGATGCCGGCTACGGACTGGAGGCGGGGACCGCAAGCCTCGTCGCCAGCGCCATGTTCGTGGTCGGCGCCGTCGTCCTGCTCGGCGGCGGCTACCTCGGCGACCGGGTTGGCCCGCTGCCGCTGTTGTTCGCGGGATACGGCTCGCTGGTCGTGCTGGCGAGCCTGCTCTCGACGGCGCTGCTGCCGGCCGTCGCCGCCGTGGGCGTCGTGCTGGCGCTCGCGGCGACCATCGACCTCTCGCGGCCCGCCAGGTCGACGCTGACCGATGTCGCCTCCGAGCGCCGCGACGTCGGCAAGAACTTCGCGCTGATGACCGTCGGTATCTCGGCGGGCGGCGCCGTCGCCCCGCCGTCGTACGGCTATGTCATCGACGCTGCCGGCGTCGAGGCGGCGTTTCTCTGCATCGCGGCGACGGCCGCCCTCGCGCTGGGGCTGTCCGTCGCGCTCGCGTGGACTCCTGGTGAGGCCGGTAGGTAGCTATCGTGGTGATTTTTTCCCGGGGGACCGCACGCCTTCATGCGGTCGATACCGAAACGACTCGCACTGCCGGCGAGGGTGTCATAGAACTATTCACAAGGTATTGATTTCATCTGGATCCCAGTGAACTGGCTGGGAGGTAGACATACGTACTGATCGTTGGTTCCAATCCTCCTCGAAGTATTTACGATAACCGATGTTATATACCTGTGATAGATGCACACAACACAAGAATTGGAGAGTGCCTCGTTCGAGTATCGGGTTGATGGAGATGTCGTTTCCCGAGAAACGGTGATGCCGTCCGTGACCTCTGAGGACCGCTTAGGTGTCGTGATGGGGACAGGGGGTGAAGGGCTCGGTGCTGGTAGCTTCATTCTTTCATGTATCATTGCGTTCTATGATCATCTCGGAGAAACACGTGAAGAGGATTTCTTCGAGTATCCGGACTACTATACCTTTCAGACGTCCGCCGACCTAGCGGATTACCGGATGCTCGACATCTATCCTGATCACAAGAACGTCAGTGTCGAGCCTACGGCAGAGCAGCTCCTGCGAGCAATCAACGACCGGGCGATAACGACGCTTCTGGTTCCGGATATATCACCGACATCACAGGACGTAGCTGATATTACCCTCCAGAGTGCTCATCGGCGAATTGACCACTGTTATACGTATGCTCCAGACGGGTGCCCGAGCAATGTGGATTTTTCGATCCGTCATCCACGCCAGCCAGTACATGACTGGTTCAAGACGACTACCGAGTCGCTCCACGGCGACTCCACGACGTGTGTCCCATTATTTGGTCCCGACGACGACTGGATACTCCAGCAATTCCGGGAAATCTCAGTCGAGCAGGCGCTTGAACGCCTGCCAGTTTAGAAATCTTCTGGGAGATATGCTCTCCGCCTGATCGATCACTATGCCGGCTGTATCAACTGATTCAGCAGAGCGGAATACAGGGTATGTGAACCGTTGTATGACATCCTCACTGCCGGCTGTAGTTCTTTCGAGATTCCTCGGCGACATCCGGTTGAATACCATCCAGAACCCCATCTTCCGGACGGGACCGCTTCACGCAGTTACGGCCGACAGTATCACAGCAGTCAGTATCAGTCGTCGTCCGGCGCCGCCTCCTCCGGGACGCGGCCCTCGACGAGCGATTCGTTGCTGTACTGCTCGCGGATGTCCTTCTTCGAGAACTTCCCAGTGGCCGTCTTCGGTATCTCCTCGATGTACTCGACGCTGTCGGGGAGCCACCACTCGGGGTAGTCCTCGCCGAGCATGTCCGTAATCTCGGACTCCAGCGTCGACTCGTCGGCGTCGCCCCCGGGGACGACGAACGCTACCGGTCGTTCCTGCCACCGCTCGTGGGGAACGCCGACCACCGCCGCCTCCGTCACGTCGTCGTGGGCCATGACTGCGTTCTCCAGTTCGACCGAGGAGATCCACTCCCCGCCGGACTTAATGACGTCCTTGGCGCGGTCGACGATCTTGATGTACCCCTCCTTGTCGACGGTGACGACGTCGCCCGTCTTCAGCCACCTCCCGGAAGACGTACGCCCTTTCGACTCCCCGCTCGCGGGGACCTCCTCGAAATCCTCCTCGTTGGCCTCCGGCCGCTTGAAGTACTCTTGAGTGACCCACGGGCCCCGAACCCACAGTTCGCCGAACTCCTCGCCGTCCTGCTCGATTTCGTTGCCTTCCTCGTCGATAACCCTGAACTCCAGGCCGGGCACCATGAGCCCCTGCTTGGCGCGGTGCTCGAGCTGGGTGTCGTAGTCGGCGTCCTGAAGACTGGACTTCAGGTGTGAAACCGACCCGATGGGCGACATCTCGGTCATACCCCACGCGTGCAGCAACTCGACGCCGCGGTCGTCGAACCACCGTATCATCGACTCGGGGGCGGCCGACCCGCCGACGACGACGGTATCGAGCGCCGAGAGGTCGACGTCGTTGTCCTCGGTGTACTCCATGAGGCCGAGCCACACCGTCGGTACACCGGCGGTGATGGTAACGCCCTCCTCCTCGATGAGGCGGGCGACATCCTCGGGTTCCGGCGACGGACCGGGGTAGACGTGCTTGGCGCCGCCGGCCGTCGCCGCGAACGGCATTCCCCAGGCGTTGACGTGGAACATCGGAACGACGGGCATCACCACGTCGTCGTCGGCCATCGGGATGCCCTGCGGCGTCAGCGTCGCCATCGTGTGGCTCCACAGCATCTTGTGGGTGTACTCGACGCCAGTCGTACTCGGCCGGATGGCCCTCAAGGAACGACTCGTAGGGCTCGGCGTCGAGCGCCTCCGTCCCGCTCTCGGACATCACGACGAACTCGACGCCCTCGAACTCCGGGGCGTCCTCGGCCGCGGCCGCCAGTTTCGGCGCCAGCGACTCGTCGACGAACATCAGCTCGTCGTCGGCACTGTCGACGATGTACTGGATGTGCTCGTCCGGCAGAAGCGGGTTGATGGTGTGCAACTGTGCGCCGATGGTCGGGACCGCGAAGTACGTCTCGAAGTGACGGTGGTGATTCCAGCAGAACGTGCCGACGCGGTCGCCCTCCTCGATGCCGTGTGCCTCGAGGGCGTTGGCCAGTCGTGCGGTCCGGTCGTCGTACTCGTCGTAGGTGTACCGCTCTACGCCCTCGTGGGTACGGGAGACGATCTCCGTGTCGGGATGGAGGTTCGCCGCGCGCCACAGGAAGGGTCGGAGCGTCTGGTCTGTTCCTCCGGGCATCCTCGGTACGTACGGGCAATCGGAACTTGGTTCTTGCCACCGTCCTGCACGGCTATGCGACCCGTCGGCTAACCGCGAGTCCCTCCCCCAGCGGCAACAGCGTCGTCTCGAGGGCGTCGTCCCCGGCGACGTGTTCGAGGTAGTCGGCGACGCCGCGGGCCATCTCGCCGCCGCCCGCCTCGCCGTCGACCACCAGCCGGTGTATCTCCTCGAACTCGAACGGCCCGGCGGTCGTGTTGTCGGCAACGACGACGCCGCCGACCGGGAGCTTCCCGCGGACGGCCTCCAGCGCCTCGACGTAGCGGTCCTTCTCGTTATCGATGAGCACCACGTCGAACGGACCATCGTAGGCCTCGACGGTCTCGATGGCGTCGCCCAACTCGAACTGCGCCTTGACCCCGAAGTCGCCGCGGTCCATGTTCTCGCGGGCGTCGGCCAGTTCGTCAGCGTCCATCTCGGTCAGCACGATTTCGCCGTCGTTGGGCAGGGCGCGAGCGAACCAGTACGCCGAGTAGCCGAACCCAGAGCCGAACTCGAAGACCCGCTCGGCGCCGACCAGCCCGGCTAATTGCTGGAGCCACCCGCCGACGGCCGGCCCGACGGTCGGGAACCCGGTCTCGGCGGCCCGCTCGTCCATCTCCCGTATCACCTCGTCCGGCCGGCAACCGACGGCCTCGGCGAACGCCTCGACGTCGTCCGGAACGGTCATGTGCGGTCCCTCGTGGCGTTCACAAAAAGGGCTACCGGCGGCCGAGAACATTGTATCGGGAAGCGGCTCAAGTGATAAAAAACACCGGACATGCGACCCATCAGGCTCAGGTGGGTTCCCGCCGTAAGCGTAGTCAGAACCGGGTCCGTAGATGTCGGATGAACTCATCGATTCGGTGTACGAGTGGCTGGAGGAACTCCGCCGCGATGTCGACGAGGAACAGTCGAAAAAGATACGCGAGGTCCAGCAGCTCGTCATCGGGGTCCAAGAGAGCGTCGAAGTGGACGAGGATTGAGCCGGCACGCTGTGGTCTTCGAATAAAATAGAACCGGTATTGGACGGCGTCTGAGCAATTGTTTCGATACAGCCACTAAGTACTTAACAGCTGGTTGAATACTCTTCTCCCGGAGCATCATGAGCGAGAATCCAGACCGGGGTCCTACCGAGGGCTCGGGACCGACGGACGAAGACCGCGACGAATCGGGGTCGGACTCGACGGACGGGGACGTCCAGGACGAACAGGAGCGCCGCCTCGACGAGATGGAACAGCGCCTCGAGCGCAAGGAGGCCGAGCTCGACGAGCGTGAGCAGCGCCTCGAGCGGGAGGCCACCGAACTCGAGGGGCGGGAGGACGAACTGCTGGAGCGCCGCGAGGAAGTCGTCGAGTTGCGCGAGGAGGTCGAGGCACTCGAGAACGACATCGAGACCCGCGAGGAGCGACTCGACGAGCGGGAGGCCGCAATCGAGGAGCAGGAGCGGGACATCGAGAACCGGAAATCTGAACTCAACCGGAAGGAGCAGACCCTCCAGAACTACGTCGGGGACCAACTTCAGGAGGCCGAGAACCGTCTGGTCGAGACCGTCCGCGACGCGGTCCGCTCCTCGATGCAAAACGTCAACGTCGAGGGCGGCGGTGAAATCGACGAGGAGAAGCTCACGACGACAGTCCGGGAGAGCGTCGACTCCGCCGTCCAGCAGCAGGACCTCGAGACCGACAGCAGCGCCTTCGGGGCCGTCCTGGGGTCGCTTCTGGCCTTCCTCGGCATCCTGCTGGTCGCCGGCGGCGTGGCCAACGGCCTGCTTACCTACGTCGAGACCGCGACGATCAGCCCGATTTTCGACCAGACCTCCGCGAACTACATCGCGGCGTCGGGTCTGGTCATCGTCGGCTTCGCGGCCAACCTCGCGGCCGCCGCCGGCCGGGTGTAACGCCCGGCGCGCCCGACGCTCTCCGGCCCGCTCTTGATCGGATAGCCGATGCTTCCCGTCCGGTCGGCAGACCCAGAGCGGCCCCGGCCCTCGGCGCCGAGCGTACGGCTGTGCGCCCCGACCGGCCGGTCGCTACTCCCGCCACTTGATGGAGCAGCCGCGGGAGGGCCGGAACTCGTCGGCCGGCTCCTCGCCGGCCAATACGCCCTCGATTGCGTCCCGCATCTCGAAGCCGGGGACGCTGGAGGGCTCCTCGTCGGGGTTCAGCGCGTCGTCGAACCGGCCGTGGTACGCCAGTCGGAACGTGTCATCGTCGTTGCGGAACAGGAACGGGTCGGGCGTACAGACGGCGCCGTAGGCCTCGGCGACCGCTTGTGACTCGTCGCGGAGGTACGCCGTCACGTCGATCTCGCCGGCCTCAACGTACTCGACCATCTTCTCGAGGGAGTCCTCGGGGTACTCCTCGGCGTCATTGGGGTTGATGCCGACGACGGCAACCGACTCGTAGGCGTCGGCGATGTCGTTCATCGCGTCGAACTTCGCCTGCGCGTACGGACAGTGGTTACAGGTGAACACCACGAGTAGCGCGTCGTAGTTGTCAAAGTCCGAAAGCGAGTCCGTCCCGCCGTCGGTGCCCCGCAACCCGAACTCGGGAGCCCTGTCGCCGGGTTCGAGCGCGTCCGTCTCGGATTCCAGCGCGACCATGTCGGCCGTCGGGCCGCCAGTCACCTAAACGCATCCCCGGTTACCGCTAACGAGTTCCGATACGGTCCGTGGGGATATATTTAATTGTCGAGTTCGGGAAAGTGTGGAATTGGAACCGACCCGATGGAACGCCGCGATCGCTCTCGCGGTCGTCGTCGGAGCCCTGCTGGTGGCGTCGGTCGTCGTTGCGGCCACCTTCGAAGGACCCCGCGTCGAGGGCACCGAAAGCGAGTTCGCGGCCGTCGAGCAGAACGAGTCGACGGTCGACACGCGGATCGTCCTCCGGAATCCGAACGGCGTGGCGGTCCCGGGCGGTGTCGGCCTGGACTACACCGTCTTCCTCAACGATGTCGCGGTCGCCCGCGGCACCGAGCGGAACGTCGGCATCGGCCCCGGACGGGACGCCATCGAGACGACCGCTACCTTCGACAACAGGAGGATTCCGGCGTGGTGGATTACCCACATCAACAATGACGAGCGCTCGGTGATGTCGACGGAGGCCGACGTCAGCCTCGCGGGCCTGCCGATCGGGCCGACGCTGTCGGTCGAGCGACGGGAGATAGAGACGGACCTGTTGGGCCCGCTGGCGACGGAGAACGCCTCGCGAATCGCGGTCGGCGAGGCCGACCTGCTGGTCGTCGAGAACCAGACGGGCCGGTGGGGGGAGGCCGACGATGAGCGGACGCCGCTTGTCGTCTCCAGCGGGATGGAGAACGTCCACAACCGACCCGTCGAGATAGCCGGCACCGAGTACGAGATACGGATGAACGGGGTCGTCGTCGGGGCCGGCGAGACGGACGACGGCATCACCCTCCAGCCCGGCGAGTCGGCGACCTACGACGTCGAGGCCGTAATCGACACCCCGCGGATGCAGCGGTGGTGGGTGACCCACCTCCGCAACGACGAGTCGACAGACCTCCAGGTCGAGGTGTACGCCGTCGCTGAGGTGGACGGCGAGCGGAAGCGCCTTCCGCTCACCATTTACGAGCGGCGGGCCGCCTTCGAGACGGACTTCCTCGACACGGGTCGGACGTCGGTCCGGCCGACCGAGGGCCGCGAGTCGAACGGGACCTTCGAGCAGGTGACCGTCGAGGGCTCCGAGAGCGAGTGGGGCGAGGTCCGCGACGACGAGACCGATGTCGTCACGGCCGTCGACCTGCGGAATCCCAACGAGGATCGGTACGCCGACCTGCTGTCGCTCGTGGTCGACCAGCGGACCACCATCGCCGGGGTCACCGCCATCGACGACACCGACCGCGTCCGGGACGTCCCTGTGGGGGCCGGCCGGGTCCAGTTCGTGACGCAGAAGCCCCACTCGGTGGTCCCGGAGTGGTGGGCCGCCCATCTGCGGAACGGCGAGCGCTCTGCGGTCCGGACCGAACTGGACGCCGAGGCCGACGTGGCGGTGACGCGACTGCCGGTCGACCTCAAGGACCGCAACTCGACGCTCGAAACGGACACCCTGGGCGACCTCAACGACGACTCCGCGAGACCCGTCACGAGCGGCGGCCGGACGGTCCTGACGGTCCACTCGACGAGCGCCGAATACGTCGACCCGACGTCCGAGAAGGCGACAATCGTGGTCAGGGCCGATCTCGAGAACGAGAACCCCCCCGAGTCGGTGACGATTCGCAAGGTAGACTACCGGATCGACATCAACGACGTGACGCTCGCCGACGACCGAGCGCCGGAGAGCCACACGCTCGAACCGGGCGAGCGCCGGACCGTCGAGTTCACGCTGACGCTGGACAACTCGCGGATGGCGGCGTGGTGGCCCACCCACGTCCGCCGCGGCGAGCGGTCGGTCATCCAGCGGAGCGCGACCGCGACCATCGAGACCGGCGGCGACGCCGAGCGGACCGAACTGGGCTTCCTTGCGGGCAACCAGACCGTCGAGAGCGACGTGCTCGCCGACTGACGGGGTTCCGATACCGCCGCCACTCCGGACACGCCACACCGGCGAGCGATACCGCGCCGCTGGTCGCTAACGTGGCTAATAAGCTCCGTCGATGCGGCACCTCGGCCTTCTAAACAATCGGGGAGTTCCTGGCCCTCCTCATTTCTTCTCCCGAGGATCATCGTTCCTGGCGATTGGGCAAAACAATGTCGGCCTCAGCGTTACGTTATCAGCTGTTGCGGATACGATTTTTTAGTTTCGGACGCCGGCGGCGTGATCTCGTCGTCTTCCTCTCACCCTTTAACAGTCGGTGGCGGTAGACCCCCGCCTGTCGTTAAAGCCGTGGACCCGATGCCCTCAACCCTCGTGTCTCCGCCCCCGAATTAAAAGACGAAGTAGCGTCAACATCTAATGGGCGCTGCGGATGAGCAAATCCGAGTCAGCGAGACCGTCAAGCAAGAAATCGAACGGCGACGACGGGAGGGTGAGAGTTACAACGACGTCCTCGAGCGGCTGTTCTCACCCGCCGGTGACCGCGATTTCCTTGCCGGGTTCGGTCGGTGGTCCGACGAGCGGGCCGACCGCGCTCGCAAGGCCCTAAAAAACACAAAAAGAAGTCGAAAGAGCGGATACGCCGCCGGAGCGACGACACATGAAGGTTCTCGACGCGACGTTCCTGATCGACTACCTCGACGGCGTCGAGACGACCCGTGAGTACCTCCAAGCGCACGACAGCGAGGCGTACGTCCTCCCGGGCCCGGCGTACGCGGAGGCCCTTCTCGGAGAGGGCAATGGCCCCGGTGGCGATATTGAGGGCGCTCGCGAAGACCTCTCGTGGGGCGAGGTACACGCCGTCAACGAACGAACTGCGGTCACCGCTACGGAGATCGCAGATGAAATTCGGTCACAAGGGCCGTTCCTCTCCGGGATGGACGCACTGATCGCAGCGGTCGGCCGCGAGCCGATGCCCCGGTCGTCTCCGGAGAATCCGCTTACTGAGGCCGTGGACCCAGTGTCCCCAACCGCTCGTGTTCCCCCACTCCCCGAGCCAAAAGGCAGAGTAGCCTAAGCGGATCTATCGCGGAATCGGTCAATCGGGACGTCGGAGACCTCGTCGTAGTCGCTGTCTCCCCCGACCAGGAGCAACCCCTCGACATCCTCTGCGGTCGCCAGGGCGAATGAATCCCCCAGCGCCGGGTTGTGCCTGAGGACGTACTCCGAGGCCGCCAGCCAGGCGTCGCCGACATCTACAGTCTCGATGCCGAGATCGGCCAGCCAGTCGAGATACTCGTCGGCGGTATCACGGTCGTACTTCCGGGCGATGGTATACCGAATCTCGGCGAGGTTGACACAGCTGGCGTAGCCGACGGTGTCCTCGACGGCGACCGCCTCGAGGTACTCCTCAACGACATCACTCCCAGGTTCATCATCGGCGTGCGCGATCAGCGGCTCAGCGTCAAAGACGACGCGGCCCGGGACCGCCATCACTCCTCCATCGCATCGCGCTCGTTCCGGTCCTGCTCGCGCTTCTCTTGGAGGAGCCCCGTTGCCGGCCGGTCGGTGGTCGCCTCGTGTTGGGCAGCGAAGCCGCGCATCTCGCTCGGTGAACGGACCCGTTCGACGATCACCTCGCCGTCCTCAGTCTCTCGGAACAGCACTTTCCCAGGAGCCTCGATACCGAGCTTCTCGCGGAACCGCTTTGGAATGGTCGCCTGGCCGTGCTTGGTAACGGCGACGATCTCTTTTTCAGAGTCGTTGCGCTGTTCTGTCTTACTCATTATTCATAGTCTTTCCTCTATTCATAAGTAAGTCTTTCGCGCCTCAGGAAAAGTTGTTTATATGACACTAATGGTGTAGGCGACGACGAGGGGGCGACGATACAGCGAGCAATTGCCATCCCCCTTGGGGGTGCTAAGTTCGTCTCCGGAGACCTTCCCGATAAAAGCTACCTCAAAGAATCCTAACCGGCCAGGGGGAGCCGCCCCTTACCACGACCCGGTGATAGTCGACACGTTCGGGTGGTACCGCGTGCCGTACTCGCCCGTGGACTCGGCAAACGCCTCCTCCAGCGCCGCCTCCGGTGCCCCGCCGTCGACATCGCTTGCACCGTCCCCGCGTATTCCGAGGCGTCCATCCCGAACATAAGCGTGTCGAACGGCTCGATTGGTTCAATTCCCCGGTCGGCATGAGGATTCTCGCTGAACTTCCGCCGCGCATCGTTGATCTCACTGGTGACCACCGGCGCGTCGACCAGCTCATCTAGACACCACTGCACTGACTCCTCCGGTATAAGCAACAAACTCAAGATGCCAAACCGTCCTTGGTAACTCTACATAAGAGCGAGACTCGTCGCCCCTACGGTTCTCCGGTGTCGTACGGAACGACAGTGAGCCCGAGGGTCCGAAAGTCCCCGTCGAACGCGAACACATGTTCGACATCGCGCTCGGCGGCGAGAACGCCGGTGAGGTGATCGACGAGAGAAATATCGTGGTCGTCGTAGCGGTCGAACTCCGTCATTGCGGCGTCGAAGGTTTCCTGATCGGGATGGATCACAGTGACGTTCGGGGAGTCCCGAATCTGACCCAGGGCGCGGGAGGTGACATCATGCTCACGCCGAAGAAGAAGCGTCCCAAGCTCCGCGAGGACGTGCCCAGTTGTATAGATCGGTCGGTACGGGAGGTCGCCAGCGTGAATCGCATCGCGAACGGATGTCGCGCGGGCGTGTTCACCGTCGTCCTCGTCAAAGATCGCGTACCACGCGCTGGTATCGACGAACACGGGAGTCGCGCCAGGGACCGCGTGTGTGCCTTCGCTCATTCGTCGTCGCGTTCGTCGGCAATCGCTTCGGCGAGATACTGGTCAGTGTTCCGGGAAACATCGGTCGCCCCCTCCCCGGAGAACGTCACTGTATCGGTAAAAAGCGGGTCGTCCGGGTCGAACTCGTCGGGGTCGTCTTCCGATTCGGTGAGCCACCATACGACCGCTCGGCCCCCGACCTTCCGGCGGTCGACCCGTCCCTGATCGGTAAGCTGAACGAGTTTCTGACGCGCGGCTTCGGTCGTACAGTCGAGACGGTCGCCAACGTCGCGGGTCGTCACGACCGGCCCGTCGACCGCGCGGATCGCGCTCACGACCCGGTCGAGTGTGACTGTCTCGACGAACTCCCCCGTTTCAGTTCGTTCTCTTGCCATGTGCAAATAGACGTGCGGAAGGCATATAATCCTGTTGCCTCAAGACAAATCGAGTCGCTCGGGGCCGCGATTGGTAATCGTCGACGCGTTCGGGTGATTCAGCGAGAGAATGCAATCGTCGAGGGCGCTTCGGGCCGTCTGGCCGTGGCGTCGGGGACGCCACGCTGTTCACGGCGTAGAGGATGTCACCGTTCCCTTCGACCACATCAATATCGCTATCGACCACCCCCTCGGGACCGACACTGACGCCGACAATATACCCGCCAGCGTTTAGCCTAGTCCGGATACGGGGCGTCCTAAACCCCCCGACAGCACCGCGCCGGCGCTTGCTGTGTTAACCAATATTCGGCCCCGGAGATACCCGCCTATTGATTAAGACCGCGGACCCCTCGCGTCTCCCCGCCCCGAGCCGAAAGCCCACGGCTTCAGCTGTGAGATGAAGCTGACAGGCGATATCTTTATGCCCAGTCGTGATTCTTCCAGCCCTCGTAGCGCTTCAAGCGGCTCTTAATCTCAAACGGCTCCCACTCGCATTCGTGATAGAGGATGTCGGCCAGCTGGCCGAACTCACTGTTGTCGAGTTCGATTCCTCGGTTCTCTCGGTTCGTGATGTAGGGCTCGGAACGCAGTTCGTCGAAGATGTCGCTGGCGGTGGGGTAGTCACTCGTCTCGATGGCAGCGATAGCGAGGAGATTCTCTTCGACGATGGGTGCCCCCCAGCGATGTTCGGCTACCATCGCCGCGAGGAGAGCACATTTCACCGACGGCTTACGCATATCCCGACTTTCCCACCCCTATTTGATAAAACGTGAGCGCATACCCCCGACTTTAGGCGGGGGTCAAGCGAACAAGCGGTACTCAGCTACCCTGATTCCCCAGCATTTACGTATGAGCAAAGTACATACCGAGTGTGGACAAATTTAGTATCGAAGGGCACGAAGTGGTAGAAAAAGAGGTGAGTGGTCACGGGAATGGGGCTCACGTCTACGTGCCGAAAGAGTGGCTCGGAGAAACGGTTAAAATCGTGAGAACGACAGACGGCAACGACTAATCGATGCCGACGAAAACGCTTGAGGCACGACTGGTCAACCCGACCACGAACAAGCACCAGAAGCTACACGAAACGCAAACCGCGTACCGTCGTGCACTGGATGAAGCGTTCCAACAGGGGTGTGAGACACAATCAGCGACGAACGATGTGGTCGTCCAGTACGACCTCAGCGGCTACGCGAAAAATGCTCTGAAGAAGTACGTCCCGCAACTGACAGGTGACTCATACGATGCCGATGAACTAACTGACCAGCATCCAGTGAAATTCACTGATGATGGATTCGATATTGACCACAAGCCACAGAGCGCTTACGAATGGTATCTGAAAGTCCCGCACCACGAGGACTACAATCTGTGGTTCCCTGCTGGCGTCAACCCGGAACAACGCCCGTTGGTTGAGGCACTGTACGCGGAAGATGCAGAACCGGGAGAGTTTCGACTGATTGAGAGAGATGATGGTTGGTATCTGCACATCACCGTCCATTTTGAGGTTACAGATACCGTCTATTCGGAGTCAGACGATATTACTCCGGTCGGTGTAGACATTGGAGAAGCCGCACTTGCTACGGTGTGTCACCGTGATGACTGCGGCTCTCCAACTGCGCCGAGACTGTGGAATGACGAAGCGAAAAAGGTGAGAGCGTTGCGCGAACGGTACTTTACGGCGATGCGCCGACTGCAACGCCGTGACGCCGACGTGTTGACCGACAAGTATGGTGACGAGATATGGCGGCAGATAGACGATATACTCCATACTGTAAGTCGTGAAGTAGTCAAATATGTAGCCGGTGTTGATGGCGGGATAGTCGTGCTTGAGAACCTGACGTACATTCGTGAGAATATGGACTACGGCGCGTATATGAACCGTCGTCTCCACGGATGGGCGTTCGCCAAACTCCACAGTCAAATCACCTACAAAGCTGAAGAACGGGGAATCGACGTTGTGACCGTCAATCCTCGGAACACATCGAAAGAGTGCCATGCCTGTAAAGAAGTTGGATCACGCAGGCATCAGGCGACCTTCAGTTGCACCAACGACGACTGTTGGGTGTCTGAGTATCAGGCTGATATAAACGGCGCACTTAATATCACAGATCGCTACCCCGCTGGAGAGAGTCAACCCCAAAGTGACCGGGATCCCGGTCAGAAGGTGGTTGCCGATGACTCGGGCGGGGACGGGGCCTCATTGACCGGGCCACAAGACAGCCAAGCCGATGCTGAACCTCAGCAAGAGACGCTTGGAACGTATGCGTCTTGAAACCTGAAACGGCAGATGCCGGGAATCCCTTGCCGGGATTCCTCCGCCTTCAGGCGGAGGAAGAGGTCAAAGGAGTACGTTAACGCGCATTTACTCCCAAGGAAACAATTTTGTGTGTCAGCCGGTAAACCGGCAGTATGAGTGAATCATCAGCAAAGCACCCGGCAGCGGAGAAAGATACCAAGGAGGCCCGCTTGGAGAATCCGAGCGGGGTCCTCCATCTCTTCCAGCACGAGAGCGTTCCGATCCTCATCGACGCCATCCTCACCCTACCGCCGGGGCGGGAGTTCACCAAAACGGAACTGGCAGACAACGCTGGGGTGACCCGGCAGACGGTGAGCAAGTACATCGATCTTCTGCTAGAAACCGACATCGTTGAAGAAGTCCCGAACTCGTCGCCTCGCCGGTACCGAGTCGCCAAGACCGATGTCGTACAGGAGCTCTTCGAGCTGAACAGCGCCCTGAACGCGGGCGGCGATTGATTTCCTCCCACCCCTGAAGCGGTAGGCTTCCGCTCGCTACGGTCACGCCGATATCGAGCGAAAAGAAGGCCGCTTTCCGAGACGACGACCGAGAAGACTGCTGAAGAAACCGCTTGCCATCTCGGGGTTCGATGAGTTCGATGTCCCGACCGTACCCAGGGACGGCGACCTCGACATCTCCATCCAGTTCGGCTCCTCCGGTTCTGGTGCCGCATCTCCCGCCGAAATGTGAATCTGACCGCCCGACAACACCGCGCCGGCGCCCGCTGTGCTACCCAACATTCGCCCCCGAAGACATCCGCCTGTTGGTTAAGCCGTGGACCCCTCGTGTCTCCAGCCCCGAGCCAAAAGACGAAGTAGCGTCAACGCTTAATGTCAACATACGATGGGCGTTGCGGACGAGCAAATCCGAGTAAGCGAGACTGTAAAGCAAGAAATCGAACGCCGGCGACGGGAGGGTGAGAGCTACAACGATGTCCTTGAGCGAATATTCTCACCCGCCGCCGGTGATCGCGACCTGCTTGCCGGGTTCGGTCGATGGTCCGACGAGCGGGCCGACCGCGCCCGCAAGGTCCGCGAAAAACACAAAAAGAAGTCGAAAGAGCGAATGCGCCGCCGGAGCGACAACGCATGAAGGTTCTCGACGCAACGTTCCTGATTGACTACCTCAACGGCGTCGAATCGTCCCGTGAGTACCTCCAAGAACACGACAGCGAAACCTACGTCCTCCCGGTCCCAGCGTACGCGGAGGCCCTTCTCGGAGAGGGCAACGGCCCGGGGGGCGATATTGACGGCGCTCGTGAAGACCTCTCGTGGGGCGAAGTCTACACCGTCGATGAGCGAACCGCGGTCACCGCCGCGGAGATCACGGACGAAATGGAAGCGCAGGGGCCATTCCTCTCCGGGATGGACGCCCTGATCGCAGCGGTCGGCCGCGAACTCGATGCCCCGGCCGTCTCCCGGGACGGCGACCTCACCCGCGAAGCGACGAAGCAGGTCGTCGACATCGAAGAATACTGACGGATAGCCAGCGGAAGCCTCGCCCTTCAGGGCGGGGAGGAAGTCAACGGCCGAGCCGCTTCTCACCAGGAGGCGCTGATTGTCGACACGTTCGGGTGGTACCGCGTGCTGTACTCGCCCGTAGGCTCGGCGAACGCCTCGCCCAGCGCCTCCGCCTCCGGCGCCCTGCCATCGACATCCGACACAATCGCCTGCACCGTCCCCGCGTACTCCGAGACATCCATCCCGAACAGCAGCACGTCGAACGGTTCGATAGGCTCGAGATCCCGGTTCCCGTGGGGATAGCCAGCAAACTCGTGCCGCCCGCCGTTCACCTCCCCCGTCACGACCGGTGCATCCACCAACTCGTCGAGACACCACTGCACCGACTCCTCCTCGACCACGCTGTCGTTCCTACCTGTGAGACGACCCACCGTCGGTGACAACGATTCATCCTGTTCGTCAGCCGTCTCGACGGCGACGATACCCCGCGACTGTTCATCGCTCACGAAAATCCCCCGTCCAGACGCATTGTCCGTTCCTCGGTAGACCGTCACATCCCCATCATACTCTCCCGCCTTGTTGTCCTCGAGGACGTCTCGGACCGCGTCAGTATCGGCGCCGATAAAGTACGTCACGCTCGGTTTGTAGTAGTTGAGACCTCGTCGACGACGCGGGCGTCCTCCCGCTCGCCCTTCTCGGCCTGCAACCCACACTGCCGTTCCAGCTCCGGGCCGAGATCCGGGAAGGTGTCGAAAACGACGTACTCGGCAGCGTCGACGGCAATGAGGGCGCCGTAAACGGGGGTTTCAGCACGTTGGCGCTCGGCGCACGCTGGAAGTTCCCCTGCGACGGCCGAAACGACCAGTTCTCGTTGCTGGTCGGCCCGAACTTCGGCACCGTCTCACGGTTCTGGAAGTACCACTTCCAGTCGACTTTGGTGAACACCGCGTTGTCGGAGTACGCGCCGCCGGTCCCCTTCAGGTGAGGCCGCGGAAGCAGGTCCATGTAGAGCGGGGCCTCGACGTCGCGGGGGTCGTCCCGCGGTGTCGGCTCCGCCGTCTCGGTCGGCGTGGCTGTCGGCTCGGCCGTCTCAGCTGAGGCCGGGTCGTCGCCGCTGGCCCCGAACTCGTTGCATCCCGCGAGCCCGCCGGCCAGCGCCAGGGCGGTCGTCTGGAGGTAGCGTCGTCGACGCATCGTCTGATTACTGTCTCCCACTCGTCAAGTATAAAAATAACCGGCTCCCGCGGACCTCTCTCCAGCTTTCGACTGGAAGGGTGCTGTTACTGTCCCTGAAATCCGAATCTTTAAGCAGTAGTGAGTAACAATTAGCAACAACACGATGCCACGGTCGTACGCGATTAGCGAGTTCGCGGAGGAACTCGGCGTCCACCCAGAAACCATCAAACGCTAGTGTCGAAGCGACAATCTCAATTACACCCGCACGCCCGGCGGCGACCGCCGCATCCCACACCGCGAGCTTCTCCGCCTTGCCGGCCACGGCCGCCCCCAGGACCGCGTGGCTCTCTACTCCCGTGTCTCCAGTCACGAGCAGAAAGACAACGGCGACCTCGCCCGCCAACTTGACCGTCTCCGAGACTACGCACACAACAACGAATGGTCAGTCGAGACCATCTACACCGACGTGGGCAGCGGCCTCAACGAGGATCGACGCGGCCTTAATCAACTCCTCGACGACGTACAAGACAGCGATTACGGCCGCATCCTCATCACCTACGAGGACAGATTCACTCGCTTTGGCTTCTCCTATCTTGAACGCCTCCTCGACCACCACGACGTCACCATCACCGTCATTGAAGACGAGACCGACAAGACCGCACAGGAAGAACTCGTCAACGACCTCATCAAGCTTGTCGCCAGCTTCTCCGACAAGCTTTACGGAATGCGCTCCAACAAGAAACGACGGGTTGTCAGTGCCGTCGAAACCGAGGTGAACGCCGATGACTGACCATCTCTCCCTTTCTCTCCGACTGCCGGACACTCACCACGCCGCATACAGACGGTTGGACGAACTTGTCCAACAGATCGCTACCCACATCCTCCACGACCACTGGACAGCCGACGAACTCGACGGCATCCACGCGGCCAATCACCAAGCGTGGAAGTACTTCGACGAACACCAACCGTTCGACGACCTCGATGACGAAGCCGTGTACAGTGCCCTGTACGAGGAGACACCGCCGGCCGATTTCGAGCTGTACCTGCCGTCCCGCATCCGACGGTGCATCCTCCAGAAGATCGGTGGAACCCTGCGGAGCCACGCCGACCGCCGCGAAGCCTTCCAATCCATCCAATACGTCCTCCCCACGCACAAGATTCGACGCATCCATCGCCGCCGCATCAAGGAGGAACTGTGGGACGACGGCGAGTACCTCTCCAGCGGCTACATCGACATTCTCATCGACCAGCTCAACGCGCACTACGACCGGCACGGCCGGTATCCCGACTCGTATTTCGACCTACAAGACCCACCGGAGTACGACGACGGTACGCTACCGTACTCCGCAGACGACGGCTCCACGAGCGGTCAAGCTGTCGAGTACAGTCGCGATGACACGGCGGATACGTTGTCGGTGAAGGTGAAGACACCGGACACCGTGACGCCGCAGACGCGCGGCGACTGGTCGTGGCACGAGCACGACCTCCCCACGTACGACGTCTTCAACGACCTCCACGATATCGGCTCGATCTCCGCCCCCGAGTTCCAACCCGGGCGGCGGAAGAACGGCGACCGGATATACGAACTCGCCTTCCCCGTCAAGGTCGACGGCACTGACACGAGTGATGAGATGGAGCGCGTGCTGGCGCTCGACGCGGGAATGCGAAAGGAGATGACCGCCGTCGTCGTTGACGAGACCGGCAAGCAGGTGTCGCGACCGCACTTCGTCCGATTCACCGACCGCGGCGGAATGCGCCGGCTTCACCGTGAACGGCAGAGGTTGAACGCTCGCTTGGCGGAACTCCGCCGGAAGGGACGCGCTCACACGGCCGAGTTCAAGCAGGTACAGGCCGAGTACGAGCGCGTCAACACCAAGCTGAGCAACAAGCGCGAGCAACTCGTTCACGACGTGGCGAATCAAGTCGTCGCGCTCGCCTTGGTGTACGACGTGGACGCCGTGGTTCACGAGGACTTGCGGTCGCTCTCCCCGCCGTCGGGAGAGGGCGGGTTGTCGTGGGAGCTGTCGTCATGGGCGCGGCGGGAGATTATCGAAAAAATCGAGTACCGCGCCGACTACATTGGCGTTGCCGTAGAGCGAGTGTTCCCGAAGGGGACGAGTCGCGTGTGTCCGCGGTGCGGTGGAGCGGGGCACACCTGCAAGTCGCCTGACCACCACGAGGAGGTGTGGTGGGGTGGGCACTTCCGGTGCGACAACGTCCGGTGCGAGTTCCAAGGTGATCGGGATTACGTTGCGGCGGTGAACGTGGCCCGCGTGTTCTTCAGCGACGGTGCCGGGCTAGACCACGGTTTCACATCCTCCTATACGGAGGATGCTGAAATCGTGCTAGCTGACCGTTCCGCTGGTGAGCGAAGCGATGCTTCGCAATCCACGTCAGAACTCGTTTCTGACGCTGGCACGCGGCTCGCGTTCGGGCGTGGCGTTGTTGCCTACGAGCCCGAGCAGGCACGGGCGACCGCTGGTAGCGGGTCGGCCCGCGTGGCACCCGCTGTCGCCCTGTCGGAGTCGAATGCGGATGGTAGTGATGGGTGTGGCCCAGCCACCCGTCGGTACACCCGGTTCCAGCGGGTCACCGCCGAACACTGCTGAAAATAGGAACGGTTCTATTAGCCGTCGGCCGAATGGAGGGTATGGACCTCCACGTCCTCGACAGAGGCCGCATTCACTCGGACCTGAACTTCGCCTTGGACGGGACGGCCGTCGCCACCCGCAGCGACCGCAACCCGGACTTGGAGTACGCCGAGTTCGCCGTCTGGAACCTGCTCATCGACCACCCCGAGGCGACGGTCCTGTGGGACACCGGCTCGCACCCGGAAGCGGCCGACGGCCACTGGCCCGCGCCGGCCTACGAGGCGTTCGCCCACCCGGACGCCGACGAGCGGGACCTCGAGACCGCGCTGGGAGAGGTCGGCTATAGGGTGGAGGACGTCGACATGGTCGTCCAGTCGCACCTGCACCTGGACCACGCCGGCGGGCTCTACCACTTCGAGGGGACCGACGTGCCGGTGTACGTCCACCGGCGGGAGCTGGAACCGGCGTCGAGTTACTGCACGTCCCCGGCCACACGCCGGGACTGCTGGGCGCGCTCATTGAGCGGGAGGGCGACAGCGTGCTCGTCGCGGGCGACGCGGCGTTCCTCGAGGCCAACTACGAGGACGGCCGCTCGATGGGCGTCAGCCTCCTGTACGACTCGCGGGCCGCCGCCGAGAGCATCGAGTTCCTGCAGGATGTCGAGCGCCGCTACGACGCCCGGGTGGTCTACGGCCACGACGCCGAGCAGTTCGAGCGCATCCGCGAGGGCCTCTAGCGGGAGCGCCAGCCCTCGGGGGCCTCGGAGTCGTCGGGCGCCTGGACCCGGACCCGGTCGGACTCGAGGTCGATGCGGCCGTCGAAGGCCTGTTCAAAGGTGTGGACCGTCTGCTCGTCGTGGGCGCTCGGGGTCATCACGAACAGTCCAAGGCCGTCACTCCGACCGATGTGGGCGGTGAGGACGCTCAGGAACCTGAACACAGTGGCCTCCTCGGCGTAGTACAGAAGCGTCGAGACCGAGTCGACCGCAAGCACCGGCTCGTCGGCGGCCCTGAGGAACTCCGAGACCGGCATCGAGACGCCGGTGAGGTCGCCCGGCGAGCCGACGCTTGCGGTGCGTTCGGACTCGGTGGGCGTGCAGTCGACGAACGAGGAGACCGACTCCAACGCCGACCGGGGCGTCCGGTCGAGCCCCCGGGTCGCGCCGACGAGCAGCGTCTCGCCGTCCCGCTTGCTTCCGACCTCGTCGACGAACGAGGTCGTCCCCGATAGCGGCGGGGCGTACACGATGTAGCTGCCGACCGCCTCGGCGAGCCATTCGTCGATGTCGACCACGAGAATCAGTTACGTCCCCCGGCCGATAGCCGTTTCGCCGTTTTCGGCTCCGTGACTCGCGCCCACAGCATCAGCACCGACGGAAGGACGTACAGCGACGCCAGGTACGAGTAGAAGACGCTGAGCGCCGTCAGCAGGCCGAACTGGCCGATGGCGGGGAACAGCGACAGCACCAGCACGCCGATGCCGAAGACGGTGGTGAGCATGCTGCCCGTCAGGGCGCCGCCAGTGCCGACGACCGTCCGGTCCAGCGTCTCGTAGCGGTCCCGCTCGCGCTCGAGGAACTCGTCGGCGAACCGGTGGGTGATGTGGACCGAGTAGTCGATGCCGAGGCCGATGGTGATGGCGAGGATGGTCGCGGTGAAGGCGTTGAACGAGAGGCCGAACAGCCGCATCGACCCGGCGACCAGCGAGACGGCGACCAGTATCGGCACGACGTTGGCGACGCCGAGCGACGGCCGGCCCAATAGCAGCCAGTAGATGGCCACGAGAAAAACGGCCGCCCCGCCGAGCGCAACGACGAGGCTGACGAGGGCGGACTCGAGGATGACCGACGAGATGGCCGCGAACACGACGGTGCCCCCGGTGGCCGTCGCCGCGAACCGCTGGCGGTCCGCGAGCGTCCGGGCGTCCGCCGTCACCTCCTGCTGTGTGGCGTCGGCCTCCACCGTGTAGACGACGCGAGGTTCCGGTCGGGAATCCCGTTGCTGTCGGCGTCGTTGCGCTCGACGAGGCGGCGGAACTCGGGATCGCGGGCGGCGTGGTCCTCGATGACGGTCACGATGCTTGTCGCCTCGGCCTGCCGGTCGTCGGCGACGACGGAGGCCGGCGGGTCCCGGCCCGCCCGCCGGACGGATTCCAGTGACGAACCCCGCTCCATGGACCCCTCGACGTACACCGTGACGGTGTCGGACTGACCGGACTCGAAGTTGTCCTCGAGGAAGTTCAGCGTCGCCGTCACGGTGTACTCGCCGGGCGCGAACGGCTCCGGCAGGGCGTCGTAGTAGTCCGGCTGCTCGGCCGGCGGCAGGAAGTCCTCCGTCCCGAAGGAGGTGTCGACGCCGGTGGCGTAGGCCCCCGAGGCGCCGCTGACGAGGAGGAGCGCGACGACGAACGCCAGCGGCGCGGTCCGGGCGACGCTCCCGCCGACGCCCTGGACGCGGGCGAGCGCCGACCCGCCGGCGCCGAGCGGCCGCGTCGAGAACGTCGGTATCGGGTACCGCTCGCGGACGTGGTCGAGTTTCACCTTCGCGGCCGGCAGGAAGACGCCGAACACGGCGAAAGTGAATACGATGCCGACGGCGGCGACAATGCCGAACTGCCGGATTGGCGGCAGTTCGCTCACCAGGTTCGCGCCGAAGCCGATGACGGTGGTCCCCGTCACGATGAAGAAGGCAACCAGCACCTGGTCGGTCGTCCGGGACATCGACTCGTCGATGCCGTACCCCTCCTCGCGCTCCTCCCGGTAGCGGTTGACCGCGTGGATGCCGAAGTCGATACCGACCGCCAGCAGCAGCGGCGGCACCGCGATGAGCACCTGGCTGAACGGGATGCCCGCGAGCCCCATGAAGCCGAGCGTCCACACCAGCGCCATCAGGAGCGCGACGACGCCCAACAGCAGGTCCGCGAGGTCGCGGTAGGCGACCGCGAGGAACAGCGTGATGAGAAGCACCGCCGCCGGAACGACAATGGCCAGTGTGTCGTTGATGACGGCGGCGAACTCCGCGGAGATAACCCCGGCGCCGAACACGCGGATGTCGCCGCCGACGGCGTCGGCGATGGCGGCGGCCTCCTCCTGTATCGGGGTCAGGGGGCTGGACCCGCCCTGTCCGGCGCTGCCGCCACCGGCCTCAGGTACGTCGTGTGAAACGACGCCGATGGTTGCCGACGCCGAGGCCGACCCGCGGTCGAAGTCCTCCGACAGCAGGCCACGGAACCGGGGGTTCGACTCGTCGGCGGCCCGCACCGCCTGCCGTATCTCGCCGTCGGTCGCGCCCTCGATGGCGCGCTGCTGGGCGGCCGGCGTCTCCGCGCCCGGGTCCAGCTGCCGGGCGACGATGGCCGCCGCACTGGAGGTGCTCTCGACGCGCATCCCCGGGCGCTCTCGCATTCGTTCCTGGACCTCCAGCATCCGGAGCATCGCCGGCCGCGAGAGAACGTTCTCGCTGCGCTGAATCAGCTGGGTACTGCCGCCGCCGGACCCGAACGTCGGGGTGAACTTCGCATTGACTTGGTCGAGGGCCTCCTGTGCGGGGACGTCCTCGGTGAACTGTTGGGTGCCGGCCGACGTGGAGACGCTGCCGACGCCGAGTGCGAACAGCCCGGTCACGAGCAGGAACGCGACGATGACCGTCCCCGGGCGACCGGTGACGTAGGCGTCGACCCGGTCGATGTAGGGCTGGTAGTCGACCATCTACCGGCGGCGGACCCCGAGCGCGACCAGCGGGACGGCCACTAGGGCGGCAACGAGCGCCCCGAACGGCGGGATGAACCCGAACAGGCCGCCGCCGGACTCGACGACCGTGACCGGCCGCCGGTAGCTCTTCGAGAGCCGGGTCTCGCCGCCGTCGTCGACGTACTGGAAGTCGACCGACACCGGGTACCCCTTCGTCATCGCGGAGCCGGACGCCGACACGCGGAAGGCGATGTCGGCGGTCTCGCCGGGGGCCAGCGAGGCGACGTATGCCTCGTCGTCGGCCGCAGACAGCGGACTCGAGGTGAACAGTTTCGCCGAGACGTCGGTGACCGTCGCCTCGCGCTGATTGGTCACGGAGACGACGACCCGGTCCGTCCCGCCGGCTGTGACGGTCGCGTTCCCCGTCTCGACGGCGAAGTCGTCCCGCTGTGGACCGACGTCGACCTGGAACCGAACCGGGTCGACCGTCTCGATGTCGCCATCCGGGGTCTCGTACTCGGTCGAAAGCGTGAACTGCCGCGTGCCGGCGCGGGCGGCGTCGGCGGCCTCGACGTCGAACGCCACCTCGGCGGACTCGCCGGGGGCGAGGTCATCGAGGGCGGCCTCCGGTTCGAGTACTTCGACGTTCCGGGAGGGCGGTTCGAGCGTCGCCACGGGGTCCTCGAGCGTCGCGGGGCCCTCGTTGACAACGGTCGCCCGGACCGTCCCCTCCTCGGAGACCCGGAGCGTCGACTCGGTGCCCTCGACCGCGACCGACTGCTCGGCGCGGGGCGTCACCGCCAGCGTGGGGCCGCGGTCGGTCCCAGCCAGCCCCTCGTCGTCCTCGAAGGACACCGTCGCGTCGACGGGGTAGGGTCGTCGGGTCGCCTCGGCGCCGAACGCGACGCCGTACTCCAGGGTCGCGGTCTCGCCGGGTTCGATGCGGCCGACGGCGGCGACGGCCCGCCCGCCGCCCTCGAAGGTGACCCGTTCGCTCCGGGACTCCAGCGCGACGGTGACGGCGCTGGCCGTCTCACTGCCAACGTTCTCGAGTTCGACGGTCGTGGTCCCGGAGCCGCCGACCTGCGCGTCGGCGTCGACGCTACGGACGGCGAACCGGGGGTCGTCCTCGACGACCACCGTCACCTGCCGAGTGACGGTCCGGGTGCGCTCGCTCGTCGAAAAGAGGCTCGGGTACACCCGGTCGGTGTAGGAGTACTCCAGTTCCACCGTCAGGTCGTAGCTACCGGGGTCGACGTCCTCGGGCACCACCAGCTCGACGGCCGCGTTGCGCGGCCGGTTCTCCGTCACGGACCCGACCGACTGCTCGCCGCTCGTGACCCGCACCGGAGCGTCGTCGGCCTCGACGTCGACCCGGACGTCCCGTGCGGTGGTCACGACCTCCCGGGACGGCGGAACCCCTTCGCTGACCTCGCCGTCGTTCGACACTTGTACGGTGAATTGGGTCCGTTCGCCCGGCGACACCGTCGGCGACGGCGCGAATGCGTCCAGGCCCGGCTGGCCGCCGTACCCCGAGGTCCGCTGGTCGCTCTGTGCGGCGGCGACGCCCGCAAAGGAACTGACGGCAAGCAGCACGACGGCGGCGAGAACGGCAGCGTTACGCCGCATCCGCCCGCCCCCCGCGGCCGCGGTCCGTTTCGTTGGGTCGCCCATCGAGGCCCCACCTGCCGTCCCGTCGGAGGGACGCCGGCCCCTGCAATGGCTCATCGCTCATTGTCCGGACGTGAATCCACGAATGCATAAAACCTTTGTTCGTGGACTCTTTCGCGGGGAACGTGCACCGAGCGACCGAGGGCCGGCGAGGGGTGGCACCGTGAGCGGCTTCACCGACAAGGAGCGCGACCGGATTCGTGAGGCGCTGTACGAGGCCGGCCGGGAGCTGTTCGCCCGGTTCGGGCTCGAGCGGACGCGTATCGCCGACCTGACCGAGGCGGTGGGCATCGGGACGAGCACGTTCTACCAGTTCTTTGACTCCAAGGAGGCGCTGTACCTGGCGATACTGGTCCGGGAACGCGAGCGGGTCGCCGAGGAACTGGAGGCCGAACTCGAGGCGGCGCCCGACGTTCAAAGCGAGGTGCGGCTCACCGTCGAGGGGTTCCTCAAGGAGCTGTCGACGAACCCGCTGTACTACCGGCTACTGGTCGAGGACGAACTCCGGGCGCTCCACGAAACGCTACCGGAAACGGCCGTCGAGGATCACTTCCGGACGGCTATCGAGGCCGACGACCCCCGAATCCGGCGGTGGGTCGAGGACCCCTCGTTCCGGGTCGACGACCCCGTGCGGGTCCGGGGGCTGTTTCGGCTCTTAGGGTTCACCGTCGCCGCCCGCGAGGAACTGTTCGAGCCGGCCGGCGCGGAGGCGCTGTACGAGGAGAGCCAGGACCTGCTGGTGGACGTGGTTGTCGACGGGCTGTTCGAAGACTGACTACTGAGACTCCAGCAGGCCGTAGGTTGACCCGAGGTGGTCGATTATCCAGTCGACCGTCGAGGGGTCGTACGTCCAGAAGCCGTAAAAGGCCCGCGACTCCCGCTCCTCGGCCAGGAGCGCGCACTTGTCGACGTCGACGCCGGCGCCGTCGTAGGCGACGAACCACGACTGCTCTATCTCGTCGGCCCGCTCGACGTGGATGGTGAGGTCGGTATCGTGGGGCGGGACATCCGCGTCGGGGTAGGCATAGGCGTGGACGTCGAGGTCGTCCTTCCCGGCGAGTCGCCCGTAGACGTCCATCTGCTCTTCGAGGATGGAGAGCCGCTGAAACCCGGAGCGGAGCGTCCCCTCGCCGACCCGCCAGGCGCGGTCCTCAATCTCCCGGGAGGCCGCGACCATCTGTCCGATGTCGTAGGAGGTGAACATCGTCTCGTCGAGGTGGTCGAGAACGGGCCGGTAGGCCTCGTCGTCGAACTCGGGGTCGGTCCCGGCATCCGTCGCCTCGACGACCTCCTTGACGGGCGCGGCGGTGACGAACTCGCCGTCCTCCGAGAGCACGGCGAAGGAGTTGGGCCTGCCGCTGGGGGTCCGCTCGGCGGCGACCGTCAGGTTGCGGTCGTGGAACTGCTCGCGGAGGGTCTCGACGGCGTCGTCTGCGTTGAACGCCGTGAGGGTCTTCTCGTGTTCCTCCACCCCCGCGATGAGTTCGGTCAGGGACATTCCGTGTGGCCGGTACCATGACAGTGCCCGTAATAAACCTGTGCCCGAATTGTGGCTCCGGGTGCGTCCCGCCGAGCAACGGACCCGCGAAAACCGCAGGACGGAATCCCTGTTCAAAGACCTATATCATTATTAATCTATGCCAACATGTAGCAAATGCTTTTGGTCGCGGGCGTCGAACTTTGGACAAGGCGCCCGTCCGGGCGCAGTGATACACATGACAGAGGAAATCGTCTGGCGAATCGCGGGCGGTTCCGGGGACGGAATCGACTCGACGAGCCAGAACTTCGCGAAAGCACTGATGCGGTCCGGCCTGCACGTGTTCACCCACCGCCACTACCCGTCGCGGATTCGCGGCGGCCACACGTACGTGGAGGTACGGGCCGCACCGGACCCGGTCCGCTCCCGCGGCGACGGCTACAACTTCCTGTTGGCGCTCGGGGATTCCTTCGCGCGGAACCCCCAGGAGGAGGCCTACTACGGGACCGAGGAAATAAAGCCGCTGACCGAGAACCTCGACGACCTCCGGGAGGGCGGCGTCATCGTCTACGACGAGGGCCTCATCGACGTCGAGGAGGTCCCCGACTTCCAGGAGCGCGTCGAGGCAAACGACTGGCACGTCTACCCGCTCGACCTGCGGGGGATGGCCCGCGACCGGGGCCGGGAGGTCATGCGCAACACTGCGGGCGTCGGCGCCGCCGGCGCGCTGCTCGAGTACGACCTCGGCCACATCGAGGACCTGATGGCCGACGCGATGTCCGGGGAGGTGCTGGAGACGAACCTCGAGATTCTCGAGGCCGCCTACCAGCAGGTCGACGACATGGAGTTCACCCACGACCTCCGGATGCCGACGGGCAGCCACGACGAAGAGCAGGTGCTGCTCTCGGGGTCGAACGCCATCGCCTACGGCGCCCTCGACGAGGGCTGTCGGTTCATCTCCGGGTACCCCATGACCCCGTGGACGGAGGTGTTCACGCTGATGAGCCAGCACCTCCCGGAGATCGGCGGCATCGAAACGCCGGTCGTCCTCGTCGAGGCGATGCGGGCCGGCCCCTCGACAGGCATGCCGACCAAGCCCGAGCAGGCTGACCTCGAGCACGTCCTCTACACGAGCCAGGGTGACTCCAACCGCGTCGTCCTGGCGCCCGGTAACGCCGCGGAGGCATACGACCAGACCCGGACGGCCTTCCAGATGGCCTACGACTACCAGCTGCCGGCCATCGTGCTGTACGACCAGAAGCTCTCCGGCGAGCTGCGCAACGTCGACGAGGCGTTCTTCGACCGCGAGCCAAACCCGGACTTGGGAGCGACCCTCTCGGAGGAGGAGATCGCCGAGGCGGCCCACCACGCCTCCGGGAAGTTCCAGCGGTTCCGGCACGACCCTGGCGAGGACGGCGTCTCGCCACGCTCGCTACCGGGCCAGAAGGGCGGCCGGTTCCTGGCGACCGG
Source organism: Halobacteriales archaeon QS_9_68_42 (assembly GCA_003022905.1). The sequence continues at coordinate 43,677 of PXSE01000106.1, forward strand.
CAACGAGCACACCCCCGAGGGCCACCTCAGCGAGGACACCGACAACCGGGTCGCCCAGCTGGACCGTCGGATGCGGAAGCTCGGGGCCATCCGCGAGGAGCTGGACGGCCGCGAGTCCACTCACCAGACGCTGCACGCACCTGTCGAGGACGCCGACTACGGAATCCTCACGTTCGGCAGCCACCAGGGCACCGTCGAGGAGGCCGTCGACCGCATGACCGCCGAGGGCCATAGCGTGAAGTCGCTGGGCGTCTCGGCGCTGATGCCGTTCCCCGAGGCCGAGGTGACGACGTTCCTCGAGTCGGTCGAGGAGGCGCTGGTCGTCGAGATGAACGGCTCGGCGCAGTTCCGCGGGCTCGTCCAGAAGGAGCTCGGGCGGTTCGGTCCGAAGATGAACAGCCTCCTGAAGTACAACGGCAACCCCTTCGAGCCCGCCGAGGTCGTCGAGGGGTTCGAGACGATACTTGACGGCGAGGAGCCCGCCCCAACAACGCGGTTCGTCCCCGCCGCAGGTGACTGACAATGAGTGCATTCAACGCCATCGGCGAGGAACGCGAGGTAGAGCGCGAGGAGTACACCCCCGGCA
>PXSE01000107.1 GCA_003022905.1 Halobacteriales archaeon QS_9_68_42
TCGTGCTGGACACGGGCAAGAACATCGCCCCCCAGCCCATCGAGGACGAGTTCGCCACCTCCGAGCGCATCGACCAGGCGATGGTGGTCGGCGACAACCGGAAGTTCATCGCGGCGCTGTTCGTCCCCGACTTCGACGTCGTCGAGGCGTGGGCCGACAAGACGGGCATCGACCTGCCCGACGACTCCGAGGCCGTCTGTGCCGACGACCGCGTCCGCGAGTTCGTCGCCGAGGAGGTCTACGCCGTCAACGAGGAACTCCCGAAGTCCGAGAAAATCAAGGAGTTCCGGCTGGTGCCCGTCGAGTGGACCCCGAACAATGACCTCATGACGCCATCGATGAAGGTCAAGCGCCGGAAGGTCGTCGACCGCTTCGAGGACCGGGTTCGGGACATCTACGGCGAGGACTACGCCGGGTAAGCCCCACCGACAGCTTTTATACTTCCGTGAAACCAAGCATAGGGTAACATGGCAGACGAACACGCCGCGAGGCCAGCGCTTTGCCGACCGTCCCGCACCGCCCGCCGAGGAGCCATGGCCGCGGCGTGTCCTTGTTGCTGTTGAGTCTCTTCTCCCGCCGTCACTGCCAGTGACGGCCGGCCCACGGTTCGTTTCGCCCACCGACCGACCCCATCCACGCACACATGCTCATCGACCGACTCACCGAGGACGCCCGCACAGCGCTTGCAAAGGACCCCGCGGCCACCAGCGCCGTCACCGTCGCGCTCCTGTACCCCGGACTGCACGCCGTCTGGGGGTACCGGGTCGCCCACGCGCTCTGGGAGCGCGGCTTCACGTTCACCGCGCGCCTGCTCTCGCAGGCCGTGCGCGCCCTCACCGGCGTCGAGATACACCCGGCGGCGGAGATCGGCCGACGGCTGTTCATCGACCACGGCGCCGCCGTCGTCGTCGGCGAGACGGCGGAGATCGGCGACGACGTTCTGATGTACCACGGCGTTACGCTGGGCGGGGACTCGATGCGCCGCGAGAAGCGACACCCCACCCTGGAGGACGGCGTCACGGTCGGCGCCAACGCGACGCTGGTCGGCGACATCACCGTCGGCGAAGAGGCGACGGTCGGCGCCGGGTCCGTCGTCGTCGAGGCCGTCCCGGCGGAGACGACCGTCGCCGGGGCGCCCGCCGAGCCGGTCGACGGAACGGGCACAGAGCGGCTCCCCGGCGAGCACGACCCGGAACAGCCGTAAACGTCGTCCGCGTTATCCAGCGGTACCGTAACCGATTTGTCCGAACGCGCCGCGTTCCGGAGCATGAACGGACCGGCCGTCGCCTTGCTCGCGCTGTTGACCGGGTTCATTGCCGGCGCCGCCTTCGCCTTCCTCGGCGTGCCGATTCCCGCGCCGCCGGAGGCGGCCGGCGTCCTCGGCATCGTCGGCATCTACCTCGGCTTCAAAACGGTCGAGTTCCTCGGCGTCGGCGTCGACCTCCTGTCGGCACTTGGCCTTTAGACGTCGAACACGACGTATATCCGCCAGCCACCGTCCGTCTCGACTATCTCCATCTCGGAGTAGGTGACGGCCTTGATCTCGCGGGCCTCGACGGCCGCCAGCGGCACGCCGCGGGCGGACGCCTCCACCACCCACGACCCGTTCCAGTGGACGTCGGCCTCGTGGTCGGCGGGCAGGACGGACTCGCAGTGGGCCGCCGTCAGCCCGTCGGCCGCCGCGGCGAACGCCTCGCCGAGGGTGTCGCCCGTCGCCTCGACGGCGACGTCGGCGGTGTGCGCTCGGAGGCTGAACTCACCGGCCATCGGAACCCGCTCCGTCATTGCTTCCGTCGCCATGCGGGGCGTCCGGGCAGGCACCGTCGCCGACCGGCGCGAACCGCTCCGGGGCCTCCGTGCTGCCGAGCGACCGCATCCGCACCCGGTTCAGCCCCTCCAGGAACGACTCTCGAATCTCCTCGGAGAGGCCCCCGCCGGTGGCCGTCGCCTCCCGTGCGGTCTCGGGTTGCCCGGGTCCGGAAGCCATTGAACATCTGAAACCGTCGGCGGCCTGAAAACCTTACGGGGATGCAGCGGTGGAGTTATATCCAGTCCGTCCGTAAAATTGGTCAGTGAGCGTCACGGTCGACACCCGGCTCATCGACACCGGCGACGATGCGTTCGTCGACGAGGCGTGGGAGCTGAAAGAGCGCATCCGACGCGAGGACGACGTGCTCAAACAGCGCCACGGCTTTTTCACCGACGCCTACCGGCGCTCGAAGGTCTACCTGCTGGTCGAGCCGCGGTACGACGGCGAGACGATGGTCGGCTTCGCCGCGACCAGGCGGGACGGATACGTCCTCTTTCTCGCCGTCCACCCCGAGTACCGCGGCGAGGGGTTCGGGCGTCGCCTCGTCGCCGCGGTGGCCGACGACCACGGCTCCGTGACCTGTCACGCCCGCGCGAGCAACGACGACGCGCTGGCCTTCTACGAGCATCTGGGCTTCGAGGTCGAGCGCCGGGTCGAGAGCTACTACGAGGACAACGGCGACGCCTACTACCTCCGTCTCGGGGACGGCGGCATCACCGACCGGCTTTCGCGGTTCATGCCGGGTGGATGAGCCGCGGGGTACTATTCAGATACGGGATCAGGCGGTAACGGTTCGACTGAGGCCCACCTCGGAAGCCCCCTCCCGCTCGACGGCTCTGACTCGCTGTCTCCGGAAATCAGCGATTTCCGGGAGTGAGCGGATCGGAGATCCGCGATCTACCCACCCGGCGGTGGACTGTCCAGGCCACCGTCGCTTATCTGAACACTGCCAGCCGTGGAGAGCAACGCTTTTTCACCCCACTCTCGAAGCGGGTGGCATGGACGGCCGCACCCGCGAGTACCTCAGAGGGCGGTTCAGCGACCACTACCGCCGGGCCTCGGTCTCGCCGCCGCCCGCTGGGAACGAACGCGAGTGGGGCTACATCACCTGGAGCAAGGGCGGAACGACGATGGTGCGGCACCACTCGTTTCTCGATTTGGTCGGCGGCGGCAACCTGGGGGACTTCCTGGCGGGCGAGCGCCCGCGACACGTCTACTTCTCGGCGGGCCGGTACGGCGACCCCGGGGCCAACAGCATGGGCGCCAAGGGCTGGCGCGGGTCGGACCTCGTGTTCGATCTAGATGCCGACCACCTCCCGGGCGTCGACCCGGCAGCCGACAGCTACGCCGAGATGCTCGCCGAGTGCAAGAACGCGCTGTTGCGCCTGCTGGACCTGCTGGAGGGGGACTTCGGCTTCGAGGACCTCACGGTCGTCTTCTCCGGCGGCCGCGGCTACCACGTCCACGTCCGCGACCCCGACGTTCTGGAACTGGACCGATCGGCCCGACGGGAGGTCGTCGACTATGTGCTCGGCGAGGGCGCCGAGTTCAACGACCTGGTGTCGACGGAGACGGTCGCCGGCAGCGCCGGCCGCTCCTCGCCGGCCCGGAAGCGGTCGCTCCCGGATGGGGGGTGGGCCGGCCGGACCCGCCGCCGACTCGGGACGTTCCTGGACGACCTGCTCGCGGCCGAGGAGTCGGCGGCCGTCGACCGCCTCCAAGAGTTCGAGGGCATCGGCGAGGGGAAGGCCGCGGCGGTGCTGAACGCCGCACGGAACAACCGCGAGGAGATAGCCGACGGCAACGTCGACGTCCACCCGGCGGTGTACAGCATCGCCCGCAAGCTCTTCGCGGAGGTAATCGCCGCCGAGTCGGCGCCGATAGACGAGCCCGTGACGACGGACATCAACCGGCTGATACGGCTCCCGGGCAGCCTCCATGGCGGCAGCGGGCTGGCGGTGACCCGCATCGACCGCGCGGCGGTGGATTCGTTCGACCCGCTGGTCGACGCCGTCCCCGAGACGTTCGTCGGCAACGACATTACGGTGTACGCCCGGGAGCCGACGACCGTCGAACTTGGCGGCGAAAAGTTTAGGCTCTCCGAGGGTGTGGGTTCGGTGCCAGAGTACGCGGGCGTCTTCGCGATGGCCCGCGGCCACGCAACCAAGGCCGGAGAATGAACCTCGACGAACTCCAGTCGGTGCAGGCTCGCGAGCGCCAGTCTAGCGACCTCCAGCACCTGCGCTCGTCGTTCTACCGGGAGGTCGGCGAGTACGTCCGGGAGCTGACCGAGAAGCGCGCGCGGCTGGTTGAGGCGGCCGACGACCCCTTCTCCTCGCCGGAGGTCAGGAAGCTCTCGGACGACATCGAGACCGCCGAGGGGACCGTCGAGGCAATCTACGAGCGCCGGGTCGGCAAGGTGGTCAAGAAGGCCTCCATCGGCGCCGCGGGAATGCCCGTCAACGACGACGGCCTCACCGAGGAGGAGGCGGCGCTGTTCGATGACCTGGTCGACCGCATCGAGCGGAACCGCGAGTCAGTGCTATCGGTGCTGGACGGCGAGGGACCGTCCGTCTCCTGCTCCATCGACGGAGGCGCACCCGAGGCGGCGTCGGCTGACCCCGATCCGACGCCTGAGACCGCGACGCCGGCGGAGACGCCGGCCGACGAGGGGGTCAACGCCGCGGACCTGATGGGGAGCGGTCCGGAGAACGCCGACGCCGAAGCCAGCGGCGGTGTCGAGGCCAGCGAGGCCGGGCCGTCCGCCGCCCCGGAGCCGGCTCCGGGCCGGCGCGCAGACTTACCGCCGGAGCCGCCGACCGCGGACCTCGACCCCGTCGAGGGGTCTCCCCCGGACCCGACAGACGCCGGAGGCGCCGGGGAGGCCAACGGCGATAGCCGGTCAGCCGACCGGTCGTCGGAGGACGCCGCCGCCGGGGCCGGCGGGACACTGCCCGGCGTGCCGCGGACGACGGTCCGCATCACCGACGACGTCGGCGAGGTGGTCGGAGCGGACGACCGCGACTACGACCTCGGTGTCGAGGACGTCGTCACGCTCCCGGAGCCGAACGCCGACGTGCTGGTGGACAAGAACGCCGCCGAACCGTTAGAGTAGGAACGACCGGACGGTCTCGTTGAACCGCTCCGGGCGCCCCAGCATCGACATGTGGGCGGCCTCGGGTATCTCCTCGAACTCGCAGTCGGGCAGTTCCGCCGCCAGGTACTCGTGGAACTGCGGCGGCGTCATGCGGTCGTGCTCGCCGCAGATGGCCAACGTCGGGGGCGTCACCTCCACAAGACGGTCCCGGACGTCGAAGGCGTCGCAGGTCCGGAAGTCACGGAGCGTGACGGCCGGCCCCGTCGACAGCAGGCCGCGCTCGGAGACCTCGATTAGTTCGTCGTCGGGGTCGTGGAACAGCGCGTCGGGGACGTGCAGCGAGGCGACAGCGCTCTCGAAGTTCCGCTCCAGCGACTCCAGCAGACCGTCGTTGACGCCGAGTTTCGCTCCGGAGTCGGCCAGCACCAGCGCCTCGAGGCCGAGGTCGCGCTCGAGGGCGACCCACAGCGCGACGGCGCCGCCCATCGAGTGCCCACAGACGATGGACGCGCCGGTCGTCTCACAGACCGCGACCACGTCGTCGGCGTAAGCCTCGACGGTCTCGGTACCGGGAGCCACGTCGACGTCGTCGCTACCGCCGTGGCCCGAGAGGTCGACCGCGACCGCCGGCGGGCCCTCGCGGTCGCCGTACTGCCCGACCCAGACCCCGTGGGTGCCGCCCGCGCCGTGGACGTGACAGACCCGTGGCCCGGACCCGAAGTCGGTGACGCGGTAGGCGGTTGTCCGGCCGTCGTGGAAGACGGTCTCCATACCGTCGCCTCGGGGCCTCCCCCGATAAGCGCCACGACCCGGCCGGGGAACCATCAGGTGTCGTCGAACGGGGATTCGAGCTGTGAAACTGAGCCGACGTTTTTGATAGCCCGGTGCGTGTGCCGTGGTATGGCACACCGCGGTCTCCAGGCGCGGATGGTCGTGGCGATGAGCGTCCTGTTCGGGTTCTACCTTCTCGTGGCGTCGCTGTTCGCGCCCATCGTGGGCGTTCCCGTGGTGCTCGCGGGGAGCGTCCTGTTCGTCGGGGTGCAGTACGTGGTGGGGAAGAAGCTCGCGCTGTACAGCGTCGACGCCGAGGACCTGTCGGCAGAGGACCGCCCGGAGGTCCACCGCCGGGTCGAGGAACTGTCGGCATCGATGGACATTGAGAAACCGGGGCTGATGGTCGGACGGATGGGCGTGCCCAACGCCTTCGCCGTCGGCCGGAAGGGCGCCGGAACGGTCGTGCTCTCGGAGACGATGCTGGGACTCGTTGACGAGGGCTATATGTCAATGGACGAACTCGAGGGCGTCCTCGCCCACGAACTGGCGCACATCAAGAACCGGGACGTCGTCGTGATGCTTCTGGGCCAGTCGGTGGCCTCCATCATCGGCCTGACGGTGTTCTTCGTGGTCGGAGTACACCGGCGACCCCGAGGCGATGGCGAACGCGCTGTCGGTGATACGGGAGGTGGGCACCCGCGAGGAGGCGGCGGAGGTCGACAGCGCCACGGCGTCAATGTGCATCTTCGGCGGCGAGCGCGGCCCGCTCGCGGTGCTGTTCTCGACGCACCCGCCGACCGATAAGCGCATCCGTCGCCTCTGCGAGATGTCGGCGTAGGGACCGCCGGCGAGCACCCGTACGTTCTCCCGACTTCGGCCGGCCGAAGGTCCCGTCCGTGCTCCGTAAAGTTCGAACCGCAATTGTACTACTATTCGTAATCCGGGGACGTTGGACGCAATTTAGAGGAAAGATTATATACTGTTAGGACTAACCCGTAGTTAGGATGAACGATAACCCACAGTCGGTTCGTGGCGACGTCGACGGCGTCGTCAGGCAGTACGACTACGAGGCGGAGACGGTCATCGTGGCCGACCTGGGGCACGCGGAGGGTAGCGTCGAGGTCGTCGGCGGAACGGCCATCGTCGTCGCCGACGACGAGCAGTTCGAGTTCGACGTGCCTGTGGACGCGTCCCGTGCAGTTATGAACAATGGAATCGTCAGTGTCGAGGTGGAGCGATAACTCATGAAGCTGACCGTCAAACCCCTCAAACAGAAGGACGCCGGCCGCGGGCTGGCCGCCGTCGACCGGGCCGCGATGGAGGAACTCGGCCTGGAGAACGGCGACTACATCGTCCTCGATAGCGGCGACTCGAGGGCGGTCGCGCGGGTGTGGCCCGGCTACCCTGAGGACGAGGGCAAGGGCGTCATCCGCATCGACGGGCGCCTCCGCCAGGAGGCCGACGTCGGCATCGACGACGGCGTGGCCGTCGAGACCGCCGACGTCAGCCCCGCAAAGCAGGTGACCGTCGCACTCCCGCAGAACCTCCGCATCCGGGGGAACATTGGCCCCCACATCCGCGACAAGCTCAGCGGCCAGGCCGTCACGACGGGCCAGAACGTGCCCTTCTCGCTCGGGCTGGGGCCGCTGTCATCGCGCAGCGGCCAGCGCATCCCGCTGAAGATCGCCGACACCGACCCGGGCGGCACCGTCGTGGTCACCGACTCGACGGAGGTCCAGATCAGCGAACAGCCCGCCGAACAGATAGCCGAGCGCGGCGGCGAC
>PXSE01000108.1 GCA_003022905.1 Halobacteriales archaeon QS_9_68_42
CGTCGGCCGCGTGGGCGCTGGTCCAGGTCGGCACCGAGCGGGCGCTGGAGGCCGCCGCCGAGTACGACGACGACCGCGCCTACACGGTCCAGGTCGAGGCCGAGAAAGCCCGCGACGCGACCGCCGCCTGACCGCCGACGCTCCGGACACGGTGCCGTTCCGCTTCTGACGCTACGACTCGCGGCGTTCGTTTCCACTCTCTGCGACACGTATTTATGAGCCTCCCGTGTGAACCGACGCGTGCGACGAGTAGCCCTCGCAACGGCCTCTGGACTCGTCTTTCTCGTGGTCGCGCTGAACGCCACGAACTGGGTGCGCGGAGCGTTCACACTTGAGGTGGTTCCGTACCAGCTACTCGGGGCACCGCCGGACGCGCAGTTGCTCTTCGGTGCGATGTATCCGGGCGTATTCCTACTCGGCGCCGCTCCGGCCTACGCGTACGACCGATGGGGGCTGATTTCGCCCGCGATCGTGGTGTTCGGCCCGTTCGGTGCCGCGCTCTGGTTCGAGGCCGCCGGAGACCCGGGGCAGGCGGACCTGATATCGCCTCTGGGCATCTACCTCGTCGGGTGGGTCGCGGTGTTCGCGCTCGCGTTGCTGGCGGGCGGCCTCGAAGGCGCCGTCCAGCGACGCCGGGCTGGAGCCCGCTCCACGACCGGCGAGGGCTGATTCCGCCGGCTGCGAGCGGATGGTTCGTTCCACAGGTAGTGTTCAGAGGAGAGACGCGGAGTTGGAGTGGCGGCAGGGAGGGTTTCGAAAGCCCGGCCCATTTTACTCCCACCCGGTGGGGTGTGTTCGGTTGGCCATCGCTCATTTGAACACTACCGCTCCGCACGTCCGATCCTTTTTGTACTGAGACGGGACCACCTCTTCGCGTGAGGTCCCGCCCGGTCGCCGCGCTGTTCGTCCTCCTCGTCGCCAGCGTCGCCGCCGCCTCGCCGGCCGCCGCCGCGCCGTCGGCCTCCCTGTCGGCCCAGAACGCCACGTTGGACGCCGAGTTGGTCGCCGTCTACCCGGACCCCGTCGCCCGCGGCGACCCCGGCGAGTTCGTCGTCGTTCGGTTCCCGCGTGCGACGAACGGGACGAACTGGACACTGACGGACGGCAAGACCGTCGCGCGGCTCCCGAACCGGACGCTGTCGGGGACAGTCGCGCTGTCGACGGACCCCGAGACGGCGGCGGAACTGACCGACCACCCTGTGGTCGAGCTGACGGGACGACTCCAGCTTGCCAACGGCGGCGAGCGGTTGTGGCTCCGTCGCGGCGACGATACGGTCGACGCGACCCGCTACCGGAGCGCCCCCGAGGCGTCGGTCTGGAACGCTTCCCGCGGCGGCTGGCGCCCACTCGGAACCACCGACAGGGACCCCGTCCGGACGAACGGCGGCCCAGCGACCGCATTCGTCCTCCCGGACGCCCCCGACCGGACCGTCGAGACGCTCCGGCAGGCCGACGACCGCCTCCTGCTCGCGGGTTACACCCTCACCTCCGAGCGGGTCGCAGATGCCCTCGTGGCCGCCCACGACCGCGGCGCGACGGTCCGGGTGCTGCTCGACGGGTCGCCGGTCGGCGGGATGGCCGACCGGCAAGCGCGTATCCTTGACCGCCTGGCCGAGGCCGGCGTCGAGGCCCGGCTCCTGACCGGGCCGTACGCCCGCTACACGCACCACCACCCGAAGTACGCCGTCGTCGACGACCGGGCGCTGGTTCTGACGGAGAACTTCAAGCCCGCGGGCACCGGCGGGATGTCGAGCCGCGGCTGGGGGGTCGTCCTCGAGGACGCCGCGGCCGCCGACTCGCTGGCCTCGCTGCACGGCGCCGACCGCTCTTGGCGGGCCGCCACACCCTGGCGGACCTACCGCGAGGGTCGGACCTTCGAGCACGCCGAACCAGCCCTCGGAGAGTTCGAGACTCGGCACGAACCGCAGGACGTCTCCGTCTCGTCGGCGTCGGTCCTCGTCGCGCCGGACAACGCCGCCGACGCCGTCGTCGAGCGCATCGACGCGGCCGACGACCGGGTCCTCGTCCAGCAGATGACAATCGACGGCCGGGACAATCGCCTGCTCCGGGCCGTCCTGCGGGCGGCCGACCGCGGCGTCACCGTTCGGGTCCTCCTTTCGGATGCCCACTACGTCGCCGCCGAGAACACCGAACTCGCCGACTGGCTCGGGCGCCGCGCCGACAGCGAGGGCTGGGATCTCGAGGCCCGCGTCGACGACCCCGACGGCTACGAGAAGATCCACGCTAAGGGCGTCGTCGTCGACGGGACGGCGCTGGTCGGCAGCCTCAACTGGGGCCGGACGCCGCAGACCGAAAACAGGGAGGTGGTCGTCGCCCTCGAGGGCGGCGGGGCCGCCGACTACTACGCGTCGGTGTTCGACGACGACTGGGGCGGGAGCGAGGAGCGACCGCTACCGACGGCGCTTCTCGGCGGGGCGGCCGTCGCGCTCGCGGCGGCGGCGCTGGTCGCTCGCGGAATCGAGTTCGGCGGCCGCGAGGGGACGGTGGGGTGGCAGCCGTGACCGGTCACTCGTCGCCGCCGTCGCGGACGAGCGTGCTGCGGAGCGCCTCGTCGAGCTCCGCGTCGGCCATCTTCTCGACCAGGGCGTCGATGACCGGCTCCCGCACCCCGGAGACGAACTTGATGGAGCCGACGACGAGGTGGCCACCGCCGGAGACGCCCGCGCCCGGGAGTTCGTCCTGTAGCTCCTCGACCATGTTCGGGATATCCAGGCGGACACCGTCCGACCGGAGGACGGCGAAGTCGGGGCCGTAGCCGATGGTGATGACGGGGTCGCCCGTCTCCTCGACCTTCCTGTCGTGGAGTTCGCCCGTCGTCTTGCCCGGCGCGGGGTAAGTGAACCGGCGGGCGTGGTTCTCGACGTCCAGCCGGTAGAGGTGGGCGTCGTTGTCGAGTCGCTCGTGGTCGACGTGGGGTTCGGCGTCGTCGAGCTGCTCGTCGACGTCGCGGCGGGCCCGCGTCGAGAGGAACTCGACCAGTTCCTCGTGTCGTTCGGGGTCGTCGCAGTCGACGTTGAGCACGTCGTCGATGAGGCTGTCGCCGGACTGGTAGCGGAGCCAGTGGGCCGCGTAGTCCAGCGCCTCGCCGATGTCCTGCAGGTCGGCCTCGGTGTAGCCGGCCGCCTCCGCCAGCGCGAGGTACTCGTCCATGGCGTCGGCCTTCGAGCGGTCCGACAGGCCGGCCACCGCCGGCACGTGCTCGAGATCGTCGGTGATGGAGGGGTCAATCATCCGCGCCAGCTCGACGCACATCATCCCGGTCGTGACTCGGTAGTCCTCGTCGTGGAGGTACGGGTTGACGTGCTCCTCGACGTATGAGTCGACCGCCTCGGGATCGGGGTGGTGGTGGTCGACGACGAGGATGGGGACGTCGTACTGGTCGAGCGCGCGGTAGGCCGGGACGTCCTCCCGGGTCGAGCCGTTGTCGACCATGAATAGCAGCGGCAGCCGCTGGCCGTGGCGTTCGCGGTCCTCCAGCGCGAAGTTGAGGTCGCGGGTGACGTCCTCCATCTCGTAGAACGGCGCCTTCGAGGGGAGCCGCTTGAACAGGTGTCGCGGCGCCTCGGGGTCCTCGTGGACCTCGGCGACGAAGTTCTCCAGGGCGTGCTGGACCGGCAGCGAGGCGCACATCCCGTCGCCGTCGGCGTGGTGGCGGAGCCGGATGGGCCGCGATTCCAGCGCCGCCCGGCGGAGCCGTCGGGCGGAGGCCGGCCACTCGATGAGCGGGTCGACGTCGGTCGGTTCCGCCCGCTCCTCGAGCGCGGCATCGACCCGCTCGCGGACCTTGGCCTCGGCTTCGCCGTTGAGGCGGACCAGCTTCTCGACCTCGAGCTGGACGGCGTCCTCGCGGGTCTCGACGGTGCCGGTCACGCGGACGACGTCGTCGAGGTCGATTTCGGGATAGGCGCGGACACCCGCCTCCTCGAAGGCCGCACAGGGAACGACGCCGGTGCCGTCCCGGACCGAGAAGACCGTCGGGCCGGCGGTCTGTTTTATCTGGACGATGTCGCCCTCGAGGTGGATGATGTCGCCGACGCGGTCGGCGAGGTCGCCGACCCCGACCCGGTCGCCGCGGGCGACCTCGGCGGTGTCGACCGCCTCGGGGTCGGCGTCGACCTCCTCGAAGCCGACGTCGTCGTTCTCGCGAATCTCGACGAGTCGGACGACCAGTTCGTCGTCGACCGACGGGTCCGTCTGCAGGTTCGATTCGTGGACGAGTCCGGAGACGTGCTCCGAGAGGTCGACGAAGACCCCGTACTCGACCGTACCGTTGACCGTGGCGAGATACCGGCCGCCCTCCTCGACGTCCTCGAGCGTACACTGGGGACCGAGCTCGTAGACCACCCCGTCGTCGGTGGCGCTGCCGGCGTCGCCGGCGGTAGACTGAGTCATTGTCGAACGTCGGCCCCGGCCGCGGTTAAGAGTGTTGTTGTCCGGCCACGAGCACCCCGCGAGCCGCCGTCTCCGTGCGGACCTCCGGCCGCCGGCCCCGCGGGGCGCGGACCCGACGACCGCGAGGGAGGCCGCCACCGGAACCCTTAGTTGTCGGGCAACCCGACCTCCGGGCATGGGATTGCTCGGGTCGCTGACGCCCTCGCTGTTCAGGTCGGGCGAGATACTCGGCATCGCCGACGACGCCCTCCGCTTTGCGCTGCAAGCCTCCGAGGACACCCACCCCAACGAGTACATGGGACAACTGCGGGGCGAGGACGCCCGGAAACTCGGCCTCGACCGCGACGGGACCGTCATCACCGACGTGCTCATCGCGCCGGGCACGAAGTCCAACCCCGTCAGCGCGGAGTTCAACCCGAGCTACATGCCGAACGACCTCAAGAGCGTCGGCTCGATTCACTCCCACCCGAACGGGGTGTTACGTCCAAGCGACGCCGACCTGGCGACGTTCTCCCGCGGCGACGTCCACATCATCGTCGGCGCGCCGTACGGTCGCGGCGACTGGCAG
>PXSE01000109.1 GCA_003022905.1 Halobacteriales archaeon QS_9_68_42
ACGAAGACCCCGTACTCGACCGTACCGTTGACCGTGGCGAGATACCGGCCGCCCTCCTCGACGTCCTCGAGCGTACACTGGGGACCGAGTTCGTAAACCACCCCGTCGTCGGTGGCGCTGCCGGCGTCGCCGGCGGTAGACTGCGTCATTGTCGAACGTCGGCCCCGGCCGCGTTTAAGAGTGTTGTTGTCCGGCCACGCGGTGGCCGGCACCCGTCACCGGAACGCTTAGTTGCCGGGCAACCCGACCTCCGGGCATGGGACTGCTCGGGTCGTTGACGCCCTCGCTGTTCAGGTCGGGCGAGATACTCGGCATCGCCGACGACGCCCTCCGCTTTGCGCTGCAGGCCTCCGAGGACACCCACCCCGACGAGTACATGGGTCAACTGCGGGGCGAGGACGCCCGGAAGCTCGGCCTCGACCGCGACGGGACCGTCATTACCGACGTGCTCATCGCGCCGGGCACGAAGTCCAACCCCGTCAGCGCGGAGTTCAACCCGAGCTACATGCCGAACGACCTCAAGAGCGTCGGGTCAATTCACTCTCACCCGAACGGGGTGTTACGCCCAAGCGACGCCGACCTGGCGACGTTCTCCCGCGGCGACGTCCACATCATCGTCGGTGCGCCGTACGGCCGCGACGACTGGCAGGCCTTCGACACCGACGGCGACCCGACGGAGCTCGAGGTGCTGGACGTCGAGCTGTCCGACGAGGGGTTCTTCGACTTCACCCAGGAAGACATCGACCAGGAGCTCCACTGAGATGAGACGCGCCGTCGCACAGGGGACGTTCGACCTGCTCCACCCCGGGCACCTGCACTACCTCGAGGAGGCCGCCGACATGGCCGGGGAACTGCACGTCATCGTCGCCCGCAGCGACAATGTCACCCACAAACCGGAGCCAGTCGTCCCCGACGACCAGCGCCGCGAGATGGTGGCCGCACTCGAGGCCGTCGACGAGGCCCGGCTGGGCCACACCGAGGACTTCTTCGTCCCCATCCGTGACATCGACCCCGACGTCATCGTGCTGGGCCACGACCAGCACCACGACGAAGGCGCCCTCTCGGCGATGCTCGAGGAGGAGGGCATCGACTGTGCGGTCGCCCGCGCGTCGGCCCGCGACGGCGACGGCGACGGCGACGACGAGTTGCTCTCGACGGGCCGCATCATCGAGCAGGTCTGCGAGCGGCGCTGCTAGCAGAGGTCGTCGTAGACGGCCGCGAGTCGCTCGATGGACCGCTCGACGCTCAACTCGGGGCGGATCGCCAGACACCGCTCCGACAGCGCCGCCCGTTCCGCGAGCGCCCACCGCATCGCCGCCCGGAACGCCCCGACATCGCCCCGCGGGAAGTGATAGCCCGTCTCGCCGTCAACGACGGACTCCGAGAGCGCGCCGCTGTCGACGCCGACGACGGGCGTCCCGCAGGCGATGGCCTCCAGCGCGACCAGTCCCTGGGTTTCGATGGGGCTCGGGAACGCGAAGACGTCCAGCGCCGAGTAGAAGCTCGCCAGTTCCTTCCGATCGAGAAACCCGAGGAAGACGACGTCGTCGCGGGCGGCCGCCCGGCGCCGCAGTTCCGGCCGCGCGGGGCCGTCGCCGGCCAGCACCACAGTGGCGTCGAGGCCGACCGACGCCGCCAGCAGGTCCTCGAGGCACTTCTCGTAGCCGTGTCTGCCGGTGTAGCCGACGAGCGGCCCTGCCGGGAGGTCGTGGCGGTCCCGGAAGGCCGCGACCGCCTCCGGGTCGGCCGGCGCGAACCGCTCGGTGTCGACACCGTTGGAGATGACGTAAGTGGGCGTCCCGTCGGTTGCCACCCGGCCTGCGGCCGTCTCCGAGGGGACGACGACGGCGTCGGCCTCTCCGAAGAACCACCGCTCGTAGCGGTCGGCGACCCGGCTGATGGCGCCGGCGAAACTGTTGCTTATGTAGCCCGCGTACTCCCGGGCAGGTGTGTGGTAGGAAGCAACGAGCGGCAGGCCGGCCTCGCGAGCGAGGCGTCGGGCTGACAGCCCGAGCGTGAACGGTGTGTGTGCGTGAACCATGTCAGGCGACAGCTTCCGAACGCCGTCGGGAATCCCCGGCCGGCCGAACCGGAACCCCGGGTAGAACGGGAAGGCGACGCTGGAGACGGGAAACTCCCGGGTGCCGGGGTCGTACTCGTCGTCGTCCGGATAGACGACCGGCATCAGACCGTCGCGGCGCTCCCAGCGGTCCCGCCAGGTCCGGACCGTGTATGTCACCCCGTTGACCGTCGGGAGGTAGGTGTCGGTGAACACCGAAACGGTCTGCATGCCGCGGGGTTCGACCACCGGGGATTAATCCGTTGTGGGTTTCTCACTCGGGGACAGTCGCCGCGCTTCCGCGTAGGCCGCCTGCAGCTCCTCGGCAACCCGGCCGAGACCGTGTTCGCGGGCGGTCTCGCGGGCGCTCGCGCCGAGACGGTCCCGGAGGTCCGGGTCGGCCGCCAGCCGCGCCAGCGCTTCGCGGAACTCCGCGAACGTCTCGCACTTCAGGCAGTCGTCGCCGTCGGTGTAGAACTCCTCGAAAACGGGGATGTCCCGCAACACGACCGCCTTCCCGCAGGCCATCGCCTCCAGCACCGCGATGCCCTGGTTTTCGTTCTTGGTCGGGAACAGGTACACGTCGCCGGCGCCGTAGGCGCCCCGGATGTCCTCGACCCAGCCCGTGAAAGTGACGTTGTCGGGCGGGTTCCCGACCCACCGCCGGACCGCCTTCGAGGCCTGCGGCCCCGTGTCGTAGGGGCCGAACCAGACGAACTCGTGGTCGGTCTCCCCGGCGAGCCGGCAGAACGTCGACAGCCCCTTCCGCTCGAACACGTTGCCGACGGCAAACACCACCATCCCCCCGAGGTCGTACCGGCGGCGATACCCCTCTCGTAGCGACTCGAATCCCTTGAGCGCGGCGATGTCGACACCGTTAGTGACCGGTCGGACCAGCGCATCGACCGGATATGACTCCAGCACGTTCCGGGTGTACTCGCTCGGGCACAGCACGAGGTCGGCCTGCGAGTAGAACCACCGGAGATACCGCCCCAGGGCCGGCGCGACGGCCGTCGACCCCCGGA
Organism: Halobacteriales archaeon QS_9_68_42; assembly: GCA_003022905.1. Next base: position 3,085 of record PXSE01000109.1, read on the forward strand.
AGCTCTCGGCGAAGTCCTCGCGGGTGACGTGGGCGTGGAGCACCAGCGGAATCCCGTTGCGCTTCGCGTGGCGAGCGACGGCGACCGACTCCGGCCCGACGAGGTTGCAGTGCGCGAGATCGTACGACGCGAAGAGGGAGTCGCCGACGGCCCGCTTTGCGGCCGCCTTCGGGAGGCCCCCCCCGTTCCACGGCGAGGTGACCAGCTGGATGTCGGTGTCGGCCAGCGCCGCCCGCTGGTGGCGGACCGAGGTGCCGATGCCGCTCCGCTGGAGGCGGCCTTCGAGTTCGAGATGGTTCATGACGCGCACGCCTCCGGTCGTCCGGCCGGCCGGCATTTATATCCGGGCGGTCCAGCCGATGTAGTGTTTACTTAAGATAATTCAGTGTATTTCGGCAGTGACGAGGACGTGTTCGAAAGCCCCCTCCCGCTCGCGGGCTGCGCCTCGCTGTCTCCGGCAATCAACGATTTCCGGGAGTGAGCGGATCGGAGATCCGCGATCTACGGAAGAGCTTCGCTCTTCCGGTATGACGAAAGACGGCTCGCGGAGCCGTCTTTCGAACC
>PXSE01000110.1 GCA_003022905.1 Halobacteriales archaeon QS_9_68_42
GGTCGGCAGGTCGTGGGTCGCCGCGAGGTCCGCGAGCGGCCCCGATTTGCCCGTCGTGACGACGGTCCGGTCGGTCCAGTCGACGCCCGCCGACTCCATGGCGTCCCGGACCACGAGGAAGTTCGACAGCGTCTCGGCGGTCGTCCCCGAGCGGGAGACGACGTTGACGAGCGTCTCCTCGAGCGGCAGTTCCGCCAGCACGCGCCGCGTCTCCGCCGGGTCGACGTTGTCGAGGGTGTGATGTCCCTCCAATCTTAGGGCAGCGGTGACGGTCTCGGCGCCGAGCGCCGACCCGCCGATGCCGACCGTCAGCACCGCCTCAGGGTCGAATCCCGCGACGGCGTCCCGAATCGCCGCCGGGTCGGTGTCGGCCGGCAGCGCGAGGGCCGCGTATCCGAACTCCCGGTCGTCGGTGCCCGCCTCAATGCGGTCGTGGGCTCGGGCGACCCGCTCGTCGAGTCGCTCCAGCGACGCCTCGGCGACCCCCGGGTCCGCCTCCGAGGAGAGCGCGTTGCCGATGTCGACGTTCATGCTCCCATCCCCGTCCCCCGCGAGTAAGGCCTTGGCGATGGCCGGCGCCGGGGGCCGCACCGCCGATACCGCGGCGCTTATTCGCTGGTCGGCCCTACGTTCGCCGATGAGCGACGACTACTCCGGGCTTCTGGGGGCGTTTCCCTACGCCTTCCGGCGGAGCGACTCCCGGCTCTTCCGGTCCTACGCCGCGGGTGGCGGCCTGCTGGCCGTCGCGCTCGTTGCCTTCTTCACCTTCGCGCTGGTGGTCACCATCGCCTCAACGGCGACCCTCTCGGGGGGGACTATCACCTTCGTCCGGTCGGTGTTCATCCTGTTCGGCTTCCTCGTAGTCGCGCCGCTGGTGGCGCCGGTGCTGCTCGTCGCCCGCCGCCACCGCCGAACGGGGAGCGACTCCCGCTACGACGCCGGCCTCGCGGCCGCCGGCGGCGTCTACCTCGTGACCCTCTATCTGGGCGCGGTCGCCTCGATGCCGGCCCGCTTCGAGATCGACGGGGAGGTGTCGACCCGGCCGGAACCGGGCGGCCTTACCGCGCCGCTAATCGAGGCGCTGTACGCCGTCCCCGAGGTGCTGTCGTGGACCATCCCGCTGACCGGCGCGGTACTCATCCTCTTGGCCCACCGCCAACTCGGCTGACAGCGCCCCGTCGAGAAGCGGCCCACGGCGGTCCATCGGCGCGCATCGTCGTGACGAAACGCCGAAGAGTGTCGACCGCCACCCTCCGGACATGGGCGATGATGCACGGGAGGGCCGCTTTCTGGTCACCCACGCCGACGAGGACTCGGCCGTTCTGAAGGACGTCGACCGCGGGCAGGTCCACACGCTGGCGGACAACCCGGGCGTCGAGGCGGGCGACGTCCTCGAGGGGACCGTCGAACCGGAGCCACCCATGGAGGTCACCTACACCCTCGTGGAGGTGGAGGCCCGCCGACACCCCACCGTCGAGGAGAGCCTGGAACCGCCGACCGCACAGGAGCGGGACCTCGCCGCCGACCAGCCGGAGGGCGAGGTGGCCCGCAGGGAGCGAGCCGGCACCGGCGAGTTACACGTCCTGACCGTTCCCGAGGGCGAGACGGAGGCCGCCGTCGCGGACGTCCTTGAGGACGAGGCGACGCTGGCCCGGGCCGCGCGGCTGGGCGTCGAGCGCGTCGAGGTGCGCAGCGAACCGGGCGTCGTCAGCGTCCGGTATCTGCCGTAATTATCCGGGATGCGGCCGCTCGCTGAGTATCTCCACCCTGTCGCCAACCCGCAACTCCCGGCCGACGGTCGGCTCGGGGACGAACGTGTTGACCATCAGCCGGAAGTGGTGGTCGAACCACGCCTCGCCGGCCCACTCCGGCAGGGTCTCGCGGCGCTTCTCGACGAACCGCTCTCGGAAGCCCGGCGTCTCCTCGCCGGTTTCGGGGTCCCGCGCCGGGACGACACAGCGCTGGCAGGGGTTCGAGCCGAGGAACTCACAGTCGCCGACCCGGAAGGCGACGGCGGTCTGGCGGTCGGCGTAGAGGCGGTCCTCCCAGAACGGCTCGACCCCCGAGACGACGAGGTTCGGCCGGAGCCGCCGCTCCATCCCGGCGGCGTCGATCCCGCCGAACCAGCCGGCGACGGCCTCTAGCGTTGCCGCCGCGACGACGGTCGGCCCCGAGGCCAGCATGTCGTCGGGGAAGCCGCCGGTCTCGTCGCGGCGGAGTTCCACCGGCCGGCCGAAGAACTCGGTCAGCCACGCCTCGATTCCCCCGCTGTCGTCGACGTCGAACGCGGCGGGGTCGCCGTCCGGGCCGCACAGCGTCAGCCGCCCCGCCTTCGGGTCGAACCACGACCGGAGTTCGTGGACCCGCGGCTCGTTCTTGCCGTTGACGTACTCGCCGGACGCCTCAACGATTGCGAACTCCCGGTCGTACGCGAGGCCGCCGTCCTCGCGCACCTCGACCCGCTGGAGGGTGTCGTGGGGGTCCAGCGACTTGACAGGGTAGACGTTGACGCGCTCGAGGGTCGGCGTCGCCATCGACCGACGTGTGGCACCGGCCCCCGAAGAACCGTTCGGTTCGGGGCCGTCGCTCCCCGCTGTGGCCCCTCGGGCACCGTTTCGACGCGGAAACGACAACCCTTATTCACCGGGGCCGCACACCGGATTTCATGGACCTGTCGGCATCGAACGTGGAGTACTCGAACTACACCGACCGCCAGTTGGTCGCGATACCGCTGGCGCTTTTGTCGGTGTCGGTGGTGGTGCTCGCCGCCGCGACGGTGCTGGTCGGGACACCGGTACCGCTCGGCATCGAGTTCACCGGCGGTTCGGAGCTGCGGGTCGTCACCGATGACTCACCCGAGGAAATCCAGACGACGTTCGAGGAGGACGTCGAGTCGGTGACGCCCATCGCCGGACAGTCGGACACTTACCGGCTGACGTTCCAGACCGACAATGCCGGCTCGCTTGAGGACCAGGCCGAGGCGGCTGGCTACGAGATCGAGTCCGTCGGCGAACGGTCGGCCAGCTTCGCCGCCGACACCCAACAGCAGGCGGTCGTCGGCCTGCTGGTGGCCTTCGCCGGGATGGCCGTGCTGGTGTTCCTGATGTTCCGGACGTTCATCCCCTCCATCGCCGTGGTAGCGTCGGCATTCTCCGACATCGTGATTCCGCTGGCGCTGATGCGGCTGTTCGGCATCGAACTGTCGCTGGGAACGGTTGCGGCGCTGCTGATGCTCATCGGGTACTCCGTGGACTCGGACCTACTGTTGAACAACCACATCATCCGGCGCCGGGGGGAGTTCTACGAGTCGACGTTCCGGGCGATGCGGACCGGGGTAATTATGACCATCACCTCCATCGCCGCGATGATCGTGATGACCGTCGTCGCGACGGTGCTCGGCATCCCGCTACTGCCGGAAGTCGGTATCGTGCTCGTATTCGGCCTGAGCGCCGACCTGATGAACACATATTTGCTGAACGTGAGTCTGCTCCGCTACTACAAGTACGAGGCAATAAACGCATGAAACTCGGATTCAGAGAGAACTGGCGAATCTGGCTGCTCATCCTCTTCGTTCTCGTGAGCACGGTCGCCATCTTCGCGCCGCTGGGCGGCGGCAGC
>PXSE01000111.1 GCA_003022905.1 Halobacteriales archaeon QS_9_68_42
CGACATGTGGGAGTTCATGGATGACGCCGAGTACGAGAACGCTGACCTGCTGTTCGTTGAGGGTGCTGCGCTCTTTCGGGCGTTTGGACACGGGGAAGAAGCGGATCTCCGTGAGGCACTCGCAGATGCTGATGCCGACCGGACAGTTCTCATTAACCTGAACGAACACCTTCAGCGAATGACCACCGACGAATTACGACGTATTGCCGAACGAGACGACTACGAACTTGGTTCGGATTTCGCGGAATATCAGCTGTGAATCGGCTGAGCGGCTACTGAATTTTCTCTATATTTTGCGCCGGCATCTTACCAGTTAGTGGATAGGTCATCGTGTTCCACGTTAGATAGTTTCCTGTATCGAACGACTCGTCGACCAGAACCCAGCATCCGTCGAGTGGGGCGTTCGAAGAACGCCCCCAAGACGGTTCCCGGCGACGAGGCCGGAAGCCGAGTCGCCGTAGCGCGCGCGGACTGGAGGCGACCTGAAGGGTCGCCGGAAGGAGCACGCGCTATGTTTCACGGCGCCTCCGGCGCCGTCTGCTCGCGGGCCGCGGGACGGCGGAGCCGTCCCGTTCGAGGCGGGTTCACCGCCTTGCCGCCCGCTCGCATGGTCCGCGGGACCGCCGGTCCCGCGCTATTCAACGTACCGAGGCGGCTTCGCCGTGATCCGAGAGACGCGGGACGCGTCTCTCGTCATCACGAGAGAGCGAAGCTCTCTCGAACGACCTCGCAATTTTTCCCCCACGTTTTTGCCCGACCGAGCGCGCCGAGGCGCGCGAGGGAGGTGAAAAAGTGGGTGTTAGTGGTCGTCCTCGCGCCACTTGTGCTCGCACTCGGTGCACGTAAAGAAGCGAGTCTCGGACTCGTCGGCCGCCCGAATCTGTTTCATCTCGTAGCGGGCGCGGTCGTGGCCGCACTCGGGGCAGTGGACCTCCGTCGTCGGGCCGATGTCCTTGTCGTCGACCTCGGACATGTCGACGGGGCCGCTGTCGGTGTCCTGTCCCTGGGTGGTCGTCATCGCCGCCTCCGCTTCGGCGTCGCGGGCCTTTTCGTAGCCGCAGGAGTCACAGAGCCAGACCCCGTCGTCCCCGTGCATCATCGAGCCGCACTCGTCGCAGAACTCCATATTGGTGTTCCAGGCCCTGGCGCGTACTTAAGCGGTCGGGTTCGGCGCCCGCCGGCTTCGGAAGCGTGATGACGGGGGCGGCCTTTCGGCCGACAATGTTCGGGACGGACCGCCGGGTGGTCGTCTTGGCGCTGGCGCGGATGGCCGACGCCGTTGCGAACTCCTTTCTCATCATCGTCCTGCCGCTGTACATCGCCAGCGGCGAGCTTGCGGTGCCGACGCTGGAGGGGGCGACGGTCGCGGGCTACCCGCTGACCGTCGAGTTGCTCATCGGCTTTGCGCTGTCGCTTTTCGGCTTCCTCAACAGCTCCTTCCAGCCGGTGACCGGCCGGCTCTCGGACCGGACTGGCCGCCGGAAAGTGTTCATCCTGCTCGGACTGGTCGTGCTGGCGGTGACTTCCGTCGGCTACGCACTGGTCGACAGCTACGAGGCGCTGGTCGTTGTCCGGGCAATCCAGGGGCTCGGCGGGGCGCTCGTCATCCCGACCACCATCGCGCTGGTGGACGACCTCGCCCGCGGCGACGCCGAGCGCGGGGGTAACTTCGGCGTGTTCAACACGTTCCGACTGGTCGGCTTCGGGTTCGGCCCCATCGTCGCCGGCCTCGTCGTCGAGGGCGGCCCCTACCCGCTCGCGGAGGGTCTCTCGCTCTCGGGGTTCGACGCCGCCTTCGGCGTCGCGGTGCTCGGGGCACTGGTCAGCTTCACGCTCGTGTTGGTGCGCATCGAGGAGCCGGACGTCACCGCCGCCGACGCCGGCGACGACCTCTCGATTGCGGTCCGCGGCGAGGAGGCGGGCCGCCTGCTGGACCCCGTCTTCGTCCTCGGGCTCGGCACCTTCTTCATGGCGGTCAGCATTGCACTGTACGCCACCCTTCAGGAACCGATCAACGCCCGCCTGGACCAGGGCCCGCTGTGGTTCGGCGTCCAGTTCGCCGCCGTCGTCGTCGCCAACGTCGTCCTGCAGGTGCCCATCGGCCGGGCCGCAGACCGGGTCGGCCGCAAGCCGTTCCTCGTCGGCGGGCTGGTGCTTCTCGCGCCCGCGGTGCTGGCGCAGGGACTCGTCACCTCGCCGTGAACGATGCTCGTCGCGCGGCTGTTCCACGGCATCTCCGTGGCGATGGTGTTCGCGCCGGCGCTAGCGGTGGCGGGCGACCTCGCCGAGGAGGGCACGTCCGGTACGACGCTTTCGGTCCTGACGATGGCATTCGGCCTCGGGACCGCCGTCGGCCCGCTGGCCTCGGGGCTGCTGTTCGGATTCGGCTTCGTCGTCCCGTTCGCTTTCGGGGCGGCGCTGGCGCTCGCGGCGCTCGTGCTCGTCGTCACGCAGGTCGATGAAACCCTCGAGGGCGCCCGCCTGCCGAGTTTCGTGCCGGGCGGTAACTGACCGCAAACCGGGGGACTGCCATCGCCTCGGCCCGCGACCGTCCCCTCCGGGCGTGGACGGCGTCCCCAGAACCGATTTAGGCCGTCCGTCCATGTTCGGGGTGTGTACGACATCGAGCGCTACCTGAACGTCCGGAGCGCGTTCGGGGCGTCGTTCGGCCCCGAGGGGACGCTCGCGTTCCGCATCGACACCACCGGGACGCCGCAGGTGTGGACCCTCGAGGAGCCGGGCGCCTGGCCCGAACAGCGGACTTTCTACGAGGAGCGGGTGACGTTCGCCTCCTGGTCACCGGAGCGGCGCGAGTTGGCCTTCGGGATGGACGAGGGCGAACGCCGAGATGCTGCTCGAGGGGGACGGCTGGCTCTCGCTGGGCGGGTGGAGCCCGAGCGACGACCGGCTGCTCGTCCACGAGGCCCACTCCAGTTTCGACCACGACGTATACATCCTCGACACCGAGACGGGAACGACGACCCACCTGACCGACCACGACGCGAATGGGGTCCGCTACAGCAGCCTCTCGTGGGGCCCGGACGGCGAGGGCGTCTACTGCTGTACGGACCTGAATGCCGACACGCTGTATCTGGCCCGACTGGACGCCGAGGACGGCTCGGCGACGACCGTCGAGCCAGGCGGCGAGTGGAACCTCGACGGCGTCGCGCTGGACGACGAGACTGGCCGGCTGGTCTACTCGCGGAACGTCGACGGCTACACCGAGCTGACGGTCGGCGAGCTGGCCGGCCCGGAGACCATCGCGGCTCACCCCGAACCGCAACTGCCGGACGGCGTCGCCGGCGGCGTGAGCTTCGACGACGACGCCGAGCGGTTCGCGCTGACGGTCACCGCCGACACCGAGAACACGAACGTGTACGTCGTCGACGTCGAGACGGGCGCCACCGAGCGGTGGACCCACGCCGCCACCGCCGGCATTCCGCCGGAGACGTTCGTCGGGTCCGACCCGGTCACCTACGAGAGCTTCGACGGTCGGGAGATACCCGGCTTCCTCTCGGTGCCCCGGGAGGTGCCCGACGGCGGCGCGCCCGTCGTCGTCGACATCCACGGCGGCCCCGAGAGCCAGCGGCGTCCCTCCTTCTCGCCGGTCAAGCAGTACCTGCTCGCGCACGGCTACGCCGTCTTCGAGCCGAACGTCCGGGGGTCGACCGGCTACGGGCGGGCGTACACCCACCTCGACGACGTGGAGAAGCGGACCGACGCCGTCGCCGACGTGCGGGCCGCCGTCGAGTGGCTGGCCGACCACGACGCGGTCGACGGCGACCGGGTCGTCGCCAAGGGCGGCTCCTACGGCGGGTTCATGGTGCTTGCGGCGCTCACCGAGTATCCCGAGTTATGGGCGGCCGGCGTCGACATCGTCGGCATCGCCAACTTCGTGACGTTCCTCGAGAACACCGGCTCGTGGCGCCGCGAGTTGCGCGAGGCCGAGTACGGCTCCGTTGAGGCGGACCGCGAGCTGCTGGAGGACATCTCGCCCATCAACGACATCGAGGCCATCGAGGCGCCGCTGTTCGTCCTCCACGGCGCCAATGACCCCCGCGTGCCGGTCGGCGAGGCCGAACAGATAGCCGACCGCGCGGCCGAGCAGGGCGTCCCCGTCCGCAAGCTAATCTTCGAGGACGAGGGCCACGGAATCACGAAACTGGAGAACCGCATCGAGGCCTACGCCGGGGTCGTCGAGTTCCTCGACGAGCACGTCCGGGACGAGTCGAATAATTGAGACGGCCACAAGATTCTTGTTATGTAAACTCATACCACGGTTTGTCGGAGGTGGTGACTTACGTACTCGAACGCCACACGCCCGAGTCGAACCGTCCCGCAACCGTAACCTGTCCCGTGTACGCCGGTAACCTGTCATTCGGAGTTCAGTCTGCTTTCAGCGGGCGTCCTCGAGTTCCTCGAGCGCGCCCGGGTTCTCTATGGAGGACATGTCGCCCAGATTCTCGTCCGTGTGCGTCGCCTCGATGGCCCGCCGGATGATCTTGCCTGACTGGGTCTTGGGGAACTCGTTGGCGAACAGCACTTCCCGCGGCCGGAACGGCTTGCCGTGCTCCTCGCCGACCTTCGCACGCAATCCCTCGCGCAGGTCGTCGGTCTCCTCGTACCCCGGCTCCAGAACGACGTAGGTGACGACGGCCGTGCCGGTGGTGTCGTCGGGGACGCCCACGGCGGCGGCCTGGTTGACCGCCTCGTGCTCGATGAGGGCGCCCTCGATTTCGGCGGGACCGACCTTCCGGCCCGCGACGTTCAGCGCGTCGTCGGCCCGGCCGTGGAGGTACCAGAAGCCGTCCTCGTCGACCTGCGCCCAGTCGCCGTGGTCCCACATCGGCGGCTCGGTGAACGACGACCAGTACTCATGGAGATAGCGGCCGTCGCCGCTCCACAGCGACTTCGTCATCGAGGGACACGAATCGTGGGCAACGAGGTAGCCGCGCTCGTTGTCGTCCTCGACCGAGACGCCCGTCTCGTCGACGATGTCGATGTCCATCCCGAGGCCGGGGCCGCCGAGCGTACACGGCTTCAGCGGCTGGCCGGGCAGCGGCATCAGGAAGCAGCCGAATATCTCGGTGCCGCCGGAGATGTTGATGATGGGCACCTCGCCGCCGCCGACCTCCTCGTAGAACCACATCCACGACTCGGGGTCCCACGGCTCGCCGGTCGACCCCAGGAGGCGGAGACTGGAGAGGTCGTGGCCCTCGACCCACTCGTCACCCTGCTTCCGCAGGGCGCGGATGGCGGTCGGCGAGATGCCGAACTGGGTGACGTCATGGCGGTCGATGAGCTTCCAGAACCGGTCGGGGTTCGGGTGGTCGGGCGCGCCCTCGTACATCACCATCGTGCCGCCGAAGGTGTGGGTGCCGACCAACGTCCACGGCCCCATCATCCAGCCGATGTCGGACACCCAGAAGAACCGGTCGGAGGGCTCGAGGTCGAACCCGAAGTACACCTCCTTTGCGGCCTGTAGCTGGGCGCCGGCGTGGGTGTGGACGATACCCTTCGGCTTGCCCGTCGTCCCCGAAGAGTACAGCAGCATCGACTCGTCCGACGACGCCATCGACTTCGTTTCGTAGTCGTCGGCCTGCTCGGCGACCGACTCCGCCCAGTAGACGTCCCGGTCGTCGGTCATCGCGGGGGCTGAGTTGTCGAACCGGCGGTAGACCACCACGTCGGTCACGTCGTGGTCTGCCTCGGCGATGGCCTCGTCGGCGGTGTCCTTCAGCGTTACCTGCGAGCCGCGGCGGTAGAAGCCGTCGGCGGTAAAGAGGACGTCCGCCTCGGGGTCCTCGATGCGGGTCGCCGTCGCGTCGACGCCGAAGCCCGAGAAGATGGGCACTACGACCGCGCCGGTCTTGAAACAGCCGTACAGGATGGAGATGACCTCCGGTACCATCGGCATGTAGGTGGCGACGGTGTCGCCGGGGTCAACGCCGACCGATTCGAGGTAGTTGGCCACCTGGTTTGAGGTCCGCTTCAGCTCGTGGTAGGTGAAGTTCCGGACCTGGCCGCCCTCGCCCTCCCAGATACAGGCAATCTTGTTGCGCCGCTCGGCGTCGCGGGCCGCGTGGCGGTCGACGGTGTTGTGGGCGACGTTCAGTTCGCCGCCGGGGTACCAGTCGGTGAACTGCGGGCC
>PXSE01000112.1 GCA_003022905.1 Halobacteriales archaeon QS_9_68_42
CTCGCCGCCGACGCTCAGCAGTTCCGCGAACATCTCCTCGCCGCGCCTGGAGCCGGCGGCCATCAACAGCCCGTACCCCTCCATGTTGATCTTCACGTTGGGAAAGCGAGCGACCTGCCAGGCGGTCTCCTCGGTGAACGAGAGGCCGCCGTGAACCACCTCGAAGGTCAGCTCGGGGAAGTTCTCGGCCGGCTCGTCCACGTCGCTCGGATCGTAGGGCCGCCGCGGGACGGGTCCAAAGGCCAGGGCCTTGTGGATCGCGACCACGTCGATTCCCAGCTCGCGGGCCCGCTCGAAGACCGGGTAGGCCACCTCGGGGTCGTCCATCCGCCAGGTATCGTGGTCGCCGCCCGCGAAGCTCGAGGGGTACAGCTTCAGCCCGACGGGATCGTACAGTTCGGTCTGGCGCTCCAGTTCGGCAAGTGGCTCCTCGCCCAGCGGATCGACGGTCGCGTACGCCAGGAACCGCCCCGGATACCGGTCGACCGCCGCGGCGGCTTTCCTCGGTTCGACCAGCCCGTTCTCGAAGGGGGCCGCGAGAATGGGGTGGAACGTCGAAACGTCCGTCCGGCTCTCCGCGAACAGCATCGACGCCACCTCCGCGACCGACCACTCCCGGAAGAACGACTCCCGGGTGATCCGGTGGGTCGCCGGCATCCCGCGGTCGAGCATCCCGAACAGCATCTCGCCGATTCCCCTCGCGTACCGCTCGTTGAGGACGTTCCCGGCGTCCAAGTTGTACGCGTGCGAGACCGCGTCGAGGACGAACGTCTCCGAGAGGTCGAGCGTCATCGGTGACACCCCCGACGCCCGACATCCGGTGCATCCCGTCGTCCGTGCGTGGTAATGGCTGGCATGGTACACCGTATTCGTACGACAGAGCCGTTATAATCCCATTCACTGACACCGTGGACACGGCGTGTCTGGACCGACAGGGTTCGTCCGGGTGCCGCCATCAATCACCTCCGGACGTACAAATAGGAGGGCCCGTCACTCGCTGAAGCGTTCGGGATCGAGCGGCTCGGCGCGGTCGTGGTAGTGCTCGAACTGCTCGTCGGCCCACTCGCGGACGCCCTCGTCGGTGCTCTCGACGAGGCCGCTGGGGGCGCCGCTCTCGTTGACCAGCCCGACCATCACCGTCTCGTCGGCGACGACGAGGTTGTACGCCAGGTCGCCGTCGAACCGGCGGACACCCCAGCCGGCAGCGAGCATCGTCCGGAACTGCGGGCGCAGTTCCGGGTCGTCCGCGACGAATGTGACGGCCTCCGGCGTGAGCACGAGGTCAGCGCGGTCGCTATGCCGGGTCGCCTCAATTGCGCCCGGCGCGACCGCGAAGGCCACGGCCCGCACCGTCTTCGCCTCGGCGATCACCTCCACCATTCGGCGGGCCGGGGCGGCGGTGTCGGCGGTTTCGGGCACCGTCACGCGGACGTCAGCCAGGTCGCCGACGTCGACGTCGAAGGAGTCCGGGAGCCACCGGGCCACCGGGCACAGCGTGGCGGCGGCGTCGACCGTCCCGAGCAGATTGTGGGCGCGGTCAGCCACCGCCCGCCCGGGTTCGGTCACCTCGTAGTGCCGACCCGTCCGGCGCACCCAGCCGAACTCCTCGAAACGCCCCAGCGCCCGCCGGACCGTCTTCTCGGACGCGTCCGTCTCGGCGGCCAGTTCCCCGGGCGTCCGCGGCTCGCCCGCGAGCAACTCCAGCACGCGTACCCGCCGCTCGGAGCGGAACAGATAGCTCGCCGCCTCGAACGGCGCGCTCATGGGTCACAGTATTCGAGTCCAGAAGCATAAGCTCTCGCCGGACCCCCTGCTGTCGGGTCCGACTTCGAGGCGTTCGCGCCGGCACTGCCGGCGTGCCACGTTCGGCGTCGGGCATGATTTCCCTGACGGCGTCGGCGGCCTCCTGATACAATGGGGACGTAGACGTCACCGAGATGGAAGTCAGGCCGCCGGGGCGACCGCCCCGCCCTGCGAGGGAGCGGCGGGGCCGGAGCCGGCGGTCGGGGCGGGCCGTGGCGCGGCCGGCGCTCCGCGGTCGGCGGCGGAGTCGACCTGCGGTCGCTCGACCACCGCGGCCGGCGAGATTCTGGAGAACAGCAGCCGAATCTGCCCGAGGTACGGCACCTTCACCTCGGCGGTCCCGACGACCCACCCGGGTTTGACCGGCGCCGACAGCGTCCCGGCTTGGTCGTAGTTCGAGTTCGACACCCCGTTGTCGCCCTTCGTGATGAACCCGGCGTGCGGGGCGGGACAGTTGCGCAGCTCCTCGCAGTTGTCGGCGCCGCCGACGGCATCGGGGTCGGCCCGGTCGTACCAGTTCTCGCCGTCCCCGACCCACAGCATCGCCCGGTGGATGACCGGCGTCCGTCTCTCGTCGCCGTCCGGCCGGTAGACGATGACGTCGCCGTGTCTGTTGAACTCCGTGTGGCCGACCTCCTCGGCGCGGTCGGCGGGGATGACGCCCGTCGACTCGCCGCTGTGAGTCGGCGCCTCGTCGGGAACGAACCGGTCCTCGCTCACGATGAATACGAGGTCGCCGCGCTCCATGTTCGGCTCCATGCTCTCGGACTCGACGGCGACCATCGGCGGCCAGATGCCGCTGATGGCGAACAAGAGCAGCCCGACCACGAGCACGGCCCCGACGCTCGTGACCACGTCGCGGACGTAGAGGACGGCCCCTTCGTCGGTCGTCCAGAACCACTTCGCCCAACCGACGATGCCGGACGGGTCCTCGCTTCCGGACCCGTCCCCTGCGTCGCTCATTGCGACGACGTAGCGGCCCGGCCGGTTTGAACGTTCTGGGTCCGCTATCCTTTTGCCGACCGGCGGCCACCCTCGGGTGTGCCGCAGAAGGAACCGGCCCGCCTGGCCCGGGAACTCGCCAGCCACGGCTACACCGCCGACCGGGAGGCCATCACGCTGCTCTCGGCGGCGGACGACCCCGAGACGGCGCTCGTCGCGGCCGTCGAGGCGGCGCCGGACGACGAGCTGAAGCTCTCGGCGGCCAACGTCCGGGACGCCCTCGAGGAGGCCCCCCGCGGCCGCCGGGACCCGATATCGGGCGACGACTCCACCGACGACGCCGGCGAGGACCGGGCGGGGGCAACGACCGAGTCCGAGCCGGCGTCGTCGGCCGATTCGACCGCTCCGGCCGGCGAAGACCCCCCTGTTTCGACTGGAACGGACCCTGGCCGTCAGGAACGTCAGGGTGGGGCGGTTCCAGTCGAAACGAAGGGGTCCAGCGGGCGCAGCGTCAACCCCGAACTACGGGAGCTGGCGGTCGACAACGACATGACCGGCCGGTCGACGGGGACCGGCGACTACGGGGACTTCGTCGCGACGTTCCGGGACCGCTACGAACGACTGGCCGGGAAGCTACGGGGCCGGGTCAACCACCGCAACGCCTCCGCGCTTCGGGCCAGTCCCGGCGGCGGCGAGGCCGGCATGGTCGGGATGGTGGCCGACGTCGACTCAACGACGAACGGCCACTGGATACTCGACCTCGAGGACACCACCGGCGTCTTCCCCTGTCTGGTAATGAAGGACAGGCCCATCGCCGGCCTCGTCGACGAGATACTCCACGACGAGGTGCTGGCCGTCGAGGGGTCACTGTCGGACGACGGCAGCATCCTCTTCGTCGACGACATCCACTTCCCCGAGATTCCGCGGACCTACGAGCCCTCGACGGCCGACCGGCCGGTCCAGGCCGCACTAATAAGCGACGTCCACGTCGGTAGCCAGGAGTTCATGCATGATGCCTGGCAGCGATTCGCCTCGTGGCTCCACACCGAGGCGGCCGAATCCGTCGAATACCTGCTCGTCGCCGGCGACATGGTCGAGGGCGTCGGCGTCTATCCCGACCAGGACGAGGAGCTGGACATCGTCGACATCTTCGAGCAGTACGAGGCCTTCGCCGAGCACCTCAAGGCGGTGCCCGGCGACATGGAGATTGTC
>PXSE01000113.1 GCA_003022905.1 Halobacteriales archaeon QS_9_68_42
CGATGGAGCCGACCCAGTGGTCGGGCCACTCCTCGCGGGGCGGGAAGTCCCACTCCGAGTCCGGCAGCAGGTAGCCCGCCCGGAGTACGGCGACGGTGATGGCGCCGCCGACCATCGAGCCGATGAGCGCCGGGAACTCGGCGGTGAGGAACCATGCCGAAACCCAGTAGGGGACGGCGAACGCGACGCCGGCGAACAGACACAGCGGGGCCACCTCGTAGGCGTCGCTCAAGTCGCTGTCCTCGCCGCCGAAGAAGTGGACGGCCATCAGCACGGCGATGAACGGCATCACGAAGCCGACCAGCGCGTGATACGTGGCCGCCCAGGCCGCGACCTGGTCGGCGAACTCGACGACGGTGAACCCCCCCTCGTTGATCTGCTCTTCGAACACCTCCAGCGGGTTTCGGATGCCGATGATTATCGGCGTCCCGACGGCACCGTACGTGACCGCGATGATGTGCCCGATGATAGCGACGACTACCGACGCCAAGGCCGGAAAGCCGAGCGCGAGCAACAACGGCGCGACGACGGCCGCCGGCGTTCCGAACCCGGCGGCGCCCTCGATGAATGTTGCTAAGAAGAAGGCGAGCAACACGATCTGGACCCGACGGTCGTCGGAGACCGCCGCGAACCCCCTGTTGATACGGTCGAACGCCCCCGCCTCTTGGAGCACGTACAGGAGGAACAGGGCACCGAAGACGATCCAGAGTATCGTAATGGCCGTTATCGCACCGTTTATCGAGGCCGCCGCAATCCAGTTCGCCGGCATTCCCCACGCGAAGTACCCGATGAGCACCGCCGTCAGCCACGCCAGCGGCATCGCCCGCAGCGGCATCGCCCGGGTCGCCGGCCAGAGGAGCCCGACGAGCAACACGCCCGCTACGAGCAGTGGCAGAGAAGCCAGAAGGAGTTCGGGGCCGCTCACCATCGGCTATCATTCCGGAAGCCGTCGGTACGGAACCCGGTTCCCCGCTCGCCCTTGCAGTCTCGCGGCCGCGAGTCGACGCTCCCCGCTATCGCTTCCGACTCGAGTGCCGTCCGCACGGCCTCTGCTCTCGCTTCTGCCCCGTGCCTGTCAACAGCAGCCATACCAGCCGGATGACCGCTCCCGATAATAAAAACTGTCGGGAACGCCCGGGGCCAGGACACGAAGTTGGCCGTTCGATGAATCTCTTCGCGGGGGTTCGGCCCGCCGGTGCAGTGCATTGGCGATGAGCGGTGCCACCGCGGTGTCGTTTAGGAAAACCTAACCCTGCCGGAGCACCTGCTAGACGACGATGACCGAGGCCGCCGAGACCACCGAGCGACCGCTCGCGCTGACGCTTCTGAGCGGCGCGGTCGCGGCCGCGCTGGTCTTCCCACTGACGTGGGTCGTCGTGCGGGCGACCACCGTGGAGCCGGCGCGGGCGGTCGGTCTCCTGGCGACCGACCGGACCGTCCGTATCTTCCTCAACAGCCTGGCCCTGATGGCGTCGGCAACGGTGCTGTCGGTGCTGCTCGCGGTGCCGCTCGCCGTGCTGACCGTCCGGACGGACCTGCCCGGCCGCCGCTTCTGGACCGTCGTCGTCTCGCTGCCGCTGGCCATCCCCAGTTACCTGGGCGCCTTCGCCTTTCTCGCGCTGTTCCGGCCGCGCGGCATCGTCCAGGGGTGGCTGGAGCCGCTCGGCGTCGAGGAGCTGCCGAGCGTCTACGGCCTCCCCGGCGCGGTCCTGATAATCACGCTGTACACCTACCCGTACGTGTACATCACGACTCGGGCGGCGCTAAAAACGTTCGACAAGTCGCTGGTGGACGCCGCCCGCACGCTGAACCACGGCCGGTGGGAGACGTTCCGCCGGGTGACGCTGCCGCAGATACGGCCGGCCGTCGCCGCCGGCGCCCTGCTCGTGGCGCTGTACGCCGTCTCCGACTTCGGGACGCCCGCCTTCATGCAGGCGCAGGTGTTTACCCGCCGGATATACCTCGAACAGCGCCTGCCGGGCGGCGGCGACTACGCCGCTTTCCTCTCGCTCCAGCTGGTCGCACTGACGGTGTTCGTGCTGGCCGTCGAGTCCCGCGTCCGCCGGTCGGACACCCTCTACACGAGCGGGTCGGCCGGCACCACCACGGCCGACATCGAACTCGGGCGCTGGCGGTGGCCGGCGGCCGCCGCCTGCGGGCTGCTCGCAACGCTGACGCTCGTGATGCCCGTTGCCGTCTTCACCTGGTTCCTCCTGACGAGCCGGACGTACCCCTCCCAGGAGTTCGCCTTCCAGTGGACGTGGCTGTTCAACTCCGCGTACGTCGCCGGCGCGGCCGCCTTGCTCGCGGCGCTCGGCGCGCTCCCGGTGGCGTACCTCTCGGCGCGGCACGACAGCCGCGTCGGGTCGCTGTTCGAGCGGACCACCTACGTCGGCTACGCGGTGCCCGGCATCGTCGTCGGTCTTGCGCTGGTGTTCTTCGGCGCCAACTACGGCTCCCTCGAGGTGGCCGGCATTGAGGTGGGCGTCTACCAGACGGTCCCCATCCTCGTGTTCGCCTACGTCGTCCGGTTCATGCCGCAGGCCGTCGGGTCGACCCGGAGTTCGGTCCTGCAGGTGAACCCCCGGCTGAACGAGGCCGCCCGGACGCTTGGCGAGGGGCCGCTCGCGGCGTTCCGGCGGGTGACGCTGCCGCTCGTCGCGCCCGGACTCGTCGCCGGCGCCGCCTTGGTGTTTCTGACCACGATGAAGGAACTGCCGGCGACGCTTCTGCTCCGTCCGACCGGGTTCGACACGCTCGTCACCCGTATCTGGGATGCGGCCTCGGCCGGCTACTACGGCTACGCCGCGATTCCCGCGCTACTCCTGCTGGCCGTCTCCGGCCTCTCGATGGTCGTCATCCTGCGTCAGGAGTGATACTGCCGGCTGTAATTCTTTCAATATTCCTCGGCGATATCCGGTCGAATACCGTCCAGAACCCGATTTTCCGAACGGGACTGCTTCACGTAGTTACAGCCGGCAGTATGATTACAGGCCGACTGTGCCCCGGTCGGAGGCCTCCTCGTCGGCCTCCGTCTCCGGCGGTTCGCTGATCTTCTTGAACGCCCACAGGAACGCCAGCGGAACGACGATGCTCAGGAGGACGCCGAGGACGACGACGGCCATCGCCGGGTCGGCGAGCGTCTGCAGCGGAATCATACTCGCCCCTTCGACGGCGCCGGGTGAAAACCCCCGCGGTTCGTCGCTACAGCCCCCGGACCGTCTCGACGGCCGCCGACAGCGGCGGCGCGTCGAACAGCTCCCGGCCGAGGTAGGCGTTCGCGCCCGCCGAGTACATGTCCCGGACGGCGTCGACGACGTGCTCCGGCAATGGGTCGGGGTCGCGCTCGCAGAGCGTCCGCCAGTCGGCGACGTCCTGCTCCTTCGCGGCGGCCTTGGCCCCCTCGACGGCCTCGACCCACTTCGGCTGGGTCCGCCTGTGATACTGCCGGACCACCTCCTTCGATAGCTGCTGGCCCTCGTGGGAGAAGCGGTTCTCGTCGAACGTGCCGACCACGTCGGCGACCCGTATCTCGCCGTCGTAATAGAGACACTCTATCTTGCCGTCCTCGTGTTTCAGGCCGGCTTCGGCGGCGGCCTCGGTGACGAGATCGTTGACCCGGCGGGCGACGGCCTCGAGGTTGTCGATGTCGGCGGCGCCCGCGATGTCGTCGGCCGCCGCCCGCGAGAGGTACCGGTCGGATTCCTCGAACTTTGTGGAGAACTCCACGACCGGCTCCGGCAGGTCGACCGGTTCGTCGGGCCACGTCTCGTGCTCGAGACCGAACTCCGCGGGGTCGGCCCGGCCCCGCAGCGACGACCCGACCGGCACCGTGTTCCGGAACACCACCTCGAGCGGAATCAGGTAGTTCTCGCCCGCCGCCTCGTGGAAGGCGTCGTAGCTGTACTCGCGGCCCTCGTAAGGGAGGTCGGGCACCCGTGTCAGCTCGATTGCCATCTCGCGGGGCGGCGACGCCACCTCGGTAAGCGGAACGACGTCGCCCCCGGAAACGACCCCCCGGTAGTGGGTGGGGATTCCCGCCGACTCGAGGCGCTCGAAGTTCGCGGCCCCCATCGCACACAGCGAGGCGCCCTTGTTCGGAACCGCGTCGGGCATCTTTCCCCAGTCGAACACCGAGTAGTCGTCGGTGAAGACGAACGCCCCCCGCCCCAGGTCGTCGGCCGTCGCGGGTTCCTCCACGCGGAACTCCTTGACGCTGGTCATCGTCGGCGTGCCGCGGCGGCGTCACGTCGACGGCTGGGTAGGCGACAGGCCCGAAACGGACGGAGTTCGGTTCTCCCTGTACCTACAGGAGGAGCGCGAGCCGGCCGATGGAGAGCAGTTCAGCCGCTCCGTCGGACCAGAATGAATCATTCGCCAGGTTCAGAACAGGTCTTTGGCCTTCGCATAAATCGGCGATTCGAGCCAGTCGCGGTTCTCTGCGGCCGCCTCGAGCTTTGCTACGGCCTCTTCTTCATCGAGAACATCCCGTCTGACGAGTGCCCGGAGGACAATCGGTGAAATCGCTACCTGGGTGTCGGAGAGTGTCTGTAGTTCTGGCAGTGCTCTGAGATCGTCGGTGATGAGGAAGTCGGCGTCCGAGTCTCGAGCGAGGTCGGCGCAGCTTCCCTCTCCCCGGTCGATTCGAGAGGACTGGAACTCGGTTCGAGAGGCCTCGTGGGCCGTGAATCGGTCTCGATGCCGCAAAACCCTATCGGCGGCCTTTCCGTGACTGTCGTCGTACTCTGCGGTATCTTCGAGCTCTTCGACCGCTGTTACGGAAGTATGAATGTTGAACTCTTCCAGAACGAGGTCGAAGATGTCGATGGAGGCCAACGTGACGAGGGCACTGGTATCTGCGACGATCATTCGGCAGGAGGCCCTCTACAATCGGGCGAGTTCATCGCTCAGGTCTTCTCCCTGGTCCAACAAGGCTTTAGACGCTCGTATGGACTCGGCGTCCTGCCTCCCGACGAACTGTTTCAGCGTGTCGAAGTCGATCTGCTCTTCGAGGTAGAGCTCCACGACGGCCTCCTCGAACGCTTCCCTGTTTTCGACCTCTTGCAGGTATTCCCGGAGAGCGTCCTTGACGATTTCCGTCCGGTTTTTGTGGGATACTTTGGCGGCTACGTCCGCCTTATTGACTAGTTCTTCCGGGAGCCGGAAGTTGACCTTCTCGCTCATTGTACGTACATTGTGTATACAATTATATAAATCAAATGGCCTCACGACCGACCCGGTGGACGTACGGCCGGACTGAGGCAACGGGCTTCGTTGCTGGACCTGCAACTTCTCGTAGCGACTACCATACATTGTTTCGGTATCGACCGCACGACGGCGCGCGGTCGTACCGGTACACGGGCCACAATAATCAGTATCACTCCACATCGGAGTCGGGCGGCTTACTGTCCGGGCCCAACTCGAGGACGTCCACATCCTCCGGTAGCGCCGACAGCGCCGACTCCGGCCACCCCCAGTGGGCGACGGCGAACTCGACGTCGGGGTTGGCCTCGACCAGCCGTCGGACGCCGGTCGCGGCCGCCTCGTACAGCGCCGGCGGGAACGGACCGAACGGGGCCTGGAGCCGCCAGGTGGCGTCGAAGCGGCTGTTGTCGTCGCCCTCCGACAGCAGCACCCGCTCGCCGGGCACCGCCAGCCGGTCGAGCCGGTCGTGGTGCCGCCGTACCTCCGGCCGTCGCGCCGACGCCCCCGAGAGATAGAAGAACGTTCCCTTGGAGACGGGGTCGGACGCCTCGAGCCGGTCGGCGTCGTCCAGGAGCGCGTGGTAGCCGTCGACCATCGCCGGGTGCCCCCGGGCGCGGCGTTCGACCAGCTCCAGCAGGTTGCCCTCCCGGAGCGCCCCCTTGACCGTCCGTATCTCCCGGTAGCTGACGTGGAGATTGTGCTCAGCGAGCCGCCGCTCGCGGGCCTCCGCTTCCAGTCCTCGCAGGGAGTCGGCGGTGTGGTCGACACACACCGGACATGCACACGGCAGGTACTCCAAGTCCTCGAGGCCGTCGGTGCCGGCGACGGTGAGGTAGCGGTCGTCGCGGGCGTACAGCGCGTACGCCGCGGAGTCGAAGAGGTCACAGCCGGCCGCCACCGCCAGCGCGAAGGTCATGGGGTGGCCGGCGCCGAACAGGTGGACCGGGGCGTCCGAACCGAGCCCGCGTTTCGCGGCCGACACCACCTCCGCCATCTCGGCGTACCGGTAGCCGTTCATCAGCGGCACGACGGCCCCGACCGGGAAGACGTCGAGCGACGTCCCGTAGGCGTGTTCGGCGGCCTCCCGCCGGAGGTCCGGGTATGTCGACCCCTGGACCGGCGCGTTGACCAGC
>PXSE01000114.1 GCA_003022905.1 Halobacteriales archaeon QS_9_68_42
CGGCCGCCGGATGACCAGCTCCCGGTCGCCCCAGGTGACGAACAGCGTCTCGTTGGAGTGGCCCTCCTGGTGGTGGCTGACCTCGAAGCGGTCGGCGGGACCGAGTTCGTCGGCGAGGTACGAGCGTAGCGACGCCTCGTCGACGATGCGGTCGAAGTAGTCGGCGTCACCGCCGGCCATCGGTGGCACCTTCCGGTCGCACTAACATTGTAAGAGGGGCTGTGCGGGCCTCACGTATATATCCGGTGCCGCCGCGCCTACGCCCGGCGGGCTCGGCGACTCTCCTGCCCGGGCCTTTTACAATGTTGTGCTCCGAACGGATCGTATGGAGTACCACGATTCCCCCGAGGCCGGCGAACTGGCGGCCCGCGCCCGCGAGTTCGTCGACGAGGTCATCATCCCAACCGAGCGCGAGCACCTGGGCGACGGCCCGGTCGGCGAGGACGTCATCGCGGAGTTGCGCGCCGAGGCCCGCGAACGTGGGGTCTACTGCCCGCAGATCGACGAGGCCCACGGCGGGATGGGCCACGACCTCCGGGACGTACTGCCGCTGTTCGAGGAGGCCGGGCGGTCGCTGCTCGGCGCGGCGGCGATGCGCGTCGACGCCCCCGACGAGGGCAACATGCACACCCTCGAGTTGGTGGGCACCGAACGCCAGAAGGAGGAGTGGCTGGAGCCGCTGGTCGCAGGCGAGATCCGGTCGGCCTTCGGCATGACCGAACCACGGCAGGGCGCCGGCTCGGACCCGAAGATGCTGTCCACGACGGCAGAGAAAGACACCGTCGAGCAGAGCTCGACGAGCCCTGCGGTGCCGGAGGCACAGCAGGAAGGAGACGAGTACGTCATCGACGGCCACAAATGGTGGACCACGCAGGGCAGTCACGCCGACGTCATCCTGCTGATGGCCGTGACCGATCCCGACGCCCACCCGTATAAGGGCGCCTCCATCATCCTCGTGCCGACGGACGCCGACGGGGTCGAGTTGGTGCGGGACATTCCGCATCTCGGCCCCGACATGGACGGCCACGGCCACGCCGAATTCCGGTTCGACGGCGTCCGCGTTCCCGAGGAGAACCTGCTCGGCCAGGAGAACACCGGCTTTGCCATCGCCCAACAGCGCCTCGGTCCCGCCCGACTGACCCACTGCATGCGCTTCTCGGGGATGGCCCGCCGCGCGCTCACCATTGCCAAGGCCTACATGAGCGAGCGGGAGGCGTTCGGCTCGTCGCTCTCGGAGAAGCAGTCGCTGCGGTACGACATCGCCGACAAGGAGACGGAACTGCACGCCACTCGGACGATGGTGCGACACGCCGCCGAGGAAATCGCCCGCGGCGAGCAGGCCCGCGTGCCCGTCTCGATGTCGAAGGTGTTCGCCGCGAACGTCACCCAGGAGGCCATCGACCTCGCCGTCCAGTGCTGTGGGGGTGCCGGCATCTCGCGGGACCTGCCGCTTGCGGACTTCTACGAGGCCGTCCGGGCATTCCGCATCGTCGACGGCGCCGACGAGGTCCACCAGCGTGTCATCGCCCGCGAGGCGTTCGACGGTGCAGAGGAGCACGCCCACGAACTGGAGAACATCCCCACATTCTAAAACCACTTTTTGCACGCTCCGGCGGCGGCCTCCCGGACCGTGTAGAAGACGCCGTCGAGGTTGACGTCCATCACCTCGTCCCACTCCTCGAGCGGGTAGCGGTCGACCGGGAGGCTCAGGCGGCCGATGCCGGCGTTGGCGAACACGACGTCGAGGCCGCTGAACTCGGCCTTCGTCTCCTGGACCATTGCCGCCACCTGCTCGGGGTCGGAGACGTTCACCTCGAGTTCGAGCGTCTCGCGTCCAGTTCCCTGGCGGTCGCCGTCAGGCCCCCGGCTCAATGTCGGCCAGCGCGACGTCGGCGCCGAGTCCGCGCAGGCCTCGGCGTATCCCCTCCCGATACCGGATGCCGCGCCCGTAATCAGTACCACGTCGCCGTCGAGTCTGAAGTAATCGAGGACGGCCCATCGCCCACCACGACGCCGGGGGGTTTGGCCGTTTCCCCGCTCAGGGGTCCTCGATGCGCTGCTGCATCCGCTCGCCGATGTGGCCGCCCTCGTCGTCGTCACTTATTGTGACGCCGCTGGTGATGATGGCCTGCAGGCCCTCGTCGACGCCGATGTCGATGTCGTGGACCCGGTCGCGGGTCACGTAGATGACAAACCCGCCCATGACGGGGTTCGGCCCCATCGGCAGAAAGAGGCTCATCATGCTGCCCTCCTCATTGTCGACGCTGTCCTCGAGATGGCCGGGCGCGTCGGCGGTGACGAACGCCATCGAGTAGGAGCCTTCGCTGGGGTACTCGACCAGCTTCACATCGCGGAAGCTTTCCTCGCCGTTGGCGACCGTCTCGCTCATCTCCCGGAACCCGCCGTAGACCTGGCCGACGCCGGGGATGGCCTCGGCGGCCTGGTGGAAGGCGTCGGCGGCGTTCGAGCCCTGAGGCATCGTCTCTAGGGCCGCTCCGATCAGCACCACGATCAAGAGCAGTAGGGCGATGGTAACGAGTTCGGCGCTGACTTGGCCGACGGGGGTGATGTCACTGATCCACCCGGCGATCGGCGCCAAGTATCCCGCGACGAACTGGTAGAGAAAGAGGAGTATCCCTACAGTGACGAGGGCCGGCACAATGAACACTGTGCCGGTCAGAAAGTAGCTCTTGAGCCGTCCGCCAGCCGAATCGTGGCCGCCCGAGGACCCACTCATTGATACTACGTCCCGCGTCGGCGGGTCAAGAATGTATCCCTCCGGCGGAGAACCCGCCGGCAGCGACGGCCGTTCAGAAACTGAACAGGTCGATGCCGCCGGTGACGCCGATGACCTGGCCGGTGACGTAGTTGGACTGCTCGCTGGCGAGGTAGGCGACCAGGTTGGCGACGTCGGCCTCCGTGCCGAGTTTCCGCATCGGCGTTGCCTTGGCAATGCGGGCGAAGTGCTCGTCGACCTGCTCGAGCTGGTCAATTGGCAGTTCGGCGAGCTGGCCGACGACGATGCTCGGGGCGATGACGTTGGAGGTGACGCCGTGTTGGGCGCCCTCCAGCGCGAGGGTCTTGCCGAACCCGATGAGGGCGGCCTTGGTCGCCGAGTACGACAGCTGGCCGAAGCCGCCCTGCCAGCCGGCCATCGAGGACATGCTGATGATGCGGCCCCAGCCGCGCTCCTTCATGTTGGGGTAGACCTCGCGGGTGACGTTGTAGGCGCCGGTAAGGTTCACCGAGATGTCGCGGTCCCAGATGTCGTCGTCGAAGTCCTCGACCCTGTCGCGGGCGTCGACCATGCCGGCGTTGTTTACCAGCACGTCGATACCGCCGGTCTCCTCCTCGAGGGCGGCGACGGTGTCGGCGACGTCCTCGCGGTCGGTGAGGTCGCACTCGACGGCGTGGGCCGTGCCCCCGTAGTCCTCC
>PXSE01000115.1 GCA_003022905.1 Halobacteriales archaeon QS_9_68_42
GCGGTTCGGCGACGACGAACTCGCCTTCATCGAGGGCGGCGCGGCCGCCGAGACGGTCACCGTCTTCGCCCGCGGCGGCACCGAGCACGTCGCCGACGAGCTGGAGCGCGCGCTGAACGACGCGCTGGACGTCGCCACAGTCGCGCTCGACGCCGGCGGCGTCGTCCCCGGCGCCGGCGCCACCGAGATCGCGGTCGCCGACCACATCCGCGCCAGTTCCGCAAGCGTCGAGGGCCGCCGCCAGCTGGCAATCGACGCCTTCGCCGACGCCGTCGACATCCTGCCGCGCACGCTCGCGGAGAACACCGGCATGGACCCCATCGACGCGCTGGTTAACCTCCGCTCGACCCACGAGTCGGAGGGCCGCGCGGGCCTCATCAGCGAGGGCCAGACGGGTCACGTCGGCGACCCCGTCGAACACGGCATCCTCGACCCCGCCGCCGTCAAGCGGGAGGCAGTCGAATCCGCCACCGAGGCGGCCACGATGATCGCCCGCATCGACGACGTCATCTCCGCACAGTAACGCCGCGGCGCACCTCGATTCTTCGGCGCCGCCGTTCGAGTCAATCAATCGTCAGGAACTTACGCGGCCGACGAGTACGGCCCGGCAATGCCTGGAGAACTCGGGCTCGCGGGCGGCATCTCCATCGCGCTCGGCGGGACGGTGGGCGGCGGCGTCTTTGCCGTGCCCGGCGTCGTTGCACGGATCACCGGGCCGGCGACGTGGCTGGCGGTCGTCAACGACGCCGCCCGCCGGGAGGACTGACCGATGGATCCGCGACGCAATCTCGCGGCTAACCTCGCCAACGAGGCGGAGGCCTACGGCTACACGCTGTCCATCTGGGGTGCCGGCGCGCTACTGGTCAACGCCTACGGGGTGCCCGCCCTGGAGGGCGCCATGGCGTACGTTCTCGGCGCGCTCGTCGGCTTCGCGGCGCTGGCTGGCGTCGCCTTCCGGGGGTTGCTCGAGACGGCCGACGTCGAGGGGTCCAACTCCGCGCTCGTTGCCTCGACGGTCCACGCCGTCTCGACGGTCGGCAGTCTGTCCGCGACCGCCGCCATCGTCCGCGTCCCCGACCTGCCGCGACTGCCGACGTTCGCTCTCGTCGGGTTCGTCGTCACCGTCGCGTACAACCTGCTCCTCCTGGCAGAGCAACTGTTCGCCAGAGCGCTCAAACGCGTATGACGGCCACCGTCCGCGGCCCCCGGCCAACGGTCGGCGCCCGTCTCACCACCCGAGTTCGATGCCGTCGCCGACCGCCAGCCCGAACGCCTCGTCGCCGCGGCCCCGGTTGACGGCCAGTTCCACATTGCCGTGGCTACCGACCGTCGCCACCGCGGTGCCGGCCTCGACGTGGGCGTACGACCGGACGACCGGAACCGTCTCGCCGTTCACCCGGACCGTCTCGTGGTCCTCGAGGACCGCACCGGGGACGTTCGTGACGACGTTGCCGAAGCCGTCGACGACCAGCACCTCGCCGTCGGCGCCGCCCTCGCGCACCTCGGGGTCGGGGAAAGCGAGGTCGACAACGCCATCGGCGGGCGAGATGCCGTCCACCGCCGCCAGGCGGTCGAGGTCGGCCTTGTGGACGGCCGCCGCGCCCGGCGCGAACACGTCCCGGCCGTGGAACGTCGAACTCCGGGGGTCCCCGACGTCGAGTTCGTAGGTCTCGACGCCATCGTCGCCGGCGAGTTCCCGGGCCGCCGGCAGCAGGACGCCGTTGTCGGGGCCGACCAGCGCGTGGTCGCCGGCGCGGACGACCAGCGCCGCCCGGCCGGTGCCGACGCCGGGGTCGACGACCACGAGGTGGACCGCCGGCGGGAACTCCGCCGCCGCAGGATGACGCCCTTCATCGCCGCGGGGTAGGGCGTTCCGAAGTCGGAGGCCAGCGTTATCATGGCCCGTCGGCGGGGTCGCCGTCGCCATCGTCGCCGTTGGCGTCGCTGGCGCTTATCCGCTGGAGGCGGTCGGCGCCGTCTATCTCCTCTATCACCTCGACGACGGCGGGCGGCACCAGCGACGCCCAGTCACCGCCGGTCGCCATCCGCTCGCGGACCTCGGCGCCCTCGAACTCCTCGCGGTGGTACATCGGCGATTGTCTGACCTCGACGCCGGCCTCCTCGAACAGCCGCACGACGAGCGGGTTGTTCGAGAAAGCAACGTCGAACCGGGGACTCATCGACTGGACGTGGCTCACCCACACGGCGTTGCGGTCCAGGTCCTCGATGGGGACGGCGTAGCTCACCAGATCGAGGTCGACCAGCGTTTTGGTTATCATCATGATGCGCTCGCCCGCGGTGAACGGGTTCCGGACGGTGTGGGACTGGTCGGCGCTACCAATGCCGACGACGAGTTCGTCCACCTCCTCGCTGATTCGCTCGACCATCGCGTAGTGGCCCTCGTGGAACGGCTGAAAGCGGCCGATGTAGAAGCCGCGGGTCATGCGAGGGGTGTCGGGGGCCGATTTTAAAAAGCCGACGAGTCGGCCGGTGTCGGATGACCCCCCGGAGGGACCCCGGCGCCGTCCTACGTTTTTAGATGCTTCGAGGCTTGCTTTGGGGAGAAAGTATATCAATCGACACCCCTTCAACATTGACCATAGAAACGGTTCTATGAGCAACGAAAAGGAATCAGACGACGCCGGCGACAGCGGGCGTCGTGACCCGACGGAGGAGCCGCGCTCCGGGCCGGACGACCCCGAACCCGGAGAGCCGCACGCTCCGGACCAGCGGGGCGCGGACGACCGGCTGGACGACGACGAGGAGTTGCTTGACGGCTCCGACCTCGGCAGCGACGTCGAAGTCGACGCCGAGGTAGAGATAGACGAAGACGACGAGGACAGCCTGCTCGGCGGCCTGCAGATTGACTCCAGCGAGGGGATACGGGTCCCCGACCGCCTCGTCGACCAGGTCATCGGCCAGGACCATGCCCGCGACATCGTCCTGAAGGCGGCCAAACAGCGCCGCCACGTGATGATGATCGGCTCCCCGGGAACGGGCAAGTCGATGCTGGCGAAGGCGATGAGCCAGCTGCTCCCCAAGGAGGAGCTACAGGACGTCCTCGTGTACCACAACCCGGACGACGGCAACGAGCCGAAGGTCCGGACGGTCCCCGCGGGGAAGGGAGAACAGATCGTCGAGGCCCACAAGGAGGAAGCGCGCAAGCGCAACCAGATGAAGTCGTTCCTGATGTGGATCATCATCGCCGTGGTGTTCGGCTACGCCATCCTCATCATCGGGCGGCCGCTCATCGGCATCATCGCGGCCGGCGTCATTTACCTCGCGTTCCGCTACATGAACCGGGGGTCCGACGCAATGGTGCCGAACCTGCTGGTGAACAACGCCGACCAGCAGGTCGCGCCGTTCGAGGACGCAACCGGCGCCCACGCCGGCGCACTGCTCGGCGACGTCCGGCATGACCCCTTCCAGTCCGGCGGCATGGAGACGCCCAGTCACGACCGCGTCGAGGCCGGAGGCATCCACAAGGCCAACAAGGGCGTGTTGTTCGTCGACGAGATCAACACCCTGGACATCCGCAGCCAGCAGAAGCTGATGACGGCCATCCAGGAGGGCGAGTTCGCCATCACGGGCCAGTCGGAGCGGTCCTCGGGCGCGATGGTCCAGACCGAGCCCGTCCCGACGGACTTCATCATGGTCGCCGCCGGGAACCTCGACGCCATGGAGAACATGCACCCGGCGCTTCGGTCCCGCATCAAGGGATACGGCTACGAGGTGTACATGGACGACACCATCGACGACACCCCCGAGATGCGCCGCAAGTACGCCCGCTTCGTCGCCCAGGAGGTCGCAAACGACGGCCGCCTGCCGCCGTTCACCGGCGAGGCCATCGAGGAGATCATCCTCGAGGCCCGTCGCCGGGCCGGCCGGAAGAACCACCTCTCGCTGAAGTTCCGGGACCTCGGCGGCCTCATCCGCGTCGCCGGCGACATCGCCCGCGCGGAGGACCGCGACTACACCACCCGGGGGGACGTCCTGCAGGCGAAGGCCCGTTCGCGGTCCATCGAACAGCAGCTCGCCGACGACTACATCGAGCGCCGGAAGGACTACCAGCTGACGGTCAACGAGGGCGACATCGTCGGCCGCGTCAACGGCCTGGCCGTCATGGGCGGGGACTCCGGCATCGTCATGCCGGTGATGGCCGAGGTAGCCCCGTCGCAGGGCCCCGGCGAGGTCATCGCCACCGGCCAGCTCAAGGAGATGGCCCAGGAGGCCGTCCAGAACGTCTCCGCCATCATCAAGAAGTTCCGCCGCCGCGGTCATCTCGGCACTGGAGGGCATCCGCGTCCGCCAGGACCTTGCCATGACCGGGTCGCTGTCGGTCCGCGGCGACGTGCTACCGGTCGGCGGCGTCACCCACAAGATCGAGGCCGCCGCCAAGTCCGGCCTCGACACGGTCATCATCCCGAAGGCCAACGAGCAGGACGTGATGATCGAGGACGAGTACAAGGAGCAGATCGAGATCGTCCCGGTCTCGCACATCTCCGAGGTGCTCGACGTGGCGCTGGCGGGCGAGCCCGAGAAGGACTCGCTCATCGACCGCCTGAAGAACATCACCGGCTCCGCCCTCGAACAGCGCGAGGTCGGCGGCACCGGCAGCCCCAGCCCGCGGTAAGGCGCGACCGTGACCCGGTGGGCCGCGTTCGCCGGCATCACCCTCGCGGTCCTGTCTCTTCTGCTCGTTCTCGCGCGTCTCTCGCAATCGACAGTCGCGTCGGCACCGGTCGCCCCGGAGAACCGCCGCCGCCTGAACGGCCTTGAGGACGGCGCCGGCCACCTCGACGCCCGGAGCGCGCCCGCGCCGAAACGGACGCCCGCGTCCGAGACCCTCCGCTCGCGCGGCCCCGAGCCGACGACGGGCATACTGCTGGCGAACGTCGCCGTCTCCCACGGCCTTCTGGGGGTGCTCCTGCTCGGAGGGGTCTGGCTGACTAATGTCCCGGCGTCGGCGCTGGGCGTCACGCCCGACCCGCCGAGCACCGGCCTCCCGGCCGTCGCGGTTGGCGTCGCCGTCGGGGTGGCGATTGCGCTGGCCAACACCCTCGCGGCCGGTCTCGCGGAGGCGTTCGACACCGACCCCAGCGAGCGACTCCGGGAACTGCTGGCGCCGGAGACGCTCCGGGGGTGGGTACTACTCCTGATCGTCGTGCTACCGGTCGTCGCGGGCTTCGAGGAGCTACTGTTCCGGGCGGCGCTGGTCGGCGGCTTCGCCGCCGGGTTCGGCGTCTCGCCGTGGCTGCTTGCGGTGCCCTCGTCGGTCGCCTTCGCGGCCGGCCACGGCGCACAGGGGCGGCTCGGTGTTGCCGTGACCGGCCTGCTGGGGTTCACGCTCGCGGCCGCTTTCATCCTAACCGACAGCCTGCTCGTCGTCGTCGTGGCCCACTACGTCGTCAACGCCGTCGAGTTCGTGGCCGTCGAGGGACTGGACCTGCGTTCCTTCGGGTGAACCGCCGGCCGCGAGGGCCACCGGAAGGCGAGCGGCCGGGCGAGCCACCGCGGTCGGCGGTCACCCCGACTCCTCGTCGTCCGGGTCGGCCATCGAGGCGAGGGTGTCGAGCCCGCCGATGAGCTTCCGCAGTCCGGCGAGCAGTTCGTCGTCGTGGGCGCCGCAGGTGCACTCCGCCTCGGCGGTTTCGGCGGTCTCGAACAGCATCTTGGAGTGCCCGCCCATCTCCTCAAGGGCGGTGACGACCTCGCGGAGCTCCCCCTCGCGGTCCTCGACGGCGCTCTCGAGGCGCTTCCGCTCGGTGACGTCCCGGAAGTACACCGACAGTCCGCCGTCGGCGGGGAAGGCCCGCACGTCGAACCAGGTGTCGAACGGCTCGTAGTGGGTCTCGAAGTCGACGCTGGTGTCGTTCTCCAACGCGCGCTCGAACTGCGCCTCGAAGGGCGAGTCGACCGCCTCCGGCAGGACGTCCCAGAGGGGTTCGCCGAGGAGGGCCTCGCGGTCGCCCTGCAGCAGCCTGGCGGCGTCCTCGTCGAGGTAGGTGATGGTCGAGGCGTCGTCCAGCCCCAGGTAGGCGTCGGAGACGCGGTCGTGGATGTGCCGGAGGTGCTGGACGGTCGCCTCGGCCGCCTCGCGGGCCCGCTGTTCGGCGACGGCGTTCTCGATGCGGTTGGCCAGGAAGGTCAACTGCTCGGGACTGAGGTCCTTCTGAAGATAGTCGGTAACGTCGGCGTTGATGGCTTCGACTGCGACGTCCTCCGAGCCCTTCGAGGTGAAGAGGATGAACGGGAGGTGCGGCTCCCGCTCCCGGCACCGCTCGAGGAGGTCCAGCCCGTCGGTTCCGGGCATCTTGTAGTCGCTGACGACGCAGTCGACCGCGATGCTCTCGAGCCGCGTCGACAAAGAGGATGGTGATGTCCTCGACGTCGCCGGCTATGGTCGGCGCCACCCCGCCGGCGATAGCACCCCGGCCGATGCCGGGGACGTCGCCGGGAGGCCCCCCCTCTTCGTTCCGTGCCATGCGATGGAATAGAATCCGATACATAAAGCAATATCCCCCGTTCATCAGTGCGAACCGCGGGTCGGGCCGCGAACCGCGAGGGGTCCGGCGGGGATGGTTTTCCAGTTACCCCTACTGTCGGTCGTAGGTACGTGACCCGACGGTCCCGGAGGAGGGCTCCGTGTGGCCCGCCCCGGACGAACAGTGATAGCGATGACTGCGACCGCGTACCGGTCCGACCGCACGCCGTCGTACGGTCGATACCGAAACGATTTGTAATAGCCACTACGAATCGTCGCTTCAAGAGCCCGTGACCGACAGTACCACAAAAGGCAGGCGGACGAAGGGACGACACGTCGCGGACGCCGGCCGCGGCGTCCACTGGACACCGCACACGACCGCCCCCGACGAGACACGACCATGACACCGGACAGACGAACCTTGCTCGCGGCGACCGCCGGTCTGTTGGCCGGCTGTGCCGGCCTCGAGTCGGGCTCCACGCCGACGAATCAAACCGAGACCGACTCTCCCGACGCGACCGACGGTGCGGACCCGACCCCGACCCCGTCCGGAGGCTTCCGCCTCGAGGACCTCCGCGTCGAGAACGCCGGCGACGAGCCACGGACCCTGACGGTCCGGTTCGTCCCGGAGTCGAGCGAGGAGACGACGCTGGAGTTCTCGCTTCTGGTGCCGCCGGACGAGCCGGTCGCCTGGGAGAACAACCCACTGCTCGAGGAGGCCGGCCGCGTGACGGCAATCGCCGAGGCCGGCGGACGCGGTACCGTCGAGGGCGAACTCGACTGGCAGGGCGACGCCGACGACGACAGTCGGGGCATCGTCGTCCGCTTCGACGAGGCTGAACTGACGGTGGAGAGCCAAGTCGCCTGATAATGATGACCGAGGAATCGAGGAACGTCACCGCTCGAAGCTCTCCCGAGAGCGCTCCACGGCCCCTCGCGCGCGGTCGGCCTTCTCCCCGCTCCACGCGCCGATGTTGATGGGCCTCTCGCTCTGTGCGAGTCGTTCGAGGAGCTCGTCAAACGTCTCGTCCTCCCGTTTCAGGCTCTCCAGCATCCGTTTCGTGTCGTCGGTGACCCGGATGGACGTGCTCATACGTATACAGCCCGCATACACGGTCAACTATCTTTCGACGACGAAGAGTTAGCGGTCAGGCAACGGGTGGCCTGATACTGATTGCTGTGACGAAGGCGTTATACAACGGTTCACATATCTTGTATTCCACTCTGCTGAATCGGTCAGTACAGGGGGTGTATGGAAGTGGATCGGTCGAACGTCCTCAAGTAAAACGAATCCTCGACCACCTCGAAAGCCCTCGCGGCGCTCGGGGCGCCGCGACTCGCTGCGCGCTTCGGTCGCTCCGCTCCCTCAGTGCTTGCGTCGCCGGGGCACCGCCGAGCGCGCGAGGCCGGCTTCGGGACGCACGGCGACGCAAGCACCGCAACGGAGTGAGGAGCGCAGCGAGCCGCGCGACCGGAGCCGGCCGAGGGCTTTCGAGATCCTTACCTCGGGTCAGTCGTCGCCACCACGAACCGTACCATACGCACGTCTACCTCCCGGCCAATTCATGGGGTCAAGATGAAGTCAATACCTTGTGAGTAGTTCTATGACACCCTCGTGACTGTTTCCCGGACGACCGCCCGTAGTCGGGCGGTCGATCCGGTAATGGCTCACAGCAGTCAGTGTGACCCCGTCGTGCCGACACGTCCAAGCCCCCGCCGGCCCACCTTCGGGCATGCCCGATAGCGGGAAGGTATCTCGGCGGTTCTTCGAGGAGCACATCGCGCCGCGCCTGGGGGCCGCCCGCGACGACGTGGCGGCCGGCCCGAAACACGGCGTCGACTTCGGCGTTCTCGACGTCGGCGGCCGGGCGGTGGTGACCGCGACCGACCCCGTCTCCGTGCTGCCCGCCCTGGGCTTCGAGCGCGCCGGCCGATTCGCGGTCGGCATCGTGCTGGCCGACGTCGCCGTCTCCGGGATTCCGCCCTCCCATCTCACCATTTCCTTCTCGCTGCCGCCCGGGATGACCGACGAGCAGTTCGGCCGCCTGTGGGAGGCCGTTGACGCCGAGTGCCGCAAGCTGGGCGTCTCGGTCGTGACGGGCCACACCGCCCGCTACCCCGGCGCGTCGTACCCGTGGGTCGGCGCGGCGACGGCGATGGCTGTCGGTGCCCACGACGACATCGTGCGGCCGGACGGCGCCCGGCCGGGCGAGGACCTGCTCGTGACCAAGGGGCCCGCCGTCGAGGCCGTCGGCCTGCTGTCGACGCTGTTTCCCGACGCGGTGCCGCTCGAAGGCGAGGCGCTGTCGACCGCACAGGCGCGTCTCGAGGAGGTCGGCGCCGTCCGGGACGCCGCCGCGACCGCGGCGGCCGGCGAAGTGACCGCCATGCACGACGCCACCGAGGGCGGCCTGCTTGGCGCGCTCCACGAGATGAGCGAGGCCGCGGGCGTCCGGCTGGCGGTCGACGGCGACGCCGTCCCCGTTCGCCCCGGCGTGCTCGCGGCCTGCGAGGCGCTCGGGATGGACCCCTGGCGGGCGACCACCTCCGGGACGCTGTTGATTGCTGTCGACCCCGACGACACCGACGCCGTCGTGAGGGCGCTCGAGGCGCGCGGCACGCCCGTCGGCGTCGCCGGCCGCGTCGAGACCGGGTCGGGTGTGACCGTGGACGGCGCCGACGTCGAGGACCCGGACGGCGATTCGTCGTGGGCGGCCTACGAGCGGCTGTTGGAAAATCAGGAGGACGGGAACTGAGGCAAGGTCCGGGGAGAGTTCGCGCGCGGCGAAGAATTTAAATTATGATGTACGATTCTCATACCATGGAACTTCTTAGATCCAGCAGTGTATCTGGATCCCATTCGGCAATCAAGTGGTCATCATACGTCGGCGTCTACGCGTTCATTTGCAGCACCGCCACGTTACTAATACTGTATCCTATTAGCAACACTCTAGGAAAATTACTTGGATTCCCAGCTGTCCTATCCGAGATACTGTTAGCTGTCCCGGTAACGGTCATAGGAGCCGCTGTCTGGTGGGCACTCGCGGAGCAACGGGAGGCGTACTCCTACCGAATCGGGGCGGCGACGGGCGTTTTAACGGCACTTTCGACGGTGCTCTTCTGGGTTCTCGTCTATTCCGTAATATGGGGATCGCTGGCAGTTCTGGCAGGGGGAGTGCTGATCGTCTTCGTACTCGCCGTGGTGGTGCCAGTCGCTACCCTGGTCGGGGTGACGGGGATGTACATCCGTCGTCAGTTGGGTAATAGTCTCTCGGAGGGGAACGGAGCTACGGTCAGCTAGTCGATCTCAGGGTTTCTGGCCGTCCGTGGCACTGATCGTGCAGAATATCACTCCGAGGGCGTCTCGACCATTTGTGGGGTCGATGAACGGATTGTGTTGCTGGAGCAGTCACCGATGGTCCTGGAACGTGAGGCGGCCCCCGTGGTCCGGCCCACCAACTGGCCAGCGGGGTCGGTTTCCGGTCCGACGATGTCCAGGGACGGGACGTTCCGCTGACGGCGTGATGAATTCCGAGAACCCGTCTTGCTTACCGACGTGTGCTACATCGACATCCGCCGTGAACTGCTCTTCGAAGGAGCTTCGCTCAGAGCCCTTCCAGCGACCGGAGGCGCCGTTCGACCTTCGGCGGCGCGGCGCCGGGGCCGCGGACGCGGTGGTCCGGGACCACGAGCGGCGCGGGATTCTCCGCCAGCGCGGTCCGGACGAGCCGGGCCACCTCCTCGTCGTCGGGGTCCAGCCCCGGGGTCATTCGGGCCAGCGCGCTCACCGAGACGTCCTCGCCGTACGGCACCTCCCGGACGGCCTCGAGGACGTCGCGCCGGTCGGTCGGCATCGTCATCGCCACGTCGACGTCGGAGAAGTCGGTCTCGGCGCCCTCGAGGTACGCCACAACCCGGTCGAGAAACGGCAGGTCCGTGCCGGCGTCGTCGTCCGGCGCCCCGGGAAACGACACCGACAGCACCCGCCCGCCCGCGACGCCGACCTGGACGTGCCGCCGGAGGTACGCCGACTCGCGGGCGTAGATGCCCGCCTCGGCATCACTGCTCATGATTGGACTGGTGGCGGTACGGGCTTGAAAGTTGAGGCCGCTCCGAACGTCGTGTTCAGTTGAGCGATAGTCGGCCGACCAGCCCTCCTCGGGGGGGACATCGAACGGGGCCGACCGCTCGCGCAGCGAGGCCAACTGAGCGAAGCGAAGGAGGCCTCGAGGTGGAGCGGCGTCCTCGCGAGTGAAGCGAGCGAGGGCTCGGCAGAGCTTCGCTCTGCCGGCGACCATTGGGAGCCGCGGAACGAAGCGAGGACCCAGCCCACCAGCGGGAGGAGACGTTCGGAAACGCCGCCATCACCGCCGAAGTGCGCTACTCCCTCGGAGCTAAACACTACCTCCTGCGCACCAAACCTTTGTAACGGGTCACGGCGTATGCCCACGTATGAGCGATGCAGACGACGAAATTGCCGAACTCGGCCACTATGCCCTCCGAACCGCTCGAGTCGAGGGGCTCCGTCAGCGAATGAACGAGTTCGTCGAGTCACACGCCCACGAGCGTGATCTCAAGGAGCTACGTGTCGGCGTCGATTCGATGAGCGAACTCATCGATGACGGCCGAGCAGAGCGAATCTGATGCTGTTTTTCGACACCTCCGCACTATTGACATCCTCCCCGCGCTGAAGCACGGGGATTCCTCGGGGGCGATGCAGCCAGCTATCGCGCCGAGTGAACTTGCGGGTCTGCTGACGCCTCGTTGGT
>PXSE01000116.1 GCA_003022905.1 Halobacteriales archaeon QS_9_68_42
GTATCGATTGTCGGGGAGTTGAGATTGTCGTTCGGCGATGCGGTCGGACAGGCGTCGGAATCGGTCGAACTCCGGCCGAGCGTGGTACACCGCGGTTTCACCGTGGTCGGTGACGATGGCGAGGGTGTTATTTGCGCCGACGTCGATGGCCGCCGCGTGGGTCGCGTTCTCGGAGTCGAGTGTGTGAGTGAAGCCATCCCGCCGCTGTTCCCGGAGGTGGGCTGGCTGTATGCGGACGGGATGGGTGACGCGAATCCGGTCAGCGGCCTCGTCGTAGACGAGTTCGACCCTGCCGTCGTTACCGTCCCACTGTGGGTTGCCGTGGACTTCGAGCGTGATTCGTTCCTGATGATCGAAGTCGTAGCGGTCTTGCAGTACGTCGCCGACGCCGAACTCCAACGTGCTCCGCCTTTCGTTCCAGTCGAACGTGTAGAGGTCATTGCGGACGAGGCCGTGAAGTTCGTAGCCGTCGTCACGAGTGCCCCAGTAGCCCGGTGGCCTCGGCTTCTCGGTGACTGTCGAATCACCGTCGTCGTGATACTTCTCGAGGAGCCGGAAGAACGACCGCCAGGCGTCGCTGTTCTTTCGGGCAACCTGTTGGCAGGTTGCTTTCCCGAGGATGGGTGCATAGTCGTCGTAGAGGTCGCCGAAGTCGGCCTCCCAGACATTGCCGTCGTCGGTGAAGTACTGTTGTCGGCGTCGGTAGGTGAGTTGGTTCCAGAGTGGGGCGTGGGCGGCCAGCCAGTCGAACAAGCATTGTCGGTACCGGTCGCTGACGGGTTCTGCGGTGTACTCGTTTGTGCGCCGTTGGCCGCTCACAGAGATTGTGTCGGCCGGTTGTGGCTTAAATAGTGGGATTACAGGAAGCCGTCATTCGGTGGATAGACACTCAATTGTCGGCTTCATTCTACGGCTGAAGCCGTGGGCTTTCACCTCGAAACTCTGTAAACCGGCCTCATGCCGGGGGTTCAGCGGCACCGGCGTCGTCGCTGCGCTCCCGGAACTCCTCGATGTGGGCGTAGTAGTACGCCAGCGCCGTGTGTACGTCCTCGAGAGTCAGTGCCGGATACAGTTCGACTATCTCGTCCGGCGAGTAGCCGCTGTGCTCGTAGGCACTTGCGATGTTCCATACCCGGATGCCCGTCCCTTCGATGGTCGGGGCGCCGTCGCTGTGGGCCGGGTCGCGGACGATGTTGGTCATGCACGCATCTTGTACGTCACGATATTTAAACGGTCGTCGCTCGGCTTATCGTCGATGCACACCGATCGGACGCCGCTCCATGATAGTGACTACTATAAGTCATTACCGAATCGGCCGCTCGACTGCGGGCGGCCGTACCGGTAAACAGGTAAGCAACCACTATGAGAGGGCCGCTGGAGACGCCGTCCGTGTGCCTATATTCCACACGCCCCACAGTGCTTACGTCGCTTCGGCCCCTGCGACGGACAATGGCAGGCATACCGCGATCAAAGGACGTATGCGAGGTTTCGCCCGGGAGCCGATAGGCCCCCGCATGAACGACACCACGAACCAGTCGGCGGCGACGCGGGCCGACGCGCCAGATGTCGAGACGGCCGGCGAGACGGCGCGGGCGGTCATCGACAACGTCCAAGAGGTCATCGTCGGCAACGACGACGCCATCGAGCACCTCGTGACCGCACTGCTCGGCGGGGGGCACGTCCTGCTTGAGGATGTCCCGGGCGTCGGCAAGACGATGCTGGCCCGCTCCGTGGCGGAGTCCTTCGACTGCTCGTTCAACCGCGTGCAGTTCACGCCGGACCTCCTGCCGGCCGACATTACGGGCGCCAACGTGTACAACCAACGCGAGAGCGAGTTCGAGTTCCGCCCCGGTCCCGTCTTCGCCAACGTCGTGCTGGGCGATGAGATAAACCGCGCGCCGCCGAAGACCCAGGCGGCGCTGCTGGAGGCCATGGAGGAAGAGCAGGTCACCGTCGACGGCGAGACCCGGTCCGTGCCGGACCCGTTCGTCGTCATCGCAACGCAGAACTCCGTCGAGCGCGAGCGGACCTACGAGCTCCCGGCGGCCGAACTGGACCGATTCATGCTGAAACTCGAACTCGGCTACCCCTCGGAAGCCGACGAGGCGACGGTCATCGACCGCGCCGTCGGCGGCCACGCCATCGAGAAGATCGCGCCGGTCGCCGGCGTCTCGGACCTCCTGGCCGCCCGGCTGACGGCCGCCGACATCGAGGTCAGCGAACCCGTCCGGGCGTACGTGACGCGGCTTGCGACCTACACCCGCGAGCACGCCCAATTGGGCGCCAGCCCCCGCGGCTCCATCGACCTCGTCCGGGCCGCACAGGGGCGGGCACTGCTCGAGGCCCGCTCGTACGTCGTCCCGGACGACGTCCAGGCGGCGGCGCCCGTGGTCTTTCCCCACCGGATGCGGACCGACCCGGGGAACGACGACGCCAGGACGGTCGTCGAGCGCGCCCTCGAAACCGTCCCCGTCGAGGAGTGAGCGGGATGCGCTGGCCACTCGGGTTGCGGCCGACCCGGCGGGGGGCGGCCGTCGCCGCCGTCGCCGGTCTCGCCTTCGCCGTCGGCGCGCTGACAAGCGCCCGGTCGCTGAACGCCGTCGTCGTGCCGGCGGTGGTCGCGCTGGCCGCCGGCGCCGTCCAGCTCGTCTGGGCGGACCCGTCGAGCGTCGAGCGGACCGAGCCGGTGCCGGGCTTTCCCGGGGAGCGCCGGACGGTCGCCGTGACCGTCGAGTCGGCGGTTCCCTGCACGGTAACCGACGCCGTCGGCGCGGGGCTGTCGCCCGCCGGTGAGCCGTCGGCGGCCGTCGGCCACGGCGGGCGCTTCGAGTACGCCGTCGAGCTGACGGCCCGCCGGGACATCCACTGGCGGGCCAGCGCCAAGCGGCAGGCCGACGAGTTCGTCGTCGCCGAGTACGAGAGCTACGCGGAGGTCGACGCCGTCACCGTCGTCGGGGAGGCGCCGCCGGAGGGCGCCGACGAGATGGCCGCCACGGTCGCCAGCGTCGCGGCGTTCCTCCACGACGCGGGCGTTCCGGTGACCGTCGTCGTTCCCGGCGGCCGGTGTGTCGCCCCGCCGGGGGAGATGGGCCCGCTGTTACGACTACTGGCGGTCACCGACGCCGGTCGCCTCGAGACCGACCAGCGGAGCGGCGCCGACGTGTACGTCCGCGGCGAGGACAGCGCCGCGACGGTGTCGATGGAGGACCGCGAGGTGGCGTTCGGCGGAGTGGCCGGCGAGCGGCGCGACCGGGAGGTGGTCGCGTGAGCGCCGCCGACCTCGAGGCCCGCCTCGGCGCCCTCGAGGAGCGGATGCCGACCGCCCGACTCGTCGCGCTGGCCGGCGTCGCCCTCACGCTTGGGGCCTTCCTGTCGGTCCTCCACGAGGTGCTGGTCGTCGTCGGCGACCCCGAACCGCTGTACTACGTCGTCGCCGGCGCCGTCGTCGCGGGAACGGTGCTGGCCCGGGTCATCCGTCCCCGCACCGCCGCGGCGCTCGGCGTCGCCGCCATCACCGCCGGCATGTACCTCTATGTCACGTCGCTGCCCGGCGGGTTCGGCTTCCTCGCGCTTTTAAAACCGATGCTCGACGACGCCGCCGCGCTGCTGTCGGGGCTGTCGGTGCTCCGCATCGTCAACGCCGACGTGTGGGCACTGGCGGCGGCGCCGGCGCCCGTGTTCCTGGCCTGGTACCTGGCCGTCCGCCGGCGGTACGTCGCCGCGGGCGGGGTGGCGGGCGTCGCCCTCGGCGTGGTGGTGCTGACCGGCGACGCGACGACCGTTACAACGCTTTCCGGCGCCCTCGGGGTGACGCTCACGGCGGCGTTCGGCGACTGCGACCGCCGTGGCGAGCGCCTCCGGAACGCCGACGGAGTGGTCGTCGTCCTCTCGGCGATGGTCGTGCTGACGCTGTTCGTCGGCCTCGTGCCCGGCGCGGCCGGCACGCTCGTAGCGACGGACGGCGCCGGCGGCGGAACCTCGACGGTGGAGTCGAGTCTGGTCTACGCCGGCGACAGCCTCGCGGTCGCCGGGTCGGTCGAGCTCACCCCCGAGGTGCGGTACACGGTTGAGGCCAGCGACGATGCCTACTGGCGGGTGGCCACCTACGACCGCTACACCGGCGGCGGGTGGGTCCGGACCGGCGAGCGCCGGCGCTACGACGGGCCGCTCCCTGCGCCGCCGGGACGGACCCGCACCGTCGAGCAGCGGTACACCGCCGAGACGTCCGTCGCGACGATGCCGGCCGCAAATAGCCCGACCGAGGTCCGGAACGTCCCGGTCCCGGTCCGGGCGACC
The DNA here is from genome assembly GCA_003022905.1 of Halobacteriales archaeon QS_9_68_42. Next base: position 4,297 of record PXSE01000116.1, read on the forward strand.
GCGGCGGGCGACCTCCAGCCGGCCAGTCCGCTGCAGGCCGGGGAGTCCTACGAGGTAACGAGCGAGCAGCCGACCGCCGGGTCCCGGGAACTCCGGGCGGCCGGCACGGAGTACCCCGACGAGGTCGAAACGCGGTACACGCAGCTGCCGTCGAGTTCGCCCGACCGGGTCGAGGAACGGACTGACCGGCTGACGGCCAACGCCGACAACCCCTACGACACCGCCCGCGTCGTCGAGCAGTACCTCGAGAACAACTACGAGTACTCCTTGGACGTCGAGCGACCGCGGGGCAACGTCGCCGACCGGTTCCTCTTCGAGATGGACGCCGGCTACTGCACCTACTTCGCAACGACGATGGTGACGATGCTCCGGACCCAGGAGGTTCCCACCCGCCTCGCGGTCGGCTACACGCCCGGCCAGCAGGTCGACGACAACGAGTGGGTCGTCCGCGGGTACGACTCCCACGCATGGGTGGAGGTCTACTTCCCCGACCAGGGCTGGGTCCGGTTTGACCCGACGCCCTCGGTCCCTCGCGAGCGGACCGAGCGCCAGCAACTCGCGGACGCCCGGAGCGACGGCGGCGCCGGCGTCGATACCAACGATTCCATCGACTCGGAGATCGACTCCGGAACGCCGGAGCCGCGAACGCCCGCGGGGACCGACTCCGAGACCGTCCCCGGCGCCGACGGCGGCCGGACGCCGGCGAGCGGCCCCGGCGGTGGGAGTGACCGTGACGGCAGCGGCGGCGGTGGCCCCCCGGCGATACCGCTGCCGACCCGCGAGCAGGCCGGTCTCGGCGTCGTGGTCCTGGCGGGGCTAGCCGCCGCCGGTCGACGGACCGGCGCCGACCGACGGCTCTACCGGGCGGTGTGGCTCCGTCGGCTCCCGGACGGCCCCCCGGAGGCCGTCGTCGAGGGGGCCTTCCACCGGATCGTCCACCTCGAAGAGCGGGCCGGCCGGGACCGGCGGCCGGGCGAGACGGCGCGGTCGTTCCTGGCCGACAGCGACGAGCGGGCTCGCCGGGTCGGGGAACTGTACGAGCGGACCCGGTACGGCCACGGCGCCGACGAGGGCGACGCCGCCGAGGCCGAGGCGCTCGTGGCGGACCTGCTCGAGGAGCGCTCCCGGCTTCCAACCCGGCTAAAACCGGGCTCAGGGTCCCGATAGTGTTTAATATGGCCGTCGTGTAGACAGCGAGTGTAATGTCGGAAGTCTGCTCGACGTGCGGGCTCCCTGAGGAACTCTGCGTCTGCGAGGACGTCGCAAAGGAGTCCCAGGAGATCAACATCCGCATCGACGAGCGCCGATACGGGAAAGAGGTAACGGTCATCGAAGGGTTCGACCCCCGCGACGTGGACCTGGACTCGCTGTCCAGCGACCTGAAGTCGAAGTTCGCCTGCGGTGGCACCGTCGAGGATGGGGTCATCGAACTGCAGGGCAACCACCTCGATCGCATCGGGGACTTCCTTCGCGAGAAGGGGTACAACGTTGCGTAGGACCCTCTGACCGCACGTCCCTCGTCGGCGGGGGCCTCGGTTTCCTCGCTTTTCAGTTCGTAGGGCCAGCCCTCGATGCCCGGCTCCAGGGAGTCGACCCGCCCGGAGAACTCCTCGAAGGAGCCAATGAGCCGCGCCGCCTGGACGCTGGCCTCGCCCTTCGGACAGACGGTGACGACCCGGTCGGCGTCGGCCACCTCGCCGATGCGGTCGGTCAGTTCCTCGAAGGGCACGTTCTCGCTGCCGGGGATGTGACCGCGGCGGAACGCCGCCGGCGATCGAATGTCGACCACCCTGATGTCGGCGTCGAGCAGCTCGCGAAGCTCCTCCGCTGAGAGTTCGCCATCCATACCGACCGGTAGGGGACGAGCGGCTTAAGCGAACGGGCTCACGGCGATTGCCGTGACCCTTTCCGGTACGACCGTCCGCAGTCGGGACGGTCGATTCGGTACTGGCCCACACTGGCGGACGTAACTGTTCAAAACCCACGTGATGCGCCGGGCAGAATCGCGAGGAAGGACGCTTCTGCGCGAACTACTCTTTACAGACGGACGTACGGCAGTATCACAGCCGTCAGTATTACAGCAGGCCCTCGCGCTCGGCGAGCAGCAGTCCCTCGATGGTGGCGTCGTTGGCGGCGTCGCTCCTGGCGACGTCCATCGCCTCCCCGACCGGGACGGTCCGGACGTCGAGGAACTCGTTGCCGTCGAGTTCACGCTCGCCGTCGGTGAAGCCGTCGGCCCACACCAGGCCCCGCTCGTGGCGGAGCACGCCCGTCGAACACCAGAAGTCCTCGAGCAAGGCGACGCTGTCGGCGACGATGCCGACCTCCTCTTCGAGTTCGCGGGCGCCGGCCTCGGCGTAGCTCTCGCCGTCCTCGACGACGCCGGCGGGGAGTTCGTAGCAGAGTTCCCGGATGGTCGGCCGGAACTGCTCGATCATCACGACCGCCCGATCGGCGTCGACCGGCGGCAACCCGAGCGACGACGGCTCTTCGACGGTCGCAACCACGACGACGGCCGGCGGGAGTTCCGCCCAGTAGTAGCGCTTTCGGCGGCCGTCCGGCAGTTCCACGAGGTCGTAGCCGCCGGCGTACCAGCCGGTCTCGTACTCGGTGGCCGACTCGACGACCCGCCAGTCGTGGTCGGCGGGGCTGGGGTCGTCGGTCACGCTTCTCCCTCCGGGACACGGACGATTTCGAGCCGGTAGCGGGTGTCGTCCCCGGCGACGTAGGCGACGTCGCCGACCGGCGAGTCGCCGGTCCGCTCGACCGTCTCGGGCTTTCTGGTCTCGAACTCCTCGAACTCCGCGAACGGCGTGTGGGTGAACGCCCCCTTGAGGCCGACGACGCCGGTGTAGTACGGCTCCGAGCGGGCGGGGTCAGCGCCGGACTCGACGGCCGAAAGCGCCTCGAAGGTGTACGGAAAGCGCCGCTCGGAGAGGTCGCCGCCGTCGACGGCGGCCCCCGACCCGGCGGCGACCGTCGCCTCGACGTAGTAGGGGTCGCCGGTCTTGACGAGTCCCGGGAGTGCCCCGAGCGCGAGCAGCACGACCAGCAGGCCGGCGATGGCCAGGAGAGCGTTCCGGGTTATGGTTCGCATAGCTCCTCGCGGTAGATGCGGTTGAACGCCGCCCGCCGGACGGTCGAGACGGCGGCCTCGGGTTCGTTCTGGAACGTCGCCGCCACGGCCCGGCCGGCCGCGGGCGCGGCGTGCCACGCCACCCGGTCGACCGCGTCGTGGCCGATGACCCGGACCTCGTGGTCGGTTTCGGCGCGCCACGCCTCGAAGGCCTCGGCGTCGTCGACCCGGACCGCCAGCTGCTCGGCGAAGATGGCCTGCCTGGCGGTCTCGGTTACCTCGCTCGTCACCCGCTCGTCGTACTCTTCGCGGCCGAACTCCATGGCCTTGGCGACCTCGCGGACGACCGTCCGGGCGGTCGGACCCAGCTCCTCGTACCGCTCGTGGGCCGCCGACCACGACTCCGGCGCCAGCGTTCCCTCCGTTCGCATGCCCGTCCGTACGGCCGGAGGGGTGTTACCCGTTGTTATCCCGGTCGGTCTCGTCGTCGGCGTCGTCGCCCTCGAGCATCCGGCGGGTCATCTCGCGGGCCTCCTGCAGCGCCGCCTCGGCCTCCTCGTCCAGCGGCGGGCCGCCGCCACGGTGGCCGGCGGGGGCGTCTCCGTGACCGTGGCCATGCTCGTGGCTGTGGTCGTGTTCGTGTCCGTGCCCGCGGTCCTCCTCGAACAGCGCCCCCGACCGCTCCTTGGGGTCCTCGTCGCTCTCGGACAGCCCGCCGGCGGTGTCCTCGAACACCTGCGGGAACTCCGTCTCCTCGGCGGCCTCGCGGACCACCTCGGCCAGGTCCGACTCGCCCATCGACTCCCAGCCCGGAGCGTGTTCCTCGAGCCACTCCTCGTGTGCCTCGTCGCCCAGCATCGCGGTGAACGCGAGGTGGTTCGCGAGGTGGCCCGCGTCGGCCTGTGGGTCCGCACAGACCGGACAGGCGTATCCCATACCCTCGCTCGACGGCCCAGCGGCAAAACGCCTGCGCCATCCCGCGGCGGCCCCTCGGCGGTCCGTCAGCGCCCCCGGATCATCACGTGGGCGTCCTCGCCGTCGTCGTAGTAGCCTGGAACCATGTGGTGGGTCTCGAAGCCGAACTCGCGGTACAGCGCCCGCGCCCGGTCGTTGCCCGCCCGGACCTCGAGTTTCACCCGGCTGGCGCCGTCAACGAAGAGGGCCCCGAGCGCCTCCGAGAGCAACAGTTGGCCGATGCCCTCCCCGCGCCGGTCGGGGTCGACTGCCAGGTCCTTGACGTGGCCGATGTCGGCGCCGTGGTTCGGCATGGTGTCGGCGACGACGTAGCCGACTACCTCGTCGTCGTCGGCCACGAGAAACCCCGGCACGTCGAGAAACCGCTCGAAGGCGGCGTAGGGCCACGGCTGTGAGAACGATTGCTTCTCGATGCGGAACACGTCGAGGAGGTCCGCCCGGGACGCCCGCCGGACGGCCACCTCGGCCCGCGCCGTGGCCATCGTCACGGTCGGACGTAGTGGAGAGACGAACATATGTCTACCGGCGTGCCTCGATTGCGGGCCGGTAGCCCTCCCGGTAGGTCGGATAGCGGAACTCGTAGCCGAGCCCCCGTAGTCGGTCGTTCGAGCAGCGCTTACTCGTTAGGATGCGCCGGCGGGCGGCCTCCGAGATGTCGTCCTCGAGGCGCTCGGCCTTCGTCCGCTTGGGCGGCCGCTCGACCCCACACTCGTCGGCCAGCCAG
>PXSE01000117.1 GCA_003022905.1 Halobacteriales archaeon QS_9_68_42
GCGGGCGCCGTCGTAGGGCGCGGCGTCGGTCCAGTTGGGGTCGGCGCCCGAGGAGAAGCCGAGGCCGACGCCCTGCCCATCGGCGCCCGCCTCCCGGATAGCCATGATGGCCGCGTCGTCGCCCGGTTTCGTCGCCGTCCGGGTGCCGACCTCGTGGTCGTACTGGCGGTAGACCCACGCCTTCGAGGCGGTGTTCGGCGCGGCGACGACGGCCTCGAAGGCCGTCTTGAGGTCCACGTCCGGCAGGTCCCGCTCGGGCGGCTCCGGTTCGACCGCCTCGAGGTCGTTGGTCGGCGCGCCGTCCGCGAGGAACGCCGCGGGGCAGTCGACGACCGTCTCGCCTTCGAACGTGCAGACGTAGTTGCCGTTGGTCACCTCGCCGACCTCCGAACAGCCGAGGTCGTACTTCTCGGCGACGGCGCGGACCGCATCGACGTCCTCCGGGCGGACCTCGTAGCACATCCGCTCCTGGGACTCCGCCAGCAGTATCTCCAGGGCGTTCATGTTCGGCTCCCGCTGGTGGACCGCCTCGAGTTCGATGCGGGCGCCGAGGTCGCCCTTTGCGACCAGTTCCGAGGAGGCGCCGCCGAGCCCCGCCGCGCCCAGGTCCCGGGCCGACCGCAGGAGGCCGGCCTCGACGAGCTCCTCGTTGGCCTCGATGAGGCGCTTTTCGGCGTAGGGATCGCCGACCTGGACGGCCGGGCGGTCTTCCGTCTCGGCGTCCTCGGCGAGGTCCTCGCTGGCGAAGGAGGCGCCGCCGAGGCCGTCCCGACCCGTCGCGTTGCCCACGAGAAGCAGGCGGTTGCCCGGCGCCTCGGCGGTCGCCGTCACCAGTCGCTCCGCGTCGGTCAGGCCGATGCAGGCGACGTTCACGAGGGGGTTGCCCTCGTAGCCGTCGTGGAAGGCGACGCTGCCGGTGACGGTGGGCACGCCGATGCAGTTGCCATAGTGGGAGATGCCCTCGACGACCCCCTCGAACAGGTACCGGGAGTGCTCGCGGTCGAAGTCGCCGAAGTAGAGGCTGTCGGCCAGCGCGATTGGGTAGGCACCCATCGACATCGTGTCGCGGACGATGCCGCCGACGCCCGTCGCCGCGCCGTCGAAGGGGTCCACGTAGGAGGGGTGGTTGTGGGACTCGACGCCCATCGTGACGTAGGTGTCGCTGTTCTCGCCGGTCTCGGGGTCCGGAAGGGCGACGACGGCGGCGTCGTCGCCGGGGCCGACGACCACCTGCTCGCCCTCGCTGTCGAACGCTGAAAGTAGCGGCCGCGAGGAGCGGTACGCGCAGTGCTCGCTCCAGAGGTTCTCGAACAGCGCTTCCTCGGCGGCGGTCGGCGCCCGGCCCAGCTCCGCCTCGACGATTCATCCCGATGCTACCTTCGACCGGATAAATCGCTTTCCATGTGCACGTTCGTGGGCAGAGCTGTTAGGCACCCCGAGGTCATTTGCCGACTGTGTACGGCCGCGCCGTTCCGGTAGCCTGCTCGTTCTCGCCGGGTGCAACGGCGCCCGCCGGCGACCCGACCGAGGCCGCGACGGTCACGCCGGCACCGGTCCCCGACACGGCCGACCGGGCGGACGCCGGGGGCCGAACCGACGACGCGCCGGACATCGGCATCGTCGGCGGGGCTGCTCAACCCGCTGTTCGCGGCCGTCGCGATGGCGACCAGCAGCCTCCTCGTCGTTGCCGACTCCTCGCGGCCACTGTTCTCCGAGTAGCGTCTCCCACATGGGCGCTCGACCCGGGGGCTTTTTCCCCGAGCCCCCGAACGGCCGGCCGTGCTGTCGGTCGAACTCCACGCCCACTCCGAGCTGTCGTACGACGGCCGCGACCCCGTCGAACTGCTTCTCGAGCAGGCGGAGGCCGTGGGGCTCGACGCGCTTGCGGTCACCGACCACGACGAGATAGAGGCCTCGCTGTCGGCGGCCGCCCGGGCCCGCGAGTACGACCTCGTGGGCATCCCGGGGATGGAGGTCTCGAGCGCCGCGGGCCACGTACTGGCGCTGGGCGTTGAGGAACTCGTCCCGGCGGGCCTGCCGTTCGGGGAGACCGTAGAGCACATCCGCGAGTTGGGCGGCATCGCCGTCATTCCGCACCCGTTCCAGTCCTCCAGACACGGCATTGCCGCCCACGTCACGAGCGCCCAACTGGCCGGCGCCGACGCAATCGAGGTGTATAATTCCCGTCTGTTCACGGGCCGCGCCAACAGGCGGGCCGAGCGGTTCGCCGAATCGAACGACCTCCCGATGACGGCCGGCAGCGACGCCCACATCGCCGAGATGGTCGGCCAGGCGTCCAGCAGTTCGGCGGCGGCGTCAGGCGACGGCTCACCTCGATGCTACCATGGTGATGCAGGGCGCCGGCGTCGGGACGGTCCGGGCCGCCCTCGACGACCGGGAGCCGCTTCCGGGCACCTGTGGCTTCGCCGGCGAGCTTGAACCCGGACGGCTCGTCCGGGACGCGCTCGGCCGGTACCCGCTGTTCTCGGAACCGGGCGACCCGACCGCACACAGCCCGGACCCCACAGACCTCGAGTCGCCGGAGGCGGTGCCGGCCGGCTGTCTCCGCGGGGCCGACGGCGACACACGGGTCTGGGCGCTGCCGAACCCGGAGCCGTTCGCGGCCGACGACCGGGCAATCGAGGCGGTCCGGGCGGCGGTCACCGCCTCCGTGGACGCCGTCGAGGGCGTGCCGGCCGTCGCCTTCTCCGGCGGCATCGACTCGTCGATTCTAGCCGCCCGCCTCGACGGGCCGCTGTACGTCGGCGGCTTCGAGGACAGCCACGACATCGAGGCCGCGCGGTCGGCCGCGGCGGCACTGGACCGGGAGGTCCGGGTCGTCGAGTTCACCCACGCCGACCTCGAGCGGGCCGTCCCCGAACTCGTCGCCGCGACCGGTCGCTCGAACCCGATGGACGTCTGTATCGCCCTGCCGCTGTACCTGGTGGCCGAGCGCGTCGCCGCCGACGGCCACGACCGTCTGGCGGTCGGCCAGGGTGCCGACGAGCTGTTCGGCGGCTACGCCAAGGTGGCGAGCCCGGCCGACGACGACCGCCTCGAGGCCGACACCGTCTGGGGCGCCACCTGCGAGGTCATCGGGTCGCTGCCGGCACAGCTCGAGCGGGACGTGCTGGCGCTGCGGGCGGCCGGCGTCGAACCGGTCGCGCCGCTTCTGTGCGACCGGGTCGTCACCGCGGCACTGCGGCTGCCGGCGCGGTTGCTCGTCGACGGCGACGAGCGGAAGGTCGCGCTCCGGCGGGCCGCAGACTTCCTGCCCGCCGAGCTACGGGGCCGCGATAAGAAGGCCGTCCAGTACGGCAGCCTCGTGGCGCGGGAGCTCGACCGCCTCGCGCGACAGGCCGGCTTCAAGCGCCGGATGGACGACCACGTCGGCCGGTACGTCGACTCGCTGGTCGGGGCGAACTGACGAGTCACTCGGCTTCGACCGGGCAGTACAGCACCGGCACCTCGGCGTTCAGCATGACCGACTGGGAGACGCTACCGAAGACGGCCTTGCCGGCGGGCGAGCGCTCGCGCCCGGCCACCGACACGAGGTCGGCACCGACCTCCTCGGCGTAACCGACGACCTGCTCGCCGGGGTCGCCGCTGGTCTCGGCCATCGTCACCTTGATGCCGGCGTTCTCGAGGACATCTCCCGCCTCGCGGGCGGGGCTGAACTGGCCGATGCTCGCTCCCTCGACGTTGTCGGTGAACACGTGGAGGACGGTCGCCTCGAGGACCTCCCAGTCGAGGTCCGCGACGTCAGTCGCCTGGACGCGGGCGCGCGTTTCGTCGTCGTCGACCGCGAGTAGTACGTCCGTCATGGTCCGAGCGGCCGTTCACGCTCACGGCATATATACCCCGTACCTTGCCGGGACTCCGGCCGGGAACCGCCGGCGTTTACACACATGAATGTCAAGCAAGCACCATGACACCGCTCGAAGTCGGGGTGCGCCTCCTGGCCGGGGCGGCGCTCATCCTGGCGAACGGCTTCTTCGTCGCCGTCGAGTTCGCGCTGACCCGGGTCCGGCAGTACGCCGAGTCGGCGTTCGACGAACCCGGCCTCCGGCGGGCCTGGGCGATGACCGACGAACTGGAGATATACCTGACGGGCTGTCAGGTCGGCATCACCGCCTCCAGCATCGCGGTCGGTATCGTCGCCGAACCGGCGCTGGCGGCGCTGTTCGAGCCGCTGTTCGGGAACTCGAGGCTGGCCTCGGTGGGCGCCGGCAGCCTCCTGGCGTTCATCATTATCAACCTGGTGCACCTGACCCACGGCGAGCAGACGCCGACGTACCTCGGCGTCGAGCGGACCAAGACCGTCTGCCGGTACGGTGCGACGCCGCTGTACTACTACACGAAGCTCATCCGGCCGGTGATGGAGGTCGGCGACGCCGTCGCCAAGTGGACGCTCCGACTGTTTGGCGTCCGGATGACGGGCGCGTGGCTGGAGACCGGTGAGGAGGTCATCGAGACCCGCGCCCAGCTCCGCAACCGTCTTGATACGCTCTTAGAGCAGGGCGACCTCCCCGAGGAGCGCCACGAGGAGATCGTCGGCGCGCTCGACGCCGGCCAGATTCCGGCCGATAGCGTCATGGTCGACGTCGAGGACGTCGTCTTCCTGTCGACGGAGCTCTCGCCGGGGGAGAACATCGAGCGGATGATAGAGACGCCGCACACCCGCTATCCGCTGGTCGGCGAGGAGCCCGAGGCGTTCGAGGGCATCGTCTACGTGCCCGCCGTGAGCGTCAGCGACGCCATCGACCAGTTCCAGGCCGAGAGCCAGGAGCTCGCGCTGGTGCTGTCGGACGGCGAGGCGGTCGGCCTCATTACCGCGACGGATGCCTTCGAGGCGGTGATGGGGGAGTTGGAGGACCCGCTGGACGAGAAAAGCGAGGGCGAGCGAACGAAGTGAGCGAGCCCTCGAGGCGGAGCGTTGCGAGGCCGACTGACCGGAGGGAGGGAGGCCTCGGATAGCGAGCGGGGAGCGGCGCGACCCGCGAGCAGCGCGAGCCCTCAGGCGAACGTCTCGATAGCTCGAGCGCCGAGGTCTTCAACGTCGGCCGCCAGCTCGTCGGCCCGGGCCTCGAGGTCGGCGGCGGTGAACCACGCCCAGGCGTCGGGGTCGGCTTCGTCGCGGCCGACCGGCTCGACAGTCCGGCGGTCGCTCTCGGCGAAGTAGATGAAGTCGACGTGCTGGTGGGCCACGCGGCCGTCGTCGTGGACGTCGATGTCCTCGAGCAGGAAGGCGACGGGCCGCGGCAGCGACTCGACCTGGCCCGTGTCGTAGGGGCCGGCGTCGGCGGCCAGCTCCGGGCGGAGGCCGGTCTCCTCGAAGGTCTCCCGGAGCGCCGTCTCGTGGGGCAGCTCGTCGCGGTCGACGTGGCCGCCGGGCGGCAGCCACATCTCCAGTTTCTCGTGTTCGTGCAGGAGCGTCGCGCCGTTGTTGACGACGTAGCAGGTGGCGACGAAGTGTCGGGTCGTCTCCATGCAGGAGGCCGGTCCGGGGCCGTCTTTGCGGTTCCGGTCCCGGTGGCCGGCGCGAGCGGAGGCGTGCGGTGTCAGGCTTCGAGGTTCTTCTCGGCCTCGAGCAGTTCGTGGTATCGGTTGCGGATGGTGACCTCCGAGATGTTGGCGACCTCGCTGACGTCGTTCTGGGTCACCTTCTCGTTGCAGAGCAGCGAGGCGGCGTAGATGGCGGCCGCCGCGAGTCCGACCGGCGACTTCCCGGAGTGGACGCCGGCCTCGGCGGCGCTGTCGAGTAGCTGGCGGGCGCGGCGCTCGACCTCGTCGCTCAGCTCGAGGTCGCTTGCGAACCGCGGCAGGTAGCTCTTGGGGTCGGCGGGCTCTATCTCGAGGCTCAGTTCCCGGACGACGTACCGGTAGGTGCGGGCAATCTCGTCCTTGCCGACCCGGGAGACGTTCGACACTTCGTCGAGGCTGCGGGGCGTGGAGGCCTGTCGGGCGGCGGCGTACAGCGACGCCGTCGAGACGCCCTCGATGGAGCGCCCGGGCAGTAGGTCCTCGTCGAGCGCCCGCCGGTAGATGACTGAGGCGGTCTCGCGGACGTTCTCGGGTAGCCCCAGCGCGGAGGCCATCCGGTCGATCTCGCCGAGTGCTTGCTTGAGGTTGCGCTCCTTGGAGTCGCGGGTGCGGAACCGCTCGTTCCAGGTGCGAAGCCGCTGCATTTTCTGCCGTTGGCGGCTCGACAGCGAGTTGCCGTAGGCGTCCTTGTCCTGCCAGCCAATATTGGTCGACAGGCCCTCGTCGTGCATCATCTTCGTGGTCGGTGCCCCGACACGGGACTTCTCGTCCTTCTCGGCACTGTCGAAGGCCCGCCACTCCGGGCCGCGGTCAATTTCGTCCTCCTCGACGACGAGGCCGCACTCGCTACAGACCGTCTCCCCGCGCTCGGTGTCGGCCTCCAGCGACCCGCCACACTCCGGGCAGACCGTCGGGTCCTCGCGCTCTTCGGCCTCCGCGTCGGCTTCGGCCCGCTCCTCCTCGCTCCGGTTCCGTCTGACGGATGTGTCGGTCATCTTGAATGGGGCTCAGCAGGTACTGAGAAAGTCCGCTTACGTAATTTATTGACCTGCCAGCAACTTAAGTATTCGGGCCGGAGAACCCCTGCGTCGGGGAATCGGGGGCGCTACGGGTCGAGTCTGGCGAGCGGTAGCGTCGCTCGCGGTGCTCGCGGGTTCGAAACCCTTAGTGGCGCCCCCGTCCGACCAACGCCCATGACAGCCGACGACAGCGCGGACGAGGCCGCCGTCGACGACGAGGAGGTGCGCCACGTCGCGTCGCTGGCGCGCGTCGACCTCGAGGAGCGGGAGGTCGAGCGCTTCGCCGACCAGTTCGCCGACATTCTCGAGTACTTCGAGGCGCTCGACGACGTTCCGGACGTCGAGGGCGAGGCCGACCTGGCGAACGTGATGCGGCCCGACGAGGTCCGCGAGGGTCTCACCCGGGAGGAGGCCCTGTCGAACGCCCCCGAGACCGAGGACGGCCAGTTCAAGGGACCCCGAGTCTCATGAGCGACGACGCGTTCATCACGACCGCCGAAATCGAGCCGTCGGGGTCCGGGCCGCTCGACGGGGTCACCGTCGCCGTCAAGGACAATATCTCCACCGAGGGCGTCCGGACCACCTGCGGGTCGGCGATGCTCGCCGAGTACGTCCCGCCGTACGACGCGACCGTCGTCGAGCGCCTGACGGAAGCGGGCGCGACCATCGTCGGCAAGACCAACATGGACGAGTTCGGGATGGGGACGACGACGGAGACGTCGGCGTTCGGGCCGACGGAGAACCCCGCCGCAGAGGGGCGGGTTCCCGGCGGCTCCTCGGGCGGGTCGGCGGCGGCCGTCGCCGACGGCGACACCGACCTGGCGCTGGGGTCGGACACCGGCGGGTCGGTGCGGTGTCCGGCCGCCTTCTGCGGCGTCGTCGGCATCAAGCCCACCTACGGGCTGGTCTCCCGGTACGGACTGGTCGCCTACGCCAACTCCCTGGAGCAAATCGGCCCGCTGGCGCCGACCGTCGAGGGCGCCGCCGGGCTGCTGGACGTCATCGCGGGTCCCGACGAGCGGGACGCGACGACACGGGGGGCGCCGGCGGACGCGAGCTACGCCGACGCCGCCGACGGCGACGTCGAGGGGCTAACCGTCGGCGTTCTGACCGAGCTGTTGGAGGGTGCCGACGAGGGCGTCCAGTCGGCCTTCGAGGCCGCCCTTGAGGACCTCCAGGAGGCGGGCGCGACCACGGAGGCGGTGTCGCTGCCGTCCGTCGAGACGGCGGTGCAGGCGTACTACGTCATCGCAATGTCGGAGGCGTCCTCGAACCTCGCGCGGTTCGACGGCGTCCGCTACGGGCCGGACGTCGACGCCGACGGCGACTGGAACGAGGCCTTCGCGGCCGTCCGCGAGGAGGGCTTCGGCGAGGAGGTCAA
>PXSE01000118.1 GCA_003022905.1 Halobacteriales archaeon QS_9_68_42
TCGACCGTCTCGATTCCCGGAATGCCCTCCACGCCCATCGAGGCGAGCTCGCGCTTGAGCCCGCGCTCGTCGTCGACGTTCTGAGACAGTTCCATCGCCTGTGCGAAGTTCTTCACCAGCCCGCAGTTCGGGCCCTCCGGCGTCTCGGAGGGACAGATGCGACCCCACTGCGTGGCGTGGAGGTCCCGCGCCTCGAAGTGCGGCTGCGAGCGCGAAAGCGGCGACCGGAGCCGCCGCAGGTGGCTGAGGACGCCCATGTAGTCGGTTCGGTCGACCAGCTGGCTCACGCCGGAGCGGCCGCCCACCCAGTTGCCCGTCGCGATGGGGTGTTCGAGCCGCTCGGTCAGTACGTCCGACCGGACGACCGTGTTGACCGACAGTTGCCGGTTCCGCATGTTGGCCCGCTCGAGCTGGTACTTCACGTCCCGGGAGAGCTTGTTCAGCGCTGTCCGGAACAGGTCTCTCATCAGGTCGCCGCTCACCTTTAGCCGCTTGTTAGCGTAGTGATCCTTGTCGTCGGCCTCGCGGCGCTCTAAGGCGAGTTCGAAACACGCCTCGGCCATCCGGCAGAGGTACACCGCCTTGTTCATCCGGACCTCCTCGTCCTCGACGCCTTCCTCGTGGAGGTGCGGCAGGAGGTAGCGGTCGATGACGTAGTTGGCGCGCTTCAGCTGGTAGTTCTTGCCCTGGCCGGAGGCGACCCGCTGGCCGAGCGCCTCGATGGCCTCGGCGGTCGACTGGACCTCCGCGGCCTCCAGGTTCTCCAGCATGAACTTCACGATTTCGGGGTCGTCGCTCACGCGGTGGACGATCTCCTCGTCGGATTCGAGGCCGAGCGCCCGCACCAGCGTCACGAAGTTGATCGAGCCGGAGACGGAGGGGAACGACACCTCGAGGATGCCGCTCCGGTTGCGCTCACACAGCACCAGGGCACGGTAGCCGCGGCGCTGGGAGAACGTCTTGGCGATCTGGATCTCGTCGCCGTACTTGGTGTCGTACTCCGCGAGGATCTTGTTCGGCGCGAGGTCCTCGCTGGTCATCAGCACGCGCTCGGAGCCGTTGACGCAGAAGTAGCCGCCGGGGTCGGCGGGGTCCTCGCCGATTTCGATCAGTTCCTCGCGGGTGAAGTCGGCGATGTTACACTTGTTAGAGCCGACCATGATGGGCATCCGGCCGACCTTCGTCTCCGACTGGTCGACGATGTGTTCGGCCTCCTCGTCGCCGCCGCGGACGATGGTCATCTCCATGAATACTGGTGCCGAGTAGGTGATGTTCCGGAGGCGGGCCTCCTGGGGGTACAGCAGTTCCTCGGAGCCGTCGGCCTCCCGGACCCGCGGCGTCACGATGCGGACGTCGCCGAGGTCGACGCGGACCGGTTCCTGGCCTTCCTTGTCGCCGATGTCGGTGTCGATGGACTCCTTCTCGTCGACGACGTCCTGCATCCCCCGGTCGAGAAAGTTGTTGAACGACCGGAAGTGGTGGGCCGCGAGTCGGTCCCGGGAGAAGTACTCCCGGGAGATGGCGCGTCGGTCCTCCCGGTTCATTCTACCACCAGCCGATACACGACGGCCTCGTCGGTGGTCCGGGACTCGGTCCGGGTTATCTTGACGACGTTGCCGACCTCGGGGTCGGCGTCGGCGTCCCGGAGCGCGGGGTCCTTGCGCTGGATTTTCGGCAGGTCTGTGCGGTCGATGTCGTACTCCGCGAGCACGTCCTCGACGTCGCCTTCGTCGAGGACCGCGTGCTCCGGAACCAGGTCGTGTTGGCTTACGTCTACCATGTGTTGGGCTGGCCGGGTGAAGAAGCGGTCACGAGATACTACAGGACAGTTATGTCGGCAGGGATTTAACAGTTGCCAAATCGGACGGCCAGGGCTACCCGTGCCGCCTCCGGTGCGGCACGCGACGGCTCGTTGACACCCTGTTGGACGGCATCTATCAAAAGCCTTCGGCCCGACTCTCTGCGCGTTCGGCGACCTGTCGGCCCGCTTCCCGGCGAGAACGCCGACGAGAGACGCGGGGTGGATAGGCACCCTCCCGGCTGCGAGTGGTCAAAAGATACTTGCCATCGTTCGTTGAAGCTGGGTTGAAATGAAGCCCTCCACCCCGCTCCGACGGCGACGGTATCTGTCGACGCTCGCCGGACTCGGCGTCCTCGGCGCCGGCTGTGCCGACGCCACGAACGACGAGACGACACCCACCGAAACCTCCGGGACGACGCCCACCCCCAACGGGTCCGAGTACCCGGAGCCCGACGAGCGCGTGGAAGAGCGACCGCCCGGTGAACCCCCACTCGATCCGAGCGGGTCGTGGCCGGCGCTCCACTTCGACGCCGGCAACACCTCATTTAATCCCGACGGGAGCGGACTCCGCCACGCGGAGCCGTACTGGCGACTCGCCGCCGGCGGCCCCGCAACCGTCGACAACGGCTCCCTCTACAACGTCACCGGCCGAGACCGCGACGAGAGGGCACTCACCTTCCGCAACCCCGCCACCGCCGAGATACGGGAAGAACAGCCGCTCGTCCCCTACAGCGTCTCCGCGCCGCCGGAACTCACCGACGACCGGGTGTTCGTCTCGACCTTCATCGAGGTGTTCTGCTTCGACCACGACGGTGACCAGCGGTGGCGCGGCCCCGAGATGGACGGCGTCCAGGCACCACCGACTGCCCACGACGGCGTCGTCTTCCTCAACAGCGGCGGCTTCAAAGAGGTTCCACCGCAGCTACGCGCGTTCGACGCCGACGAGGGCGACGAACTGTGGCGCTACGAGACGGGCCACGAGTCGAAGGGGAAACCCGCCGTCGGTGCCGGCCACGTCTTCGTCGCCAGCGAGGCTGGGCTCCACGCGGTCGACGCCGACACGGGCGAGGAGGCGTACGTCCGGTCCGTCGGCGGGAGCGCCTGGGAGACCCCGGTGGCCCGCGACGGCCGCGTCTACACGTACGGGATGAGAGACAGCACGGATGCGCTGTTCGCCGTCGACGCGCACAGCGGTGAAATCCAGTGGCACGTCGAGACCGGCAACGACGACCCGCCCGTCGTCGCCGAAGAGTTCGTCTACGCGATCACCGACGACGAACTGACCGCGTTCGCGGTCGAGGACGGCGCACCCGAGGTCGGGTTTGGCGAGGCGGCGACCCCGCTGGCCCGCGTCGGGGACGTCCTCTACGCCAGCCACCGGGGGACTGCACTGGCATTCGACACGACCACCGGCGACCGGCTCTGGCGGCTCCAGACCGAGGAGGTCACCATCTCGGACACCGTCGGGCGGACCGTCCACGCCGTCACGCCGGTCGACGGCGCCGTCTACGTGAGCGCCCGCGACGCCTTCTACGGCGTCGGTCCGAGCTAGCGGGGCCGAAGCCGGCAGTGTGTTACCCTCCACCGCTCCGCCGTCCATTGGAAAGTCTTAAGGGTCGTACCCGGCTACCGTGGAGTGAAGCCCGGGTGGTGTAGTGGCCCATCATACGACCCTGTCACGGTCGTGACGCGGGTTCAAATCCCGCCTCGGGCGTACTTTTGCCGCGAGCAATCTCGCAAGCGGCAGATACGCGATAAGGGATTTGAACCCTAGGAGTCCAGCTCGGGAGCGCAGCGTGGCGAGACGCGACCGGAGGGAGCGTCTCAAACTGTCGAGCGGCAAAGCCGCGAGACGAGCGAGCACCCCGGAATGTCTCCACCCGATTCAAATCCCGCCTCGGGCGCTTCTGCGACGAACGAACGTGAGGAGCGAAGCAACCCCAGTGCGGATTTGAACCCTGGAAGACGCAGCGCTGAGCGGAGCGAGACGACCGTCTTCCAGGGTTCAAATCCCGAAAGACGCCGTCCGGCATCTTTCGACCTTCGCGGAGCCTTCGGCTCCGCTCAGTCCCGCCTCGGGCGTCTAATTTTAGGTTTAACGCTTATTCTTATAAAGGGGTGAGAGTCGCCGCTGTCTTGCGTTTTTGGATACCTTGATTCGTGGTGAGTAAACGTATCGGGAAAAAGCTGATTTAAGATATACAACTAATCTTACAATCGCTGGATCCGATCAGCGAGCACCTCGTGGAACTGCTCACCCTGCTCCAGCATCCATTGGTGGTACTGGTCCCAATTGTCTTTCTCCGTTAGGTGCCCTTCTCGACGAAGTGTAATCTTGCTCCTATCGCTCTCCCCCTGGGCCTCTTCCGGCGGGCGCCAGATGAACGACTCGCCCATCTCTTCCTCGATCTGATCTTTTTGTTGCTCCAGGGACTGGAAAGCTTCCGGATCGTCTTTGATAATCAGCTGCGCGTATAGCCTGTTCTCCACCGTGTTGACCGTAAACTGGAGTTTGTAGCCCAATTTCCCGATCGGATTGTTGTACCAATGCTGAGGTTTCGGCTTTCGTGCTCGCAATGGTGTATCTTGGTTTTCAATGAGGTCACGGAACTGGGTCCAGTATTCCTCCTGGAGTTTCTTCGTCTCCGTCAATTCGCCCTCAGACCGCTTGGCTTTCTCCTTCCACTCACTGGGGTCTTCAACTGGATTGAATCGGACAGCGGGAGGTGATTCGCCGATCTGCCACACTTCCAGCCGAATGGCGAATAAGTCGATGCCTTCCCGACTATTCTTGTTCAACCACTGGATGGCATCACGGTGTTCATCGTTGAATGTCGGGGAGATCCAGACGATGATGTCTGCATCGACACCGGCCGCGTAAGCAATAGACTTTCCAAGGTGGTCGTGATCAGAAGAACTCAGTTGGTTCTCGATGACGACTTGGCGACCGTCGTCGACGACCTCTGCGACGATGTCGACATTGTATTTCCCGACGCTCTTCTCCGTCTCGGTCACCTCTAAATCCAGTCCGAGGACGTCCTCGAGACGGGACACCTCTTCAGACCCTATTGAAGTGGCTAGCCACGGGGTGAAATCGTGGGCCTCATGCGTCCAGTATTCCCGCACGTCCTGTGATTCCAGTTCATGGAACTCTTCAGGTGACCCTTTTCTCATGGCCTATACTCTCCAAGGTAGTTACAAAAGCATCAGGGTGGGCTTAGAGTCACTTCACGGCCCCAATCTTGACTGACACACCTGTAACTAATCAGATAGTCCAATCGAGGCGTAGAGACCGTTTGACACGTAGACATTTACCGATGGATATTATGACTGATAGGTATGAATTACCCAATCGGCAAGACTGATCAACACGAACTCGGCGGGGCTGAGCGAACGCGAAGCGTTTGCCAAGGTCGTCGGGCAAACGACGGCCGCAGGGAGAAACGAGCCAGATAAGAACACCTTCGCCGAGGAGCAACCCTAAACACCGTTTCGTTCAGCTGAATTCAGCCGCTCCGTACTACCAGTGTCGTACCCCCGACGCCACAGCTTGTGGACGACCCGAGCTACGACCGGCGGGTCCACGGCGGAAATGCACGACGGTTCGGGATTCTTGGAGGGCGCATCGGGTGGCGGATGGAAGTGTTTGTCCGGTGCTCCCGCTTTCGGATGGTGGTCCCATCGGAAGTCCCGTCCCGTCGAGTCGGTGTAGTGAAAGCTGTAGTAACCCCTTCGGTACCACTTGATGTCGAAGCGGCCATCCTCCGCGTCGCCGATTCCGTCCGAGAACCGGACCTTCAGTACTTTGGGGTCGGCGAGGGTCGGAAAGCCGGCTTTCTCGACAAGTCCATCGAGCCCGGTGAATGCAGACCGAATCTCGTCCATCGAAGCGACGTCGAGCGTCCCCAGGTCTCCGTCGAGGTCGTTGTCCGGGAGCATCGATTCTCGAGGCGACGGTTTCAGGCGGTGTTCCGGCCGTCGAATCCTGCCAGAGACCCGACCGCCGACCGGTCGTTGGTCTCCGACGCCGATTCGACACTCTCTGCGATGGCCCTCCCGTTTCCGTCCGGGTCGAAGTCGTAGAGATTGAGGGCGGCCTTGGCGATGTCGAGGTTCCCCTCGAGCTCACGCCAGCGGGAGACGTCCGTCCAGTCGTCGTCGCCGAGTTCCAGCTCTGTTGCGAGGTCGTCGGCGTCGCTTACGCCGTGCGTATCACGGAGCGCTGCCAGCTTCTCGCGGAGGTCTTCGATTGCGTCCTGTAGCTCTGCCTTCGAGTAGGTGGTGTGGAGACCCGAGATGCGGCGCATTGCGAGCGTGCTCGGCGATCGCTTGTACTTCGTCCCGCCGTCGGCCGAGACAGCGGTCACTCGTCCCACTTCGGCCAGTGATTTCAGATGACGCCGGGCCGTCGGCTCGGCGACCGCAGCGCGCTCGGCGACCTCCCCGGCGAACGCCGGCTTGGCCGTCGCGTCGACGACGGTCGTGACGCGGTCGAACGCCGTCGTGTCCTTCTTCCACTCCTCAACGACCGCCTCGTTGACGTCTCCCTCCCACGGCTCTGTTAGCTCTGTACTGTCTGACATGGATTCACCTCGTCGGCTCTGCTACCACGTTGGCATTGAGGAAATATATGTGTTTTCCAAGAAAATAATTATTCTAAGGCCTCTTTTATATCCTCGTTGACTCGTTCACTGAGACTCGACAATCCGTCGCGGTCACCAGAGACCACCGGTCTGACCTGCTCATACTGCCGGCTGTAACTACGTGAAATCGGATTTCCAAGGGAGGCAGAAGCCACCATCGCCCGCGAGCGTGCGACCCGCGGCACCGCCGTCAGTTAATTACTGCCGCCATCCGTAGGGGATGTATGCCAACCTGGACGGGGGCGTGGTCGGAACCGGAAGCGACGGCCTACCTCAAGGACGCGACGGTTCCAATTCGGCTGGCCTGCCGCACTCCCGACGGGGGGCTGTGGATGCTGTCGCTGTGGTACCGCTACCGCAACGGGGCGCTCCACTGTGCGACCGGCGCCGACGCCGACGTGGTCAGCTACCTGAAACACGACGCCAGCGTCGCCTTCGAGATATCGGATAACGAACCGCCGTACCGTGGCGTCCGGGGGTCGGGGGAAGTCACCATCGAGCCCGACGAGGGCAAGGCGCTACTGCGGGAACTGCTCGAGCGGTACCTCGGCGGGACGAACAGCCCGCTGGCCGACCGACTGCTGGCCGAGGACCGCGAGGAGGTCCGGCTCACCGTCGACCCGACGAAGCTCTACACCTGGAACTTCTCCGAACGGATGCCCGAAACCTCCTGACATTATGAGCCGTCCCGGAGTGCTGACCGACGCTCAGTCCCGCAGTGCCTCGACGGGTTCGAGGTTGGCGGCTTTCCAGGCGGGGTAGAGGCCGCTGGCGAGGCTGATAACGACGCCGAACGTGAAGGCGACGATCAGGTAGACAGCGTTGGAGGGGTCGAGCACGATGCGCAACTCGATGGGCGAGAAGTACCACAGGAGCAGGGCGGCGCCGATGCTGCAGAGGACGCCCACGAAGCCGCCGATGATGCCCAGAAGCGTCGACTCGACGACGAGCGTCCGGAGGATGTCGCCCTTCTGGACACCGACGGCCCGGAGAAGACCGATTTCGCCGCGGCGCTCGGTCGTGCTCATCAGCATGACGTTGAAGATGGCGACGCCGGCGACGATGAGCGAGATAGCGCCGAGCCCGAGCAGGAACCGGTTCAGCAGGTCGAAGAACTCGTTTATTTGGTCGAGGATGCTCGACAGCTCCAGCACCGAGACGCGGTCCTCGCGGGCATTGAGGCGGTCGTCGATCTCGGCGGCGGCGGCGCGGGCGTCCTCGCCGGAGTCGGCCTGGATGACCACCTGGTCGTAGTCGCTCGAGGCGAACGCCGACTCCGGCAGGACGACGGCGTTGCCGGGCTGGACCGGCGAGACGTCCTCGCCCTCCGCGAGGACGCCGATGATGCGGTAGCTGTTGCCCGCTATCTCGACGACGCTGCCGACCTGGACGCCCAGCCGGTCGGCCAGTTCCGTCCCGACGAGGGCGCCCTGTCTGTGGCGCTCGGGGACGGTCCCGGCCTCGGCGGCGAACAATGCCCTCGGGGTGTCGGTGCCGTAGACCGTCGCGAAGCCGCTGGAATCGCCGGGCCCGGAGACGACGGCGCCGTCGCTGAGGAGCGGCACCGCCTCCCCGCGTCCCTCGGCGACGCGCTCGATCTCGGCCACCTCCCGGGCGGTCAGCGAGTCGGCGCCCGCGTCCTCGTTGGGCGAAACGATGACCTGGTTGCCGATGCCGCCAAGCGAGTCCAGCGCCGCCAGCTGGAGGACGTTGCCGAAGATGCCGAGCGTCGCGATGGCCAGCACGCCGATGACGATGCCCAGCGCCGCCAGCACCGACCGCAGGCGGTTGCGCCGGAGGTTCCGAAGCGCCATCAGCACCGCCGGCAGGTCGGTCAGCCGGCTCATCTGCCCTCCAGGCGGCCGTCGATTAGCTCGACGGTCCGGTCGGCGTACTCGGTGACCAGCTCGTCGTGGGTGACGGCGACGACGGCCACGCCCGCCGCACAGACCCGCTCGAACTCCCCGAGCACCTGCCGGCCGGTGTCGGTGTCGAGGTTGCCCGTCGGCTCGTCGGCCAACAGCACCTCCGGCTCGTTGATTAGCGACCGGGCGATGGCGACCCGCTGTTTCTGCCCGCCCGACAGCTCCGTGGGCCGGTGGCCGAGGCGGTCGCCCAGGCCGACCCGCTCCAGCAGGTCCGCGGCGCGCTCCTCGGCCTCCCTGTCGGCGTCGTAGACGGTCGGCAACAGCACGTTCTCCGTCGCGGTCAGCGTCTGGATGAGGTAGAAGTCCTGGAAGACGAAGCCGATGTACTCCTTGCGGAGGCCGGTCCGGGTCTCGTCGTCGAGGTCCGACACCTCTTCGCCGTCCAGGAGCACGTCGCCGGCCGTCGGGGTGTCCAGCAGGCCCAGCGTGTTGAGCATCGTTGACTTCCCCGACCCGGAGGGGCCGACGACGGCGACGAACTCGCCGGCCTCGACGGTCAGGTCGACGTCCTCGAGCGCGTGGAGTGTCTCGCCCCCCCGCTCGTAGGTGCGGTCGACCCCGCGGAGCCGCAGCGGCGGGTCGCCGGTCGGCGGCTCCTCGGCCGATGGGTCGGCCTCCGTTCGGTCGGCCGGCCGCGTCCGGGTCATCGTCGCAGTCGCCGCCGGGATAGCGGCACGAGCACGGCCGCGCCCACCAGCGCCGACAGGCCGATTCCGGCACCGACCGCGAGCGGCGATAGACCGCCGAACGCCCCGCCGCCGTCGTCGCTGTCGTCGGCCACGATAGGCAGTTCGGTCCGCTCGGTGCGCTGCTGGCCGTTCACGCGGTAGGTGACCTCCACCGGTACCGTCGAGGCGTTCTCGGTGACGTTGGCGGTCAATTCGAAGGGGGCGAACTCGCTGCCGTCGACGGTCCCGACGAAGTAGTCCCGCTGGGGGTAGGCCGGCCGGACGCCCTCGGCGTTCCCGACGGCGACGACGACGCCGGTCACCGCCGCGTCGCCGGTGTTGCCGGCGTTGCCCGAGACGTTGAGCCGACTCTCGTCCCGCTCCATGTCGACGCCGGTGAGCGTGATGTCGGCCGTCGCGGGGCGGTGGTCGTAGGCCGTCGCGCTCCGGCGCTGCTGGCCGGCCAGCCGGTAGCTGACGCCGACCTCGAGTTCGCCAGGCGGGACGTCCGCGAGGTCAAGCGTGACCGTCTCCGTCTCGCCGGGCTCCAGCGAGCCGACGAACTGCCTGGCGAGCGGCCCGTCGCCGGACGGTTCGACGACGGCCTCCTGCACCGCGGCGTTGCCGAAGTTGGTGACCGCCACCTCGACCCGGTCGGGGGCCGCCGACTGCTCCTCGTCGCCGCTTCCCTGCTGGAGGCCGCCCCCGGCGCCGCCGACTAGCCCCCCGATGCCCTGGGCGTCCTGAACGTCGACGCCGTCGTCGCGGACCCGCCGGACCTCCACTCCGACGTCGTCTTCGAGCGGTTCGGCCTCGAGCCGCTCGCGGCGGACCGTCTGCTGGCGGTCGCCCGTCGCCGTAGTGTACGACACCCGGACGGCGACGTCGGTTCGGGCGTCGGTCGGCCGCACCGAGAGGTTCGCGGCCGCCGTCCCGCCGGCGGCGATGACGGGCACGAATGCCCGGTCGGCGGTCGACCCGTTCCGCAGGGCGACCACCTCGACGTTGCGGACGGGGTCGACGGCGGGGTTCGCGACGGTCACAGTGACCGGCGAGTCGACGCCCTCAACGAGGTCGGCCTCGACGCTGATTCCGGGCGGGGAGTCCTCGACGACGACGGTGACGGGCCGCTCGACCTCGACGGGTCGGCCGTCCTCGTCGGTTCCGCGGGCGACGAGCGTGAGGTCGTAGCGGCCGGCGGTCTCGAACTCGGCGACAAGCTCGACGGAGAGCCCGTCGCCGGGCGACAGCGACCCGAGGTCGTCGGCGGCGGCGAGTTCCTCGCCGTTCTCGCGGAGGGAGACGGTCTCGAGTTCGACGGCGGAGTTCGACCCCGCCGACAGCGAGAGGTCGGCGGTGACGGCCGTCGGTTCGTCCGTGGTCGGGCGGTCGGGGGCGACGGTCGCGTCGTCGACGGTCAGCCGGGCATCGGGGACCTCCTGGGCGGCGACGACCGGCGCAAGCAGCGATAGACAGACGACGAGCGCGACCAGTAACGTGAGAACGCGGCGCACAGTACCGTACTAACGGGGCGAAAATTCATATACTTGCTGTGCGCGGCGTTCGGTACCGGCTCCTATATGCCGTGGTCGGCCTCGTCGGGGTCCTCGACGACCTCGAGGCCGCGGTCGTTGATGGCGCTGGCGTCGAGGCCGACCTCCTCGAGGAAGTCCTTGTAGATGCGCTCGCAGGTCTCGGCGTCCTGCTGTTTCTCGCTGGCGTGGTCACAGAGGTCGGCGATGCCCTCCGGCACTCCGTTGGTGTGGACGATCCAGTGGTTGACGAGGTCCGATAGCCGTCGGATGGGCGAGGTGAAGTGGCCGTATATCTCGAAGTTCAGCGCGTGGTGACCGCCGAAGGGGTCGGACATGTACTTTGCGCGCGGCATCACCTTCATGACGGCCCACTGGATCTTGTCGAGCTGGCGGCCGGGGGCGTCCTCCAGCGTCGCGTTGACGGCCTTTCGTGGGTCGTCCCAGGCGTCGCCGGGGATGGAGACCCCGTCGAGGCCCTGTATCTCCTGGAGCGCCTCGTCCCACTCCTGCGGCGTCGGCTGGGGGTGGACCCGGAACATCGCCTCGACGCCCATATCCCACTGGAGGGTGTGGGTGACGGCCTTGTTAGCTTTCAGCATGCATTCCTCGATGATGGTGTGGGCGCGGTCGCGCTTGGGGTTGAGCACGAGCGAGCCGTCCTCCTTGCGCTGTTCGTGGAGCTTCTCGGCGAGTTCGTAGGCGAGGTGGTTCTCCTCGTGCAGCGGCGCGTCGGGGTCGTCCAGGCGCGTCTCGCAGTCGTTGTACGTCTGGCGGGCGTCCGAGTGGATGACGGACTTGTAAATGTCGATGGACTCGTGGGAGAGCGTCTCGCCGTCGATGTGCATCTCGACGGTGTGGGCCAGGCGGTCCTCGTTCGGCACGAGCGAGCAGACCGTCTCCGCGAGAATCGGCGGCAGCATGTGGACGGTGTAGCCCGGCAGGTAGACGGTGTTGCCGCGCTCGAGGGCCTCCTCCCACATCGACGTCTCGGGGCTGACGTAGTGGGTGACGTCGGCGATGTGTACCCATAGCCGGTAGCCGTCGTCGGTCGTCTCGATGGAGATGGCGTCGTCGAAGTCCTGGGCGTCGGCGGGGTCGGTCGTCCAGGTCGTGAGGTCACGGAGATCCCGGCGTTCCTCCAGTTCGTCCTCGATGTCGCCCTCGGGGTCAGCGGCCCGCTCTTCGGCCTCCGCGAGCACCTTCGGCGGGAACTCGTCGCGGATCTCGAACTCTTCGAACAGTTCCTCGCGCTTGTTGGCGAGGTGCCGGGCGAGTTCCTCGTCGACGCGGACGGGTCCCTGCCCCTCCGCCGTGCCGGCGTACGCCTGGTCGTCGCTGTCGGTCATGCCCCCGGCTTCGGGTGAGACACAGTTAGGCGTTGCGTGGCGAGACGCGGCGGTATTCAGATAAGCACTGATCGGCGAGTCGGTTTCTACCGGCCAATCAACTAACTCCTGGCGGACTGAAAGGGCGAGGCACGCTCGACGAATCCGGACGACGCAAGCACCGCAGGGAGTTACGCGACCGAGGAGCACAGCGAGTCCCGGGAGTCGAGCGTGCCGAGGGCTTTCTGAGTTCCTCAATCCCGTATCTGAACACTACCGGAGACGCTGAGCGAAGCGAAGCGTCTCCAGCCGAGTGAGGAGAAAAGCAACCCGCGAGTAGTGGCAGGACGCCGCTGCTACTCCCGGGAGTCGGCGGGGTCGCGCTCGCCCTCGACCATCTTGACGTACCGCTCAAGGAACTGCTCGCGGGAGCTGTCGGCGGTGTCGATGTCCTCCAGCAGTGACTCGAGGCCCCGTCGCGGCTGGTGGCACAGCTCCTGGTAGCAGGGCTTACAGAGGTGTTCGAACTCCTTGTCCTCGCGCGTCCAGCGGTCGCCGTGTTTGTCGTACTCGCGGGCCGACGAGCGGGCGACCTGCTCGCCGCAGGCGATACAGGTGACCTCCGTCGGGTCCCGCCGCTGCCACATGGCTGTCCGTAGGACGGGGTGTGACTTATCTTTACCTCCGCCGGCACGGGACGGGTCGGTATCCGAACCGGTATAGGGGCGCGTGCCCTCGCCCCCGGCATGGACCCACGTATCCGCGAGCACGCCGAGATACTCGTCGACCACTCCGCGGACGTCCAGCCGGGCGATAACGTCGTCATCAGCGCCCCTGGCGTCGCCGAGGACCTGGCCGTCGCCCTCCACGAGGCCGTCGGCGACCGGGGGGCCTCACCGGTGTACCTCGCCAGCGACGACCGCGCGGGCCGGGCCTATCTCAGGGCCGTCGACGAGGCCGACATCGAGACGCCGACGCACCTGCGGGCGCTCTACGAGGAGAGCGACGTGCTCCTCCGGGTGCGCGCCGAGACCAACGCCACCGAGCAGGGCGACGTCGACCCCGGAATCCAGGCCGCGTCCACGAAGGCCCGCCGCCCCGTCCAGGAGGTCGCCCTCTCGAAGCAGTGGTGTCTCACACAGTTCCCCTCCCCGGCCAGCGCGCAACTGGCGGGCATGAGCACCGAGGGCTACGAGAACTTCGTTTGGGACGCCGTCAACAAGGACTGGACGGCCCAGCGGGAGCACCAGGCGCGGATGGTCGACGTCCTCGACCCCGCCAGCGAGGTCCGCATCGTCAGCGGCGACACCACCGACGTGACGATGTCTGTCGACGGGATGTACACCGTCAACGACTACGCCGAGCACAATCTGCCCGGCGGCGAGGTGTTCACCGCCCCCGTGGTCGACAGCGTCGAGGGCGAGGTGCTGTTCGACAAGCCGCTGTACCACAAGGGCCGGGAGATAACCGGCGCCCACCTCGCCTTCGAGGCGGGCGAGGTGGTCGAACACGCCGCCGACCGGAACGAGGACCTGCTGACGGAGGTGCTGAACACCGACGACGGTGCCAGCCGCCTCGGCGAGTTGGGCATCGGCATGAACCGCGATATCGACCAGTTCACCTACAATATGCTGTTCGACGAAAAGATGGGCGATACCGTCCACATGGCGGTCGGCCGCGCCTACGACGAGTGCGTCGGCGAGGACCGCAAGGCCAACCAGTCGGCGGTCCACCTCGACATGATCGTCGACATGAGCGAGGAGTCGTTCATCGAGGTCGACGGGGAAGTCGTCCAGCGTGACGGCGCGTTCCGGTTCGAGGACGACTTCGAGGAGTAGTTTTCACGGACGTTTTCGGCGGCCGAGCGGAGCGAGGTCGCCGGAAAAGGTTCGCGCAGGTCGTCCATTGCAATGGTGCGTTCCGGTTCGAAGAGAAGTTCGAGGCGTAGCGGCCCGCGTGCGGCGGTTTTTCCATCGAAGTTTTTCGAGGAGGGCTCGCCGGAGCCAGCGGTCACACGTCGTCGAAGCGTCCGAGAAACAGCGATTTTCGAACTTACAGCGGGCGACGTGTCGGGTGCAGGACCCCACAGATGACACACCAGAACGCCGCCGGCGAGCCAGAATCGCCGGCGGCAAAGCGGAACTCGACTCCGTCGCGGGCGTCCCGCGACGGAACCACGGAGGCCCGGGCAGGAGTACGCCGGTCACAGAAACCGGGCCGGCAACGGGGCCAGTGTCGCCGGACTTGATGGCAGGTCGAACCAGAGTGCACTCACTGACCCCGACGACTCACCTCCCCGATGTCGCGCGTCTCGGCGGAGGTACTCGTCGTCGAACGACTGCTACAGGCGGCCGACGGCGCCACCCCCGCACTCGGTCGGTCGCTTGCGGACATTACACTCACATCCATCCGGAGATGGAAAATAAAACTTCCGTATAAATGTCCTATTACGTTATTCTCAATACATACGAATAGCAGTCAGCGGACAGAGGTATAGGATTGTATATTTGAGAACCCAGAACGTGACGAGTGTCATTATTGCTCGGCTGAGCGACAGTGCGGCGGCGGCCGCGTCGCGCTCCCGACCCGATGCGCTCGGCAGGGCCGCCCGTGGCGCTCGTTTCTCGCAGAATAGCGGGCACGATAGGGGTGAGCGAACCTACGGCTTGCGAGCGCCGAAAGACGAGCGGAGCGAGTCTTTCGGAATTCAAAACCGATACCGGGCCTCACCTCATTCGGTCTGCCGCAGTTCGAATCCTGGTACCGCTGCTGCTCGCTGCCGCTCGCAGACAGCGGGCACGATGGGATTCGAACCCACGGCCATCGGATGTCTTCCCGCGCCGCGAACGCGACGCGGATAGAAGTCCGACGCTCTGTCCGGACTGAGCTACGGCGAAATCAGCCCTCGACAGCGCGCGGCGGTTTAATAGTCGGCACGGAACACTGTCTCCATGGCAACGAGTACCAGAACCGACGGTGTGGGTCGCGGGCTTCTAGAAACGTGGCACACCGGCGTCGGAATCGGCATCGCGGGCGTGATTCCGATGATGCTCTTCAGTACCGTGGTCGGGGGTCAGGACCTGTTCCCGCTGTTCGGGCTGATTCCCTACGCCGTGGTGTGGGGGCTGCTGTACGCGGGGGTGGCCTCGGTCGACCGAATCCGGCGGCTGGCGGCGGACCCCCGGACCGGCGCCCCGATGGGGGTCGCCTACGGCTTCCTTGCCTGGTGGGGCCCACAGATCGGCAAACCCTTCGGGGAGTACGTGTCGGTCAACGGCGCGATGCAGGCCGCCGTCTTCGGCCTTGTGGTCGGCTTCCTGTACGCCTACTCGGTGACGGGATCAGGCGGCTCGGAGGCGTCGGTGCTCGCGGCCGGCGAACAAAGCGGTTAAGCGGCCGCTCGGACTACTGCCGGTGAATGCGAGTCATCGGAACCGTCGGACTGGCCGGCAGCGGGAAGGGCGAGTTCGCGACCGTCGCCGAGGAGACGGGCGTGCCGGTCGTCACGATGGGCGACGTCATCCGCGGCGAGTGTCGCAACCGGGGGCTGGACCCCGCCGAGCACCACGGCCGCGTCGCACGGGAGCTCCGGGCGGAGAACGGCCCGACGGCCATCGCCGAGGCGTCGCTACCGCACGTCGAGGCCGCCCTCGAGGACAAGAACACGGTGCTGGTCGACGGCATCCGCTCGGACGACGAGGTGGACGTCTTCGAGGAGCGGTTCGGCGACGAGTTCACCCTCGTCAGCGTCGAGGCGCCGTTCGAGGCCCGCAGGGAGCGGCTCGACGAGCGCGGCCGCGACAACGTCGGCGAGGGCGGCGAGAGCCTCGCCGAGCGCGACGAACGCGAACTCGGGTTCGGCCTCGGGGCGGCGATGGACCGCGCGGACCGCACCATCGAGAACACGGGCACGCTCGCGGCGTTCCGCGAGCAGGTTCGGGAGGTGCTGGGATGATATACAGCGTCGACGTCCGGGTGACGGCGCCGCTCCACGACACTGAGGTGACCGGCCGCGTCGAGGACGCGGTACACAACCTGTTCCCCGAGGCCGAACTGGAGTCGCACCCGGGCGAACTCGTCGGCACCTGCCACACGATGGAGTCGTTCTCCGAGCGCCTTCACGAACAGGCCATCCTCGACACCGCCCGGGGGGCCTTCTTCGACGGCCGAGAGGGCGACGCCTTCAGCTTCCGGCTGAAGAAGCAGGCGGCGTTCCGGGGCGTCGTCAACTTCGCCGTCGGCACCGAGAGCGAACTGGGCGACATCCACGTCCGGGTCCGGGTGAACGAGCCCGATGTCGAGTCCTACGTCGACCACGTCGCCCCTCCGACCGAGGAGGGCCGGCCGGTCGACGTCGAGTGACCGCCGGCGCTACCGGAGGCCGCTGAGGAATATCGCCAGCCGTTCGGCGTGGTCGCGGCGCCGGGTCACCCGGATCGACTCGACCCACTTTACCCACTGGAAGCCGCGCCGCCCGGGCGCGACCAGCCGCAGCGGGAAGCCGTGGCCGTGGCTGAGTTGTTCGCCGTCGACGGCCGTCGCCAGCAGCGCCTCGCGGGCCTCCTCAATGGGCAGGCTCCAGCGGTAGCCGGTGACCGACCGGAAAGACACCCAGGCGGCGTCGTCGGCGGGGTCGACCGCCTCCAGCAGCGAGCCGACCGAGACGCCTTGCCAGTCGTGTTCGGAGTACCAGCCGCTCGTACAGTCCAGAAGCGCGCGGCGCTCGTCGTCGTCGGCCAACTCGGCGTACTCCAGCTCGACCGGGTCGGCGACGGCGCCGTCGACCGACAGGGCCCACGACGAGGCGTCCACCGGGTCCGGGTCGTCGGCCATCCAGCTGGTCACCGGGAAGGCGTTGCCCTCGTCGCTGTCCTGTTCCCGGGAACCGGTGAAGCGGCGGTTGGCGCCGGCCGTCTCCGCGGCGGCGTTGACTGACTGCTGGAGCCGGTAGACCGCCGCGCCGGTGACGACCGCCGCCCCGTACCGCAGGGCGGTCCGCCGGCCCTCGAAGTCCGAGCGACTCGGCAGTCGGAACCGGAAGACGAGGTGGCCCGCGAGCAGTCCGGCGACGACCAGCCCCAGCCCGATGTGGAGGTTGAGTAGCCCCCACGGGCCGAGGTCGAGCGAGGCACCGAACACCCACGCCGTCCCGGTGAGAAGCGCGGCGGCAGTGACGACTGCGAGCAGGACCGAGAGCGCGACGACGGCACTGTGGCGGGCGGCGCTCATCCGCGGCCGGACCCGGCGGAGCTTCAGCCCGACCAGCCCGGCCAGCACCAGCCCGCCGACGCCGTGGGTGAGGAAGACCCATGCTCGACTGGGCCGTCCCGAGTAGAGGCTCACGACGCCGGTCGCGAGCACGAAGCCGACCCCGACGAGCAGCGAGCCGTCGAGGACGCGGGGGTTCGGCGCCGACAGCCAGGCGGGCCGCTCCATGCGGGATGTTGGCGCGCAAACCGCTAATACCTTCGGACGGCGGACAGCAGAACAGGAGTCGGCGACGCGTCGTCAGCCACAGTAGGCGTTGTCGTCGTCCATCAGGTTGCGCATGTGGGCCAGCGAGTACGGCTCGAACTGCCGCGGCGCGCGGGCCGTCGGCGTCGGGTCGGTCTCGTCGGTCGCGGCCCAGCGGTCGGTCCGGCCGCGCGCGGCTATCTCGGTCGATTGGGAGTCGTGCGTTGGTGCGGGTTCAGTGCTCATGTGTCGTATTGGGGTGATTGTCGCCGGTACCGTCGGGGGAGAATCAGCGATGTACACCGACGGCGAGCGGACCGCGGACGCGTGTAGCGCCTCGCATGAAATCCTGTATTACACGATTGTTCATAAAGATACCGATGGCGGGCAACCCTTGCGGACGGTCGTCCATCTGTGTGCGCGCTCACGGCTCCCAGACGACGATGGAGGCCTCCAGGCGGCCGTACGGTATCTCGTGGCGCTCGAGGGGCTCCAGCGGCAGCAGTTCGGGGCTGGTGGTGAGAGCGACCAGTCGGCCGACCGAGCCCTCCCGGACGCGGTCGGCGAAGGCGCCGTAGAGGTCCGCCGAACGGCAGGTTGGTGACAACGCAGTCGGCGTCGAGGGTCGCCTCGCGGGCGTCTGCGTCCACGATGTCGACCGCCTCCTCGAGGTCGGCCGCCTCGCGGTTGGTCCGGGCACAGCGGCGCCAC
This sequence comes from Halobacteriales archaeon QS_9_68_42, assembly GCA_003022905.1. The sequence goes on from PXSE01000118.1 coordinate 18,066, forward strand.
CTCTCGCGGCGCTCGCGGGCCTCGATGTCCACCGGGGCGTCGCGCGGTTCGTGGGCGGCCCGTCGCCGCCGGAAGCGCGCCTCGTCGTACCGCGGCAGGGCGCCGAACGCCGGCTCGTGGTCGGGACACGGGACCCGACCGGTCGCCGCCAAGGCGGCCTCGATGGGGATGGTCGCCGACCCGGCCATCGGGTCGACCAGCCTGTCGTCGGGCGAGTACCCTGCGAGCCGGAGCATCGAGTACGCCAGCGTCGCCCGGAGCGGCGCGTCGTGCTCGCAGACCCGGTAGGGGCGCTTGTGCAGCGACTCGTCGGTCAGGTCGACCGCCAGCGTGAACCGGTCGTCGTAGCAGTACGCCTCCAGCCGGACGGTCGGGTCGTCGAGGTCGACCGGCAACCGGTCGCCGGTCGCCTCGCGGTAGCCGTCGATGACCGCCTGCCCGACCCGCTCGGCAACGTCCATGCTGGTGAACGCGTGGTCGCCGTGGCGGGTACCGACGACGCCGAACGACGCCTCGGGGATGTGGGCCGCGACGTCGACCGACCGGGTCGCGTCGTAGACGTCCGACAGCTCCGAGATACGCTCGTCGACCAGCACCGCCATGAGGCGGTGGCAGGTCCGCGAGCGGTAGTGGAGGTCGTAAACGTCCTCGCGCGTTCCGTCGAACTCGAGGACGCCACGGTGGTGGACGAATAAGGCCGACGTTCAGCCGCCGCTCTCCGCCGGGGGGTCCGGCGCGAACCGGCCGGCGACCCACCCGACGACCGCCGCGATGCCGGCCGGAATCGACACCGCCAGTAGCGCCCCGAGGAAGAAGGTGCCCCGACCGGTCAGCCCGCCGTCGACGCCGGCGAGCGGGCTGAATGCGACCAGCGGAATCAGGAGCAGGACGACGGCGGCGGCGTAACCGCTCTTCTCGACGGCCCCCTGGACGGTTCGCCGGCGGACGAGGTAGCCGGTCGACCCCAGCCAGGTGACGATACCGAGCAGGAACCCCCAGACGCTCTCGGTCATGACGGCAAGCGTGATGGTGGCGACGATGCCGACGACGCCCCCGACGATACCGACGACCACCGTCAGCGTGTTGTCCACGATGCCGTCGGGGTCCAGGAGCTGTCCGCCGGCGTCCGTGCTGACGGTTGCGTCGCCGCCCTCGTCCTCCAGTGGGTCGTAGGTTGGCGCGGCGTCCCCGCTGTCGTCGGCCGTCGACGACCCGGAGGCCCCGCTGTCCCAGGCGCCGTCGTCGTTCGTGTCCGCGGCCGCCTGCTCGTCGCTCAGGTCGGCCGAACAGTGCATGCAGTAGCACGGCTCGGTCCCCCGTCGTCCCCGCTCGGTCGGTTCGTCGGTCCCATTGCTGGCGTCCCCTCCGTCGGATGCTGACCGCCGCGACCCTTCACTATTCCCCCGGTCACCGCGTCGGCAGGGCGGCCGGCACAGCGGTGCCGCAGAGCAGAGCGCCGCTTCCGGCTCTCAGCGCTCGGCGTTCAGCTCCGAGGCGGCGACCCGGATGGCGTCGTCAGCGGCATCGACCATCCCGATGAAGCTGACGAAGCCGTGAATCATGGCCTCGTACTGCGCGTGGAACACGTCGACGCCGTCGGCCTCCAGCGCCTCGGCGTAGGCGTCGCCCTCGTCCCGCAGTGGGTCGAAGCCTGCCGTCACGACGGTCGTCGGCGGCAGCCCTGAGAGGTCCTCACACAGCATCGGCGAGAGGTACTCGTTGCGGTGGTGGACGTCTGACTCGACGTACTGGTCGTCGAACCACTCCATCGTGTCCCGCTCAAGGAAGTAGCCCTCGGCATTCTCCTCGCGGCTGGGGTACTCCTCGAACGGCGAGTCACAGATCGGGTAGTACAGCACCTGGTGGGCGATGTCCGGGCCGGTCTCGTCGGTCGTCACGTCGCGGGCGACGTCCTGCGCCAGAAGCGAGACGCCCGCCGAGAGGTTCGCGCCGGCGCTGTCGCCGCCGACCGCGTCGGGGTTGTCGGCGACCCACTCGACGGCCGCGTAGGCGTCCTCCAGCGGCGCCGGGAACGGGTGCTCGGGCGCCAGCCGGTAGTCGACCGAGACGACGGTCCAGCCGCTCTCGTCGGCCAGTTTCTGACAGACGTTGTCGTGGGTGTCGAGACTGCCGACGACGAAGCCGCCGCCGTGGAAGTACACTAACACCGGACGTTCGCCCTCGCCGGGCTGATACACGCGGGCGTCCAGTTCGTCGTCCGCCCCCTCGACGGTGACCTCGAACTCGTCGTGGACCTCGTGGTTCGGGGTGAACGTCGCCACCGCGTCGAACTGCTGGCGAGCGGCCTCGACGCCGACGTCCTCCAGGTTCGGCGTCCGGTCGACCATGTCGAGGATGGGCTGCAACTGCGGGTGCGGTTCGTCGGCCATGGTCGCCGATGCCCGCCCAGGGTCTTTAGGCTAACCCACCGCCGCAAGATACGGCCGGGACCCCGGCCGCCGCTACACCCGGTCGCCGAACGGCCCGTCCTCGACGGTCAGGCTCTCTCCAGCCTCCTCGTCGCGGTCGTACTCGCCGCGGCGCCGCCGGAGCCGGAACTCGATGCCCCCGACGGCCGCCAGGAGTACCGACAGCGTCGGCCAGACGCCCAGAAGCAGCGCGACGACCAGCTCCGTCCCCTCAGCGACGGCGGGCTGGACGAACGCGAGGTCCACCAGGAAATACGCCGCCAGGCCGACGAGCGGCGCCACCAGCCCGAACCGCCGGTTCAGCGCGACCGGCAGTCCCACCAGAACGAGCGAGATGCCCAGCACGTACCAGAGCGTCAGCGCCAACTCGGCGCCGGGCGCCAGCCGTTGCGGTACGCCGGTGTCGATGCGCCACAACGGAATGACCGCCCGGAGGGCGAACACGCCGACGTAGACGGCGGCGGCTCCGACGCCGACGGCGAGCGCCCGGAACTCGCGGACAGAGGGCGGTGCCGCCAGCCGACCCAGCCGGGCACGGACGAGCGTCTCCGCGAGGGCGACGACCACGACGAGCGGCCCGACCCCGAGGACGCCGACGAACACGAGCCCGCTGTGCCAGCCCAGCAGGCCGGGCAGCGCCGCGGCGGCGGCGACGGCGACCAGCGGCAGGACGACGCGGTGCCGGAGCGCGAGGAAGGCCGTCCCCGCCCCGACCGCGAAGGGGACGACCACGAGCGTCACGTCGACCAGCAGCGTCGCGGCCACGCCCGGCTCGGTCGGCACCCGGACCAGGCCGGTCAAGACCCCGTACCCGACGGCGACGGCGGCGACGACGAGGCCGACGGCGACGCTGGCCCTGACGTCACGGTCGGGAAGCATACCCGGCCACTCGACCGGGACGGCTATAACGCCGTCGGCGACTCACCGCGCCAGCGTCGTCGCGCCGCAGTCGAGACACCGCTCGACGGGGTCGTCGTCCTCGCCGAGCACGACGCGCAACGCGTCGCCGCCGCAGCCCGGACACTCCGGTCTCGTCTCGGCGCCGCAGTCCGGACAGACGAGCACCTCCTCGCCGTCCGGGGACGTCAGGCGGTGCTCGTCGCTGTTGCACTCGCCGCACCCGACTGGAACCCGGAGGTCGTCGCTCTCCGGCGGCGCACCCAATGCCAGCACCGTCGCCTCGCCCTCCGTCGGGTTATGACAGGACTGGAACTCGCCGGGCGGGAACCGCACGGCATCGCCCTCCCCGACTCGAATCCGCCCGTCCAGCGTCTCGAAGCCGACCGCTCCCGACAGGACGAGAAAGACCTCCTCCTGGTCGGAGTGGCCATGTAGCCCCGCGAGCCGTCCGCCTGGCGGAACTGCGTAGTGATTGACCGCGACCGCCTCCGTCCCCAGGGCGTCGCCGAGGCCCCGGCGCGAGACACCCTCGATGACCACCGGGTCAACCGCCTCGACGCTGACCCGCTTCATGGGCGGTTCTGCGGCGGGCTATCGGATACGTTCACTTCCGCTCCGCCCGGCTAACGTTTAATCCCGCCTCGGGTGAGGCGAGCGCATGGAGACGACGCGACACTTCACCGCGACCGTCTACGTCGTCAACGACGGCGCGACCGCCCTCCACGAGCACAAGCGACGAGGCGAGCGCATGGAGACGACGCGACACTTCACCGCGACCGTCTACGTCGTCAACGACGGCGCGACCGCCCTCCACGAGCACAAGCGACTCGGAATCCACATCCCGCCCGGCGGGCACGTCGACCGGGACGAACTCCCCCACGAGGCCGCACTGCGGGAGGTCCGCGAGGAGACCGGACTCGAGGCGACCCTGCTGGACGACACGCCGACCGTCCCCGGCGGCCCCGGCGAGACGCTCCCGAACCCACGCCACACACTCCTCTACGACATCAACGAACACGACGGTATGGTCGGCCACCAGCACGTCGACCTCATCTACTACGCCGAGACGGCCACTCGCGAAATCGACCCATCGGAGGACGAAGCGCCGGCGAGCGCGTGGGAGTGGTACACGCCCGAGCGCCTCCGGGCGTCCGACGTCGCCGGCGACGTCACCGAACTCGGCATCGAGGCCATCGAGGCCGCAGAGTAGCCGTCCGAATCGCCCTCGTCCTCGCAACTCGCGGCTCGTTTCACTCGCCGCTCGCTGTGACGTTGCCTCCCTCCGGTCGGCAACGCTCCCGACGCTCTTTTCTCGCCAGCCCGTCTACCGGCGGCCAATGAGAGCCCTCACGCTCGGTCCCGAAGGAACTTACTCGCACCGCGCGACGGCCGCCATCGCCGACGAGGTCGACTTCGTCGAGTCGGTGACCGGCATCGTCGAGGGAGTCGCAAGCGGCGAATACGAGCGCGGCGTCGTCCCCATCGAGAACAGCATCGAGGGCTCCGTTACCGAGTCGCTGGACGCCCTAGCCGACCGAAACGTCGCCGTCGTCCGGGAGATCGTCACGCCCATCCAGCACGCACTCCTGGCCCAGAGCGGCGAGTTCGACGCCGTCCTCAGCCACCCGCAGGCGCTGGCGCAGTGCCGGGCGTACCTCGCCCGGGAGTACCCCAGCGCCCGGACGGAGGCCGTCGCCTCCACCGCCCGCGGCGTCGAGAGCGCCCGCGAGGAGCCGGACATGGCCGCCATCGGCCACCCGGCGACGGCCGGCGACGACCTCCAGGTGCTCGCCCGCGACATCCAAGACAGCACCTCCAACGCCACCCGGTTCGTCGTGCTCGCGCCCGAGACCGAACGCGCCGACGCCGGCGGTAAGACCTCCGTCGTGGTCTACCCCAACACCAACTACCCCGGGCTGCTGCTCGAGATGCTCGAGCCGTTCGCCGAGCGGGACATCAACCTCTCGCGGGTCGAGTCCCGGCCGAGCGGCGAGCGCCTCGGCGACTACGTCTTCCACTTCGACTTCGCGGCGGGCCTCTACGAGGACCGCGCCGGGGCGGCCGTCGACGAACTCCGGGCCATCGCCGACAACGGCTGGGTCCGGGTGCTTGGCTCCTACGATACGGAGCATGTGCTATAGCTCGATTCCTCACGGTTCTTCTGGGTCACACGCCTCCCGAAGATACTCACCACAGCGCCGACCAGCTACAGCATGGACGAGTACACGTACCTCGTGAACGTCGAGGGTGCGGTGGTACGGGACGACGAGTACCTCCTCGTCAAGCGGGCGGCCGACGAGGAGCACGCGGCCGGCCTGCTCGGGTTCCCCGGCGGGAAGGTCGAGACGGTACCCGGCGTCGACGGACCCATCAAGGCGACGGCCCGGCGGGAACTCCGAGAGGAAGTCGGCATCGAGGTCGGCGCCGTCGAGTACGTCCACAGCCGGAGCTTCGAGACGGACACGGGCGCGGCTTGCGTCAATATCGTCACGCTCTGTGAGAACGAGGACGGCGAGGCCCGCGTCCGAAGTCCCGAGGAGGTCGCCGCGGCCCACTGGCTCACGCCCGAGGAGATAATGAATCACGAGGCGGCTCCCGGATTCCTCGAGCGGGACGTCGAGCGGCTCGAGACGCATCGACACCAGCGCGGGTAGCGCGCCCCCGTGTCACCCCGCTAGCGCGATGTTCAGGTACAGCGTCACGCACACTCAGAACGCGGCGTTTCGTATCTACGCCCGGCGGCGTCGGCACGAAACGAGCGGCGGGCGGAAAGGGCCGGAATCAGGCCGGAGCCGACTCCGGGTTACTCGGGCTTCAGCCCCTCGTTCTGTACCCGCATAACGGACTCGCCGTCGGGGAGGTTGGGGGCGTCGACCAGCTTGACGATGCGCTTGTCCTGTTTGGACTTCCGGAGGTACATCCGGAAGGTGGACTTGTGACCGAGGATGTTGCCGCCGATGGGTTTCGTGGGGTCGCCGAAGAAGGCGTCGGGGTTCGAC
>PXSE01000119.1 GCA_003022905.1 Halobacteriales archaeon QS_9_68_42
CGGGTAGCCCGTCTCGTAGACCGTGTAGAGCCGTGCGGCCTCGACGTCGTAGAGGTTCAGATGCCGGACGCTCTCGACGACGCGGAAGACGCGGAACCGACTCGAGCGGCTGTCCATACCACCCGGAAGGTGCCCGGACGGGAGAACCCTCGGTTCGGGCCGTCCCCGCGGCTCCGAGCCCTACCGGATGCTATGAGCGCCTCATACCGAGCGTTTGGTTGCGGTCATCCGGAGCCGAACACATATCGAACGGAATCGGCAGACGGGCGGTTTTTCTGCGGGTCGGCGGCGGAGCGACGGGGACCGGGACGTCGTCGCCGTTCGGGGGAGCTGCCCGGGGCGGTCGCGGCCCATCAGACCCTTTTTGTCCGCCGACGCGGTACGGACGCCCGATGACGCGCATCGTCGTGGTCGACAACCACGGGCAGTTCACGCACCTCGAGGGGCGGGCGCTCCGCGACCTGGGGGTCGACACCGACATCGTCGACAACGAGACGCCGCCGGAGGAGGTCGACGCCGACGGGGTCGTCCTCTCGGGCGGCCCGGACATGGATCGGGTCGGCCGGGCCCCGGAGTACCTCGATGCGGACGTGCCGGTGTTGGGCATCTGTCTGGGTATGCAACTCATCGCCGAGGAGCTGGGCGGAGCGGTCGGCGCCGGCGAGTACGGCGGCTACGCCGACGTGACCGTCGAGGTCGAAGACGACGACGACCCGCTCGTGGGGTCGCTGTCGCCCGACACCCGGGTGTGGGCTAGCCACGCCGATGAAGTAACGGACCTGCCGGCGGGGTTCGTCCGCACCGCGAAGAGCGACGTCTGCGGCATCGAGGCCATGAGCGACACCGACCGGAATCTGTACGGCGTCCAGTGGCACCCCGAGGTGGCCCACACCGAGGAGGGCGAGGCCGTCTTCGAGAATTTCCTCGAGGTCTGCACCGAGGGAACCTGACCCGTCAAGGGGCGCCGCCCTTGGAGCGGCACGAACTCACGGGGTTCGTCGCGCTCGTCGTCGTCGACGCCGTCCTCGCAACGGTGACGGCGCCGTACGCGGCCGTCCACCTCCCGAACCTCGCGGCGTAGGCGGATCCCGAGCGTTTTAACCCCATCCGGCCCCCGCGGCCGAACGATGACGCAGTCCCAGGGCGACCTGGCGGCGCTGTCCCGGTTCGTCTTCCGGGCGCCCGACTGGTCGGCCAGCCTGCTGGCGGCACTCCTCATCGCGGCTGTCGCGGGCGTCGCGGCCTTCAACTACGAGTTCGTTCTCGACGACGCCTACCAGGGGATAGTGTACATCGCCGTCCCGACCATCGTCGCCGCCTTCGCAACGCCGTGGTTCGACCGGCGGCTCGGCGGCAAACTGACGTACAACCGGTCGGCACTCCTGGCACTGGTCTGTGAGGTCGTCCTCGTGGTCTTTCTAGTGGCCAGCGCCGCCGTCGCCGCCGTCACCGGCCTCCGGCAGGTGTTCGTCTTCGACGCGCTGGCCGTCGGACTGGCCTCCGTCTTCGCGCTCCGCCTGTTCGTCATCATGGCCGTCTCCCGGCGGTCGTTGCTGGTGGCGTCCGTTCCCGCGAGCATCCAGACGGCCACCGCCGCGGCGCTAGGGTTTGTCTACAGCGGCGTCGTCCGGTCGGGCGACCTCGGCGGCCCGCTCGTTGCCACCTACCTGTCGCGGACGGCCGAGGCCCGGCCGGAGTTGAGCGTCGTCCGGCCGAACCACTTTCTCGTCCTCGGGTCGCTCTGTGCCGTGTACGCGCTGGCCGTCTACGTCTTTCTCGTCACCATCGACCGGCCCTGGCGGCAGAGCCTCGGGGTGTCCGTGCTGGACTTCGTCCGCGGGTTCGTCGGCCACATCGCCGAGGGGACCCGCGAGCTGGAGTCGTTCTTCGAGCAGTTGGGCGAGGACGCCGTCGTCCCCGTCACGGTCATGGGCATCCGGGGCCCCGACGGGACCGAGAAGGCCCGGTTCGTGCTGCCGATGATACACCCCGGTCCGATGGGCGACATCGGCGGCGGCAACCTCCCCAGGCGGGTCGCCCGGACCGCCGACGGCCTAGCGTTCCCGCCGCACGCCACCGCCGGCCACGACTTCAACCTCGTCACCGAGCGGGAGGTCGACACCCTTCTCGCGGCCGCCGACCGCGCCCACGACCGCATCGAATACGGCAACCGTGCGACCCCGCCCGTCCGCGAGCGGGAGGGCGAGTCGAAACTGCTGGGGCAGGCCTTCGGCGACGACGCCCTCGTCGTCGCCACCCACGCGCCCGGATGCGCCGACGACGTCGACTTCTCGGTCGGGCTGTCGACGGCCGCCGAGGCCCGCACCGCCGGCCTGGGAGACGTGATGCTCGTCGACGCCCACAACTGCAACGACGGGCTCGAGGGCGACGACCTGGGCCACGTCGTCCCCGGGTCGCGCCGTTCGTTCGACATGATGGAGGCGGGCCGCCGCCTCGGCGACCGACTGGCCGACGCCGACGGGCGGCCGCTCCGGGTCGGCGTCGCCTGGGACCCCACCGACTGGGACCCCGAGGACGGCATCGGGCCGCTGGGCGTCCGTGTCGCCGTCGTCGAGGTCGGCGAGGGTGACGCCGCGAGTCGGACGGTCTACTGTCTCGTCGACGGCAACAACATGGACCCCGGCGTCCGCGAGGAACTGCTCTCGGTCGTCGACGCCGACGCGGCCGAGGTGATGACGACCGACACCCACGTCGTCAACACGATGGAGGCGGCCAACCAGGTCGGCGGCGAGATCGACGCCGGGGAACTGGCGGCCGTCGTCGAGAACCTGGTCACCGAGGCGAAGGCCGACCTCGAACCCGTCGAGGTCGGCATGGCCGTCGAACACGCCGAAGTGACGGTGTTCGGCAACGACCGCACCGAGACGCTGGCGTCGACGGCCAACGCCATGATACAGATGGGCGGCGTCCTGCTCTTGGTCGTCATCGGCGGCGCGATGGCGACCAGCCTGCTGATACTGCTGTTGACCGGGTAGTCGCGCGAGGAAGGAATACCGTCAGGCGTCCTCGAAGAGGTCGTCGACGGCGGCCTCGGCGGCCTCGACGGCCTCGCCAGCGACGACGGCCGGGTCGGGGTCCTCGGGCGCGTCGAGGTAGACGTCGACCTCGAGTTGGCCGTCCTCGAAGCGGACCGTCACGTCGAGGTCACGGATTTCGGACTGCTTGTACCGCGAGAGGACCAGTCCCTCGGCGGCGTCGGAGGCCGCCTCGACTACCTCCTCGTCGCTCGGTTGCGGCGTCACGCCCGCTCAGTCGCCGCCGGCGCCCGGACCGCCCGGACCCATCGGGCCGCCGCCCGCGCCCTGCAGCATCTGCTGGAGCTCCT
>PXSE01000120.1 GCA_003022905.1 Halobacteriales archaeon QS_9_68_42
CCGACGTTCTTCACGCGGATGCGGTCGGGGTAGCGGTCCTCCAGAACGCGGAGGCCGTCCTTCAGTTGCTCGAAGCCGGTGTAGTCGACGGCCCGCCGCGGTTCGGGGAACACGCCGAGCGGATAGTAGTCGATGCGCCAGAACGGGTTCGACCCCGGCGAGAACTGGAACTCCGAGGCGCTGGGCAGGTCGGCGACCGCCTGGGCCTCCGTCGTCGTCAGTTTGCCGTAGGCGGCCGGCTCCGGCTCCGTGGTGGTGCGGACGTCGGCGTCGCCCCCGACGAGCCCCTCCATTGTCGTCGGGCCGCTCGGGTCGTCGAACCGTACGAGCGTCGGGACGGCGTGGGCCTCGGGCGTGTGGTTCAGTACGTACTGATACTCCGCGGTGAACGCCTCGGTCTTTGCGTCCGCGACCGCGTTCCCCGGCAGCGTAAGCGCGGCGCCCGTCGCGGCCGATAGCTGGAAGAACCGTCGCCGCGATATCGAGGCATCGTCGAACCTGTCATCGTTGCTCATGAGTACAGCTCACACCTGCAGGTCGACTCATCTGGTACAAAAGGTTCTGACAAACCCGTCCAAAGGTGTGTCTCGACGGTAGGGACGGCCCGTCAGTGCTCGAACTCGGTGTCGATGCCGCGGCCGGTCTCGGTCATCTCGACTGCGGCCTCGCTGTACTGGAGTATCTTCTGCATGTCGCCCTCGATCTCGAACTCGCCGGACATCATGCCGTCGACCGGGCCCAATTCGCCCTCGAAGAGCCGCTTCCAATTGGTGTAGGGCCCCCGGAACACGAAGCCGTACTCCTCGTCGTCGGGGTCGGAGACCTCGTAGGCGGCCGTGCAGTCGCCGTCCTCGAGACCGAGGAAGAAGTAGAGCGCCTCGCCGTCGTAGGCGTCGTCCGGTTCGACGACGAACAGGAAGTCGCCATCGAAGCCGACGCCCCAGCCCTCGCTGGCGGCGTCGTAGTCGTCGTTGTCGTTGAGCAACTCGCCGTACTCCGTTATCCACGCGTCCCCGTCGGTGGGGAATCTGTGCGCCATACCGGCGTGGAAACCCCACAACCGGTTCGTCCTTGTCCCGTTTATACGAAGCACCTTTAACAGGGGCTCCTGGCCCGCGGACTCGACACCGAGTCCGCGGTAGTTTTTAACTCCGGCGACGCGAAACTCATGACGATGCTCGACGACGTTCGCGTCGCGCTGGGGGTGTCCGGGTCCATCGCGGCGGTGAAGACAATCGAGTTGGCCCACGAACTCCGGCGGCGGGGCGCCGAGGTGCGGGCGGTGATGACCGACGCCGCGACCGGCATCGTCCACCCGTGGGCGCTGGAGTTCGCGACCGACAACCCCGTCGTTACCGAGATCACGGGGTCGGTCGAGCACGTCGAGCTGTGCGGCCGCGAGGGGTGGGCCGACGTACTGCTTCTGGCGCCATCGACCGCCAACACCGTCGGGAAGATCGCGTCGGCCGTCGACGACACGCCGGTCACCACGTGTGCGACGACGGCGCTGGGTGCGGACGTGCCTGTCGTCGTCGCGCCCGCCATGCACGAGCCGATGTACGACCACCCCGGCGTGCTGGCGGCCATCGAGACGCTGGAGTCGTGGGGCGTCGCGTTCGTCGACCCCCGAATCGAGGAGGGCAAGGCCAAGATAGCCGGCGAGGCGGCCATCGTCCTCGGGGCGGCGCGGGCGGTCGGCGACCGGCCGCTGGCCGGCGAGCACGTCGTCGTCACCAGCGGAGCGACGAGCGAACCGGTCGACCCGGTCCGGGTCATCACCAACCGGGCCTCCGGGCGGACGGGTCGGGCGGCCGCGAAAGCCTGCTACGTCCGGGGGGCCGACGTGACGCTCGTCCACGACGGCCCGGCGGTGCCGTACGCCGAGACCCGGCGCGCGGAGACGGCCGCGGAGATGCTCGAAGCCGTCGCCGACGCGGTCGAGGAGGCCGACGCGCTGGTGTCGGCGGCCGCCATCGGCGACTACACCGTTGAGGCGGCCGACGAGAAGATACGCTCCGGACAGGAACTCACCCTCGAACTGTCGCCGACCCCGAAGCTCATCGACGAGGTCCGGGCGGCCCACCCGGACCTCCCGGTCGTCGGGTTCAAGGCCGAGACGGGCGGCGACGACGAGGCGATGGTCGCGGCGGCGCGCTCGACGCTCGAGCGGGCGGACCTCTCGTTCGTCGTCGCCAACGACGCCGGGGTGATGGGCGAGGCGACGGCGCGGGTGCTGGTCGTCCGAGCCGACGACGTCCGGGAGTTCGAGGGATCAAAAGCCGCGGTGGGCGGCGTCGTCGCCGAGGAACTGCTGGCGGACCTGCGGGACTGACCCTTCCCCCGCTTTCGAGTCCTGAAACCGGCCGGGTAGTTATACTTCCGGCCATCGTTCGACTAAATACGCTGACCGCCGGCGTGTGCCCCAATCGTGACTCAGAACCACTCGGACTCCGCGTTCGCGCTCGCCGTCGGCCTCCTCCAGATGGGCGTGGTGCTTCTGGTGCTGTCAGCGGCGCTCGGCGCCGGCATCCACAGCGTCTCCGGGGAACTGTCCGAGCGGGTGCCGACCGCCGAGTTCGACTACGAGTACGACGGCGCGACGAGGACGCTCTCTATCACCCACGACGGCGGCGAACCCATCGACGCCGCGGCGCTTCGGGTCGCTAGCGCCGGGGACGAGGCCGCCTGCCGGGGGGGCGCGTGGGCCAGCGGCCGGGTCAACGCCGAGGACACCTGCGTTCTCGAGGGCGTCCCGAGCAACGGCACCGTCCGGCTGGTCTGGGACGGCGGCGGCCCCGAGAGCGCCGTCCTCGACGTGTGGGCGGCGACCCGGCGGTGAGCGGCCGGCGAGCGTCCCCCCGCGGCCCGGCGGGTATCGCCAGCTTTTATTCGTGGCTTCGATTACTCGCGGCATGGACCAGCTTCAGCAGTCGCTGCTGGAGGCGCCGATAATCGAGACGGACGGCTACCACTACTTCGTCCACCCGATAAGCGACGGCGTCCCGATGCTCGAACCGAGCCTGCTGCGTGAGATCGTCATCAAGATAATCCGGAAAGCACAGCTGGAGGACGTCGACAAGATCGTCACGCCGGCGGCGATGGGCATCCATATCTCGACGGCGGTGTCGCTGATGACCGACATCCCGCTCGTGGTCATCCGAAAGCGGGAGTACGGCCTCGACGGGGAGACGCCGCTGTTCCAGCAGACGGGCTACTCGGAGAACCAGATGTTTATCAATGATGTCGACGAGGGCGACAGCGTGCTGGTGCTCGACGACGTGCTCTCGACGGGCGGAACGCTGACGGCCATTTGCGACGCCCTCGAGGACATCGGCGCCGAC
>PXSE01000121.1 GCA_003022905.1 Halobacteriales archaeon QS_9_68_42
GTGGTGGAAGTCGCCGTCGAACACCTGTTCGAGACAGCCCGCGATGTACGTCGAGACGGGCTTGGAGTGGTCGAACGCCGACTCCGTGGCGACGTCGATGCGGCCGATGTCCGCGGGTTCGAGGCCCTTCCGCTCCATCAGCCGGTGGGCGGCGTTGGCGCCCATCGTCACGATGTCCTCGTAGGTGTCCGGCAGCGAACTGCCGTACAGGCCGAGGCCCTTGGTGTACTTGCCGGGGTCGTCGCCCATCTCCGGCGCAAACGTCTCCGCGAGGTCGAGCTCCAGATTGCCTGCATGGATTTCGACGGCGTCGATGCCTACGCTCTGGTCCGTCATGTTCGGGTGGACGGGAGACCGGTATAAGTGTTTGACGACGTTAGTTTCGTCAATCGTCGAACCAAGTGCCCATTTTCATCGGATCCATCGCCGGAGCCGCCCGTCTCGGCACAGGGCGGATATGACTCGTGCCTATCGGTCGGATTATCTCGTCGTCGGCGAGCATCGAATCGTTGACCACGGACAGTTCACTTCTCCTGTCAGGCGAGGTCACGCAACGCCGGTCTTGTCTCTGGGTTCGTCGATTTCGGTGTCCTTCACCGTCTGACTACTCTCGGTGACATCGTCGACGTACTTGAGGCCATTGTTCTTAGTGAGATACACGATTTCTAGCTTGCCGTCGTCGTCCCAGTCGACCGTCGCGACGGGGGACTTGGCGATCTCGAACCCCTTGTTGTCGGAGTTGACGAGGACGGTCTCGTCTCCATTGCTGTTCACAAGGATGAGCCGGTTCGACCCGTCTACCACCGGAATCCGGGCCGTGTCGTCGCCGTTGAAGTCGGCCGGCCGCCCGAGGCCGATGCCGCCGTTGTTGTCCCCGATTCCTTGTTCTAGAGAAATCTTTTCTCCCACCGCGTCGCCGGGCCCGGCCCCCGGCTCAAAGTAGCGGAGCTCCTGGCTGCCGTCCGCGTATAGAAGTTCATTGGCATCGTCGCTGTCGATGTCAGCGGGCCCTGTTACGGCGCTGACATCGTTTTCGGGGTTTACGACCTTGACGTCTCCATCCGAAGGGTTCGTCCGGTAGATGACCGACTGGTCCCCGTCGGCGAAGTACACCGAGGTATCGGCACCGTCCCACCGGCCGACACCTAGAAGCGACTTGTCGCCACTCGCTTGGGTCGACGAGAGTTCCGTCACGTCGGACCCGTCCGGGTCGGCGATGTACACCTTGCTGTTGCTGTCGCCTCCATTTACGTATAGAATGTCGTCGTCGTCGTCGCCATCAATGTCAGCGACGAGGGGGCCGACGGCCTTGCCCTTCTGGTCTATCTCCGTCGTACCTACTGACTTTTTCGCTGTGCTTACTTTCTGGTCGCCATTGGTGTAGACCACGGTGACGCCGGTGCCACAATCCGGCGGGCAGTTCGTAATGGTGAAGTTGATTAAGTCTGCGTTGTCACCGCCATCTGCGTAGACCTTTACCTCCCCGTCGGACTGAGCCCGCACCCTCGCAGAGACCTTCCCGTCCGATCCGGTGTCGCCCTCCGCCGGCGTAATGGTGGCGACGTCGCCGTTACTGACTAAGAAATCGACGGTCGCGTCCTGTGCACGGGGCTTGGTCTCTGCGGTCAGGTCCAGCGTCTGTGACTGGCTCGCGTCCAGCGTGCAGTCGTAGTCGCCCGGATCGCCCGAACACGACGTTCCTGTTTCGCCGCTCGGGTCGAGCCACTGAACGTCGTAGCCGCCACCACTATCACTGTCGCTCGGCCCGCCACCACTGTCGTCCGGCGGCGTAAATGCGGGGTCGGAGCTGAGGCCGACCACGGCACAGGAGACCTCGTATTTGCCGTCGAACGACAGTATGACCCTGTCGTCGGAGGGGTCGGAGGGCGACGTGACGGTCACGTCCGAGTAGTCTGCCAGTATCTCGTCCCTCCAGGTCGTGGCGTCGAACCGGCTCGGTATCGTTATCTTCGGCTTGTCCAGCGTCTTGGTGTGCTGTCTGGAGGCGTTGACCTCGAGGCTGTATGTGTTGACCCCGTACTCGTCGACCGAGCCGTTAAGCAGAAAGAGGCTGATGCGGTCGTTGCCGCTGGAACTCTCCCGCACGAGTCGCTGCTCGTCGAACCGCCCGCTCCGGAACTCCCCGGAGACGACCCGGTTCTCGTAGCCGAGCGCCTCCGGCGCCCCGTACTCGTTGTAGCCGGGCGTGTAGACGAGCGAGCGGGTCGTCGGCGTCTCGCCGTCGGCCCGACAGACGTTCCCGGTGGTGCCGTCGCTGGTGATTTCGACGTCGCCAGGCTCGGTCGTCGCCAGCCGCCCGGCCGCTGGCGGCGGGTTCAGCGCGATTTGCCGGACCGGGTACCCCGTGCCGAGTTCGATGGCCGTCGACCGCGTCTCCTCGGAGCCGATGGAGTTGAGGATGTTGCTGCGCAGCGTCGAGAACTGGTCTTCGGTCTCCTGGAAGTGCTCGGCCTCGACCTGCTGGTTCTGGCTGGGAACGATGAACGTCTGGTAGCCCGAGAACGCGAGGATGAGGAAGGTGAATATCAGTAGCGAGCCGATGACAACGGACTGGCCCCGACGGTCCGCCCACAGTGACATACCTCGAACTTCTGCAGGAACGAGAAAAAAGTGTGGACTTCATCACTAACTGATTCCGGACGGAACGGAAGAACGGCCTAATCAGGACATCACGAGCTTCGCCATTATCGTCCCGCCGTTCCGCCCGGTGAAAACGTGTCGTACGCGGGGGGTTACTCGTCGCCTGTGCGCCCCCGCAGTCGACCTAGCTGGGCGATTGCGCGTCCGAGAGGTCGACGGCGACCGTCTGTCTCCCCCGACGAGGGTAGTGTTCAAATAAGCACGGGCGAGCCAGTCCATTTCTGCTGGGCAACCAACCGAATCCTGGCGGACTGAAAGGGCGAGGCACTCTCGGCGAACCCCGGCGACGTAAGCACTGCAGGGCGCAATGCGCCCGAAGCGCGCAACGAGCCGCGGGAGTCGAGAGCGCCGAGGGCTTTCTACGTTTTCCCAGGCTCCCTATGACCTCTTATCTGAACACTACCCCGGGGAGATACCGAACAAGCAAAACCGTACTGTCGGCCTTACTCGTCGTCCTCGTCGATAACCTCGGGATCGGCCAGGGCCGTCTCCAGCGAGTCGAGCCCGTTGACCCACTCGGCGACCAGCCCGTACTCTATTTCCTCGGCGACGTCCATGTCGAGGTCATCGCCCTCGAACAGCAGCGTCCCGGCCTTCGCACAGTAGGCCAGCGCGGAGTCGAGGTCCTCCTCGGCCTCGGCGTCGGCCGCCGCGCGGACGAACTCCTCGTTCTCCTCGTCGTCGAACTCCACCTCCGAGAGCACGATGTCCCGGACCCTTGCGAGTTCCTCGAGTGCCGGTTCCTCGCCGAGTTCCCCCCCGTCGTACTCGGCGACTATCTTGGCGACGGCGATGGCGGTGTCGTCCTGCAGGTTCAGGAGGAGGCGCGCGGAGTCCTCCCTCTCCGGGTCGATGTCCTCCTCGCGGAGCCTATCGAGCCAGTTGTTCCACCGTTCCTCGGTGTAGTACTCGCCAGGGGGTGTGCTCATGTCTGAAGGTATGGTGGGCGGGGGATATGCCTTTTCCTTGCCCCGAACCGCGGGCTCTCCGACTCAGCGGCGCTACCCGCCGTCTCCCCTCGCTTCCCGCCCCAGCGCCGCCTCGACGGCCGCCACCTTCTCGTCGGCGTCGAACTCCCGGTCCCGTTTGTCGTCGATTTTCAGGAACGTGCTCACGCGGTCGCCGTCGACGGCCTTGTGGGCCGCCCCCGCCGCCGTCAGCAGCGTGTCCACGTCGTCGGCCTCGACCACCGTCCCCATCGGGTTCGTTTCGTAGCTGACGTCGAAATCGTCGAGCGCCTCGACGGCCTTCGCTACCTCGCCCGCCATGCTGTCCTCGATGACCGGTGCGACGCTCAGGAGTGCAACCACCGTCATGCCCGGACCTTGCGCCTCGCCCGTGATAACGGTCGCCCCGCTCCCGTCGACAACCGAGCGTTCTTTGCCGCCCGAGCCGAGCGCCGGGTATGAGCGCTGAATCGTCGCGAGCGCGCCGCGCCGTCGCCCGCGGTAAGGAGCTCGGGCGGGCCGTCGTCATCGAGGTCCGGTCGGAGAACATCACGTTCATGGCCGGCAGCATCGCATACCATGCGTTCGTCTCTCTGCTGCCGTTCCTGCTGCTCGTACTGTTCCTCCTGACGACCGTCGGAAGCGAGGCCCTCGCCGCCCGTGTCGTCGATTCGCTCGTCGCCAACATCACGCCGTCATCGGCGGCCTCCGGGGACTCGGCCCGATCGATTGCCGACGTACTCGTCCTCGCCGCCGAGAACGCCACCGAGAACGCCGGCCTCTCGGTGCTCTCGGTCGCCGCCCTAATCTGGGGGACGCTCCGCATCTTCCGGGGGCTCGACCAGGCGTTCTCCGACATTTACGAATCCGAAACTGCGAACACGTTCTTCGACCAGCTCGTCGACGCCGTCGCCGTGTTCGGCGCCATCGCTCTCGCGCTGTTCGTCGTCACGTTCGCGGACACCGTCGTCGAGGTGCCGTCCTTCGGCACCGCCGACGCGGTTGTCCGACCGGTCCTGTCGGCCCTCGCCGTTGGCGCGGCGCTGCTCCCGATGTTCCACGTGTTTCCCGACGAGGACGTCACCCTCCGGGAGGTCGTGCCGGGGACGCTCGTCGCGGGTGCCGGCTGGACGCTCCTCGGGGTCGGGTTCCAGCTCTATGCGGTCCTGTACTTCGGCGGCCTGGTCCTGCTGTTCGGCGCCGCGGTCAACGCCGTTCTCGCCGGCCGCTCGGAGGACGTTGGGGACATCGCCTGGGAGCAAGCCCCCGGCGGCGACCCCGGCGAGAACGACGCGGCCTTCGTCGGCCCACTCGAAGACCTCGAAGGAGCGCTTGAGGACTGCGAGGTGCGGATCGAGAGCGGCGACGCCACGGTCGAGCTGCCGCCGCCCGACGAGGCCACCGTGACGGTGACCACCGTCGAACGGCCCGGCATCCTCGGCGGCAGCCGTGAGTCCGGCGAGGTCCGCCTTCGCTGGGACTCGCGGGAGTGACCTCCCGGTCACGCCCGGCCCGTCCGGCCGACACCTCGGCGGTCGGCGCCGCTCCCGGTTCGACCGCTACGGCCGCGGGTCAACGAATAAATTACGGGCGGTCGAGGTATCGACCATGTCGGACGACCGGGACACCGAGCCGTCGACGGACCTCTCCGTCGAGGCCAATGGCATCGACTTCGAGTGCCTGCGCGCCGGCGCCGGCGACCGGCTCGCGCTCTGTCTGCACGGCTTCCCCGACGACGCCGGCTCGATGCGTCCGGTTCTCGAGCGCCTCGCCGGTACCGGGTTCACCGCCGTCGCGCCGTACACCCGCGGCTACGCCCCGACCGGCCCCGCGCCGGACGGCGACTACCCCGCGCGGGCGCTCGGCGCCGACGCCGTGGCGCTGGCGGAGGCACTGCCCGAGGAGCTCGACACCGACGCCGGAGCGCCGGTGCTCGTGGGTCACGACTGGGGTGCCGTCGCCGCCTACGCCGCCGACCGGGTCGACCCCGACGCCTTCGAGCGGATGGCAACGATGGCCGTCCCGCCCGGCTTCGAGGCGTTGCTGTTGGAGCACCCCCGCCAGCTGCTCCGGAGCTGGTACATGTGGTTTTTCCAGCTCCCGGACGTCCCCGAGCGCGCGCTCCGGTGGCGCGAGTTCGCGCTCGTGGAGTTCCTGTGGGGGCTGTGGAGCCCCGGGTGGGACTACCCCGACGAGCGCATCGAGGCCGTCAAGGAGACGTTCCGGACTGAGGTGTCGTCGCTGGTCGGGTCGCTGCTGCGGCGCGACCCACCCTCGACGGAGGACGTGGCGCCCGTCCGCACCCCGACGCTCGTCATCGCCGGCGAACGCGACGGGTGTATCGGCCCCGAGATGTTCGAACACGCCGACGAGATAATTGAGGAGTGCCGCGTCGTGCGGGTCCGTGATGCGGGCCACTTCATGCACCAGGAGCGGCCCGACGTCGTCGGCAGGGAACTCGTCTCGTTTCTGACCGACTGACGCCTCGGGCCGTCGCGGCCGGCGGTCAGTCGCCCGCCGAGGGCGGACTCACGACGTCGGCGTTCCCGTCGCCGGTGTCCGACGCGGGATCGGCCGCCCCCGGCCGGCGCTCCCGGTAGTAGGCGACGTGGTAGGCAAAGCCGAGCGCGACGCCCAGCGGGAACGCGACGAGCATCAGGAGGACAGCCGGGACGAGGAGCGCGGTGGTGTTCTCCGCGACGCCGACGCCTGCGACGGCGGCCGCGAGCAACAGCGGGGCGGCGACGGCGACCCCCAGCACGACGAACCGGAGGAAGGCATAGCCCAGCACGCTCAGCGGCCCGCCGGTGACGAGCGACGCCGCCTCCGACAGCGCCCCCGCGGCGTCCTCGCCGCCGACGATGACGGCGACGTCGAGGAACTGCTGGACCAGCTGCAGGACGAGTACCACGAGGAGGACCGCGAGCAACACTAACCCCGTCAGGAGGCCGATCCCGGCGAACGCCGCTCCGGGGTCCGACTCCGCCGCCGCGCCGACGATGCTGAACCCGATGACGAACACGAGCACCACCACCAGTGCGAGAGCAACGGCGAGTTGGATGAGGAACATCAGCCCGAAGGCGCCGATCATCGACCCGGCGTGATCGCTGATGCCGCCGGTGAAATCGCCCAGCGAGGCGCCCTCGTCGGTCCCGGCGTCGGTCATCGATACGATGCCCGCGAGACCGACGGGGAGGATCAGCACCTGGAAAATGATACCCCCGATCAGCGGAATCAACGAGAACGCGACGCCGACCAGCGCGATGAACCCGAACAGCACCGATCCGGCGATGAGTATCGGGTTCCGCTTGACGATCCCCACTGCCCTCGGCAGCGCCGATATTGCTGCGCCCATGGGAGCGTCGAGTTGCCACTCGGTTATAATGATTTGCTTGCTTTCGCCCGATAGGAAAGCTTCCGTGAGGTCGTCAACGCCCGCCGGAGCAATGACCCGAATTTCACCACCGCGGGGAGAGCGTTCACGGGTCTCTCGTTCGGCGGCGCTCTACAGTCGCGCCGTCCGCTCCCCGTTCACGTCGCCGAGACCTCACTCCGTTCGGTCTCGCAACGTCTCGCGGGTCACATCCGTTCCCCGCTCGCGCATCCGGCGACGTTCGCTTCACTTACGTCGCCCCGGTCTCGCGGCTTCGCCGCTCGACTCATTCGAGGCCTCGCTTCGCTCGGCCTCGCAACGCGTCGGCCGGGACTGAGCGAACCCGCAAGGTTCGCGAGGGTCGAGAGACGCCGACGGCGTCTCTCGGGATTCTCGCGAGCAGCGAGGGACCGGCGGTCCCTCGGGCAGTCGGCGCGTAGCGCCGACGACGGAGCGAGCGAGAAGTCGGGCGACGCATGACCGAAGGGAGTGCGTCGGCCGGGATTTGAACCGGACCCAGACGTGCTCGCTCCCTCCGGTCGCTGCGCGCGACTGGTAGGGTTCAAATCCCTCGTGACGATTTCACGACTCGCGGTGAGCCTCGTGGCACGTCGCTATCGCTCCGTGCCACTCGGCGGTTTGCGCCTCGTAGAAGTGCGTCGGCCGGGATTTGAACCCGGGTTGTGACCATGGCAAGGTCACGTGATACCACTACACTACCGACGCGCCTCGCAGTTGAGCGTACCGGGGAAAAGGGTAAAAGAGTTGCGGAACCGCCCACGGGCGCGGAGGCGCCCGGTAACGATACGCACGGCAGAGCTGTTCAGCCCCCTGACAACGGGCGACACCCCGACGGCATACCGCGTTACTTTTAAGCATGGGTTAGGTAGAACCGGTACAGTCTAGTGAAGGGACATGGAAGCGTCACGGCATGACACGCAGCGTGCTCGTGCCGTCGTCTCTGACCCGGGAAGCCGAGGACAAACGCGAGGCGACTCGCAAACTCGGTTACGTCGCACGCGCGGCGGTGATCTTCCGGGTGGACCGACTCGTCGTCTTCCCCGACCGGGGAAGCGAGGGGCGGTTCGGCGACGGGTTCGTCGGCACAGTGCTCGAGTACGCCGCCACGCCCCCATACCTCCGAAAGGAGGCGTGGGGCAGGCGGGACGAACTGGAGTACGTCGGCGTGCTGCCGCCGCTCCGCGTCGCTTCACGGACCGGCTCCGGATCGGACGGTTCGGGGTCGTTAAGACAGGGAATCGTGACCGAGGTCGGACCTGACGGGCGCGTCCGGGTCAATTGCGGACTGCAACACCCGATCTCCCTCCCCTCCGACGGGGAGTACGAGAAGGGAGAGCGCGTCACCATCAGGGTCTCTTCGCGACGGCCGGTTCGCGCGAAAATCGTCGACGAGCCCCCACCGGGGTTCGACGTCGAGCGTGCGACCATCGAGGACGCCCTCACACGGCCGGACGGCGGCGTGCGTATCGCCGCGTCCCGGCACGGTGAGACGCTGTCGGTCGACCGTCTCGGCCAGCTGGTCGAGCGGATCGACGACGACGTCACAGTCGCCTTCGGCGCCCCCGAGCGGGGCCTGCCGGAGATTCTCGACTGCGCGCCGGGCGAGGAGGCGCCGAACGACGACGAACCCACAGCGCGGTTCGACCTTTGGCTCGATACGGTTCCGAACCAGGGTAGCGAGGTGGTGCGAACGGAGGAAGCGATGTTCGCCACCCTCGCGGCCCTCACACTGGAGTGAGATACATGCCACAACCAAGCAGACCACGCAAAGGCTCGATGGGCTTCAGCCCCCGAAGCCGTGCGGCCGGCGAGGTACCGCGGTTCAACTCCTGGCCGGACGACGAGGGCGGCCCCGGGCTCCAGGGCTTCGCCGGCTACAAAGCCGGCATGAGCCACGTCGTTGCGATCAATGACGAGCCCGACTCCCCCCGAGAGGGCCAGGAGGAGACCGTCCCGGTGACCGTCGTCGAGACGCCGCCGATGCGGGCTGTCGCCGTCCGAGCCTACGAAGACACGCCGT